>JBGPND010000114.1:0-15893 GCA_041487355.1 Acetobacteraceae bacterium | reverse complement strand
GGTTCGAGCCGGCACGCGGCTGGATAGAAGCGATAGCCCTTGGCATCCTCCCATCCTTCCGCGACCGCATCGGGGCGCGGAATTTCAGGGATCTGCCGCAATCGCTCGACACCGTCGATGGAGAGGGCGACCTCGGCACTCTCGCCTGCCGCAATCCAACCCTCGATGGTCCGACGATTCACATGCTCGACGTAACCGCCAACGCGCATACCGGCTCCCGTTGCGATCCAGAAGCGATCGCCTGGATTGCTTCCGTCGGGCGACGTCCGGACCAGTTGCTCCAGCTTGCCAACTTTTCGAGCCATGGGTCTCAGTGTGCTCCCGCGCGCTGCCACGCTGATCGAGAAGTCTAAACCAAATGTTAACGGAAGCCGGCCCAGCTTCGCCTGTCCCGCTTAATGCAGCGAAGACCAGGCCAATCTGGGAGAATCGGCATGCAGATCCCACCCGGGAACTCGACGTAACCGCGACCCGTGAAACACGGCTGGGAATCAACGAGCAATTTTCAATCAGCAATCGGCGGTTTCGGGATCTGGCAGATTCAGCGGCATTCGAGAGCCTCGCAGCCACTTTTCCAGAAGACAAGGTGCTTTGGCTGGATCGCGCCGACGTGGACGAGAGCCGATTGACACGCGAGCAGTTGGCCTGGCGCCGTCACGGTTACGTGATCCTCCGCGGCCTGATTCCGGACAACTTGCTGGATGAATATTTGGCACTGCGCGGGAAGCACAACGTTGTGCTCGGCGCCTTCGGAAATTTCTCCCCCTATTGCTCTTATGACGAGATCTCGGCAATCTGTATGTACTGGCCACTGGTAGATTTGATCGCCAGCCTGTTCGGGGCGCTCCTGGCACCACACTTTAACCTGAGCGCATGTGTCAGTACGCAGCGCGGTTGGCATCAGGACGATTATCTGAATCCGGATGACACTTACTCCTGGTACGCTGCCACATGGATCGCAATTGACGACGTGGCCGAGGAGGCGGGACCGTTCGAGTACATCCCCAGCTCCCACCGTCTGCCCTGCATGCGCGGCAGCTTGGTGAAGGAGTTGCTGGAACCGGAGGTTCGGGGGCTGGACGGTGGCAAACAGGGTGGCCATCACTGGGCGACGTTTGCCGAGGGCTTCGTCAACCGGGTGTATGATAATCTGATCGATGAGCGCCGGCTACGCCGGCTACGGTTTCTGGCCAAGCGCGGCGATGTGATGATCTGGCATGGCAAGCTCTTGCATCGGGGGTCGATCCCGCTCAACCCGGATATGCCGCGCCCGGCACTGATCACCCACTACAGCAACCCGCTCACGCGACGCGATATCGGCAGTGACATCCGTGCCTACACCAATGGTGCGCCGTACTGGTTTTTCCAGCGATCAGCGCCTTGCCGGACCCGACGCTTCCTCGTGGGCCCGCGTGGCACCCGGAAGCGGCTGCAGTGCGCGCCGATGCGGCGCAATAACCCAGCCTTCCAGGCAGCGGGCACGGTTCTGGCAATCTCAGGCCGAAAAATGGCCAAGTGGGGTCCTGATGTCGTGTGACACGGGGACCAACCGCGCCTGCCGCGCTGATCAATTCCGTCCGCGAGTTCCTGCACTCGATGGCCGCCTCGCACTGCGATTTCCAAACAAAGTACTAATGAGTCGTACGGCATCTTCCGCCGATACACCGCAGCGCAGTCGCCGATGGCAAGTGAGCTGAGTTCTCTGGCAATGCTGGTCATATCCCGGAGCCACCGTTTGATTTTCCTGCATGTGCCCAAATGCGGCGGCACCTCGATCAGCAGCGCCCTTGCTCCCTTAAGCGACGTACCCGTCCCGGAATACCGCGCCCACGCAACGCTGGACGAGTGCCTGTCCCTCATCGGCGACGACGATATCCGGTCGTTCCGCAAGGTCATGGTGGTCCGCAACACCTGGGACCGCATTGAGTCGGGCTATTGGCATCAACTCCGCGAGCCGATGATCGACGTGAACGCCTATGTCGATGTACGTGACAACGGATTCCAGGCTTTCGTGCGCCGGTACGCAAAACAGAACCTGGGAACACAGGATCGATGGCTCTACTACAGGGGCGAGCGTCAGGCCGTAGAAATCATTCGCTTTGATGCCCTAGCCGAGGGGATCGCGCAATTCTGCGACCAGATCGGCTTTACCTGTAGTCTGGATTGGCTGAATCGGACCGATGGACGCTCGCATGGGACGATCTATACGCCGGAGACCGTGGCCCTGGTACGACGGATCTTTGTCCGGGAGATCAGCGAGTTCCAATTCAGCGAACCAACACTGCCCGAGCCGGATAGCCGGGACGAGGCGGCGCTACGCACGCTTTCCCAACATCTGGTCGCATCATCGGATGCCACTTTAGATCAGTCGTTCGGGCATCCTGCCAGCGCACTCGACTTTGCACGGATAGCCGATGCCGCCTGTGTTCGCGGCAATCTTGCCGCAGCCGCTGAAGCTTATCGCCGCGCGCACGAACTCGAACCCGTCAACCCATGGCATCTCTATGCGCGTGCCATGTCCCTGCGACGACTGGGACAGATTGCAGAGGCATTCGAAGCAGTGACCACCGCCCTGGCGCTCTCGCCGGACTTTCCAGAGGCGCTGCATGAAAAGGCACTCCTGCAATCCACTGCGGGCGATGATGCCGGCGCCATGGCGACGCTGGAGCAGGCGATCCGCAGCAACCCCGGGCAGGCGACCTTGCATCACGCCCTCTCGTTTTCCCTGATGCGCCTCAACTGCATTCCAGACGCCATAGCTGCGGCGGAGCGTGCGCTTTTGCTCGATCCGGACCTCGCTCCTGCGCATCTTCATCTCGGCTTTCTCTGTCTCGGCACAAACCAGGAGGAGCGTGCCCTGCATGAGATGAGTGCCGCGGCGGACCTGGCACCGGAGGATCCGGACACGCACTACGGTCGAAGCTGTGCGCTGCTGGCGGTGGGCGAGGTCGCCGGGGCGAGATGTGCGATCCTGACGGCGCTGGGGCTTCGACCGGATGAGCCGCAATATATTCAGCAGCTAGCCAGCCTCGATGCGCGGATGGCATGCCAGCCGGAAACGGAGCGGTTTTCCATCCAACCTCCAGATGCTCGTCAATAGCCGCCTGGCAGCACGACGATCGTCGGCCGCTCCGGCAGGGTCGCGCGCGATAACCGCAGCGTGGGCGAGTCGCTGATCCGCACCACGTAGCGGTCGCGCACCAGGTCCAGGAACCGCTCCACCACATCGCGCATGAAATAGTGCATCGGCAGGACAAGCCGAGGATGGATCTGATCGAGCACTGTCGCCACGTCCTGCTGGCTCATCGTGTAGACGCCATCCACCGGCGCCATCACCACGTCGATGTGCCCAAGCAGCACGAGGTCCTGCTCGGTCAGCAGGTGATGCAGATGCGACAGGTGCGCAATGCACAGCCCGGCGCTCTCGAACAGGAAGATCGAGTTGCCATACACCTCCGTGCCACCTTGCCAGTCGCGGATGTTCGTCGGCAGGTTGGCCACGTGCAGGTCGCGCCACGTCAGGTCGATCTGCGCCGGCTTGCCGTCATCGCGCCAGCCCCGCAGGACGTAGCGAATGCGCGGGTCCGGATGGTCCGTGTAGTGCGTCGAGTGCGCATGATTCATCGTCGCAATATCGGGCGGATCGGCCGGCACGTTGTAGCCGTTGTAGTCGGTGACCGCCCGCGCCCCGCCCGGCGTCTCGAGCAGGAAGCTCGCGTGGCCCAGGAAGGTGATGGTGAGCGTGTCCGGCGCCGCATCCGCCAGCATCACGTGGGGAGCGCCGAGCGCGATCGGTGTGCAGCCGGCATCGGCGAGCCGCGGGGAGAGCAAGGCAAGCAGGCACAGGATGCAGGCTCGCGGTATCGCCATGTCCCGACCAACCTTCTGATCACCGACCACTGCGGGCCATCGCGCTGGCGGTGAAGAGCGGGGCCCGACCTTGGACCCCGCCCAAATGACCTCAAGCGATCTCGAACTTGCTGAAGATCGCCTTGATGCGGCCGATCGCCTTTTCGACGGCCTGTTCGGGTGTCATGCCATGCTGCGAGACGTCTGCCTCCGCCTGGGGCCAGAGCTGCTCAGACGCGACCTGCGCATAGGCCGGGTTGTAGGTCTGCCACCACGGCATCGTCGGGTTGTCCAGACAAGCGCGCGTGCCGACGCCTATGTGGGGGTCGCTCGGGTCCAGCCAGAACGGATCGGTCTTGGCCAGCGACGGCATCACCGGTGTCCAGCGGCCGCGCGCCTCCTTCAGGTAGCTATTCATGTTGGAAGGCTGGATGAATGCCTTCAGCAACGTCTTGGCGCCGTCGACGTTCTTGGCGCCCTTCGGGATGAAGCAGGGCGACACACCAAGCATGCTCACCACTGGCTTGCCGTCGTTGCCGAGCGGCACCGCCTGGGTGATGATCTCCTTCATGTACTGGTCAGGCTTCTCCTTCTGCGCGACCGCGATGGAAATCGTCACGTTTGGCGTCATCACGATCTGCTTGGCGTAGAAGGCATTGTTGTTGTCCACGTCGCCCCAGTTGATCGAGCCGGGCGGGACAAAGCCCTTCTTGAGCGGCGTGGTCAGCCGCTCAACCGCGCTGATCGCGGCCTTGCGCACCTTCGGGTCGTCCACGTGCAGCTTGCCGTCCGGCGTGACGATGCCGGCGCCGCCGTAGGCGTTCAGGAAGGAGGCGAACAGGTTGCCGCTATCAGCCTCCTTGGTCGCCATCGAATAGCCGAGGCCGAAGATCCGCTTGCCCTTGCTGCGCAGCTTGTCCTGCACGGACTGGAAGAAGTCGAAATAGGCGTCCTGGGTCTTCGGGATGTCGGCGTCGTGATAGCCGGCTTCCTCGATCAGCGGGCGCCAGACCTCTTCCATCATCGTCGCGCACTTGATGGGGACGGTGTAGTAGCTGCGCTGCTTCTTCGCGTTGTTGTAGTAGCGCGAGCTGTCCAGCGCGGTCTTCGAGAACTCCGACTTCTGGGACTCGACGACGTCGGTGACATCGAGGAGCTGGTCGTTCCACACCGCCTGCGGCACCAGGAACAGATTGCCTGTCACGCTGTGCACGAGGTCCGGCACATCGCCGACGCTCATCGCGGCGATGATCTTGGTAACCAGGTCCGGCCCGTTGATAATCGTCAAATCGACCTTGTTGCCGGTCTGCTTTTCCCACTCAGCCATGGAGTCTTTCACGGCCTGGTCTTCCGCCCGGTAGAACCCCTGGGTCCACCAGACGACAATGGTCTGTGCCGCCTTGGCGCGGCGTGGGCGGGCGGCTGACAGCACTGGCACCGCGGCTGCCGCGGCCCCCAACTGCAACGCGTTGCGACGAGTCATACGGCGCGGTCTGGTCATGGCGTCTACTCCCTGATCGGCCGCTTCGCGGGTTACGGCCATTATTGCTACCGACAGCCCGGCACTATTGGCCAAAACCGGCCTCCAGGCGAGAGCCTTCCGCGGCAGCCGCTCAGGTTGGACGCATGTGGTCGAAGAATCCGGTGATGGCAGCCAGTCGGCTGTCGGCCGTGACGACGCCGAAATCGGTGCCACTCACCACCGCCGTGCCGTTCCGCCGCATCACGCAAGCCGGCGTGCTGGCCTTCTTCAGCACGACGACGGTCTTCGGCACGCCGGTCGACATCACCCTCTCGGAGCTTGCCGTGGAGGCATTCTTTCCGGCGGACCAGCAAACGGCGGAGACGCTGCGACGGCTTGCCGGCTGAGGGTTTCTTATACCGGCGAGCGCGAGACTTGACCTGCAATCGTCATTCCCGCGCAAGCGGGAACCCAGGGCCGCAACAAAAATGCCGGTCTCACTGGATGCCCGCATTCGCGGGCATGACAGCGATGAGTCATCGCCTCCACTCGACGGCATTAGAACATCAGCTCCAGCGCCTGTTCTCCGGTCATTCCGGTGGTGACACCCAGCGCGGCCGCCGCCAGCGTGCAGTCATAGACGCGCGCGCCGAGCAGATCGGTGATCTCGCGCACGTCCGGCACACGTGCGGCAACGATCCTGCGCTCCGGGCGCCGCTGCTCGAGGAACGGTAGGTCCATGTAGCCGGCGGCGCTGATCTATCTTGCCGCATGGGCGTGATGTCGGGGCTCGTGTTCCTGTTCCTCGCCTTTGAGACCAAGGTCCGCTCGATCGAGGAGATCGACGATGCATTGTTGCAGCCCGCTGCCGTGAAGGTGCGGACAGTGCAGGAGCTGGCCGGGCCTGCTATCATCGGCCGGGACTCAACGGGAAGGAGATCAGGCCATGGCCGTCGTCCGCGCTTCCGCGCGCCCAACCAAGCAGGCGCCAGCGACCAACTTCACAGGCACCGTCTACCAGGACGAGATTGTTGTCGGCACGGCACCGTCGCGCATGCGCGCCTCGGTGGTATCGTTCACCCCGGGCGCACGCACTGCCTGGCACACGCATCCGGTCGGGCAGACGCTCTATTGCCTGTCAGGCGTCGGGCGCATCTGCTTCAAGGGCGAGCAGCCGCAGGCGCTGAATCCCGGCGACACGGTGGTCATCCCGCCCGGCATGCTGCACTGGCACGGCGCCGCGCCGGATCGGCTGTTCGCGCATCTGGCGATGTCGGAGAGCAGCGATACCGGCGCCGGCACATCCTGGTTCGAACACGTCGGCGACGCGGACTACACCACTCCGGTTGCCTGATCATCAATTGTCGTCACCCCCGCGCAAGCGGCGGTGACGACAGAAGAAGCGGCGGTGACGAAAGATGTTATTCCGCCGCTGCCCGCGTGACGCCACCGAGCGCGCCGGACGCCTTGATCTCCGCGACCCGCGCTTCGTCGAGGCGCAGCACATCGCGCAGAATCTCGTCGGTGTGCTCGCCGAGTAATGGCGAGCGCGTCACGTCGGAGATGCTGTCGGACAGCTTGATGGGGTTGCCGACGCTCAGGTACTTGCCGCGCGTCGGGTGATCCACCTCGACCACCGTGCCGGTCGCACGCAGTGACTGCTCTTCGGCGATCTCCTTCATCGACAGGATCGGCCCGCACGGGATGTCGTGCCGATTCAATATGTCCATCGCCTCGAACTTCGTCTTGGTCATGGTCCACAGCTCGATCGTGTCGAAGATCTGCTTCAGCCGCGGCAGGCGCGCGGGTGGTTTGGCGTAGTCCGGATCGGTCTTCCATTCCGGCTTGCCGATGACGTCACAGATCGCTTCCCACACCGGCGCCTGGGCAATGAAATAGATATAGGCGTTGGGATCGGTCTCCCAGCCCTTGCATTTCAGGATCCAGCCAGGCTGTCCGCCGCCCGAGGCATTGCCCGCGCGCGGCACCGCATCGCCGAAATGCCCATTGGGATACTGCGGAAATTCAGTCAGCGGCCCGTGCGCGAGCCGCTGCTGGTCGCGCAGCTTCACGCGACAGAGGTTCAGCACGCCGTCCTGCATCGCGACCAGCACCTTCTGTCCGCGACCCGTCGTGATGCGCTGATACAGCGCCGAGACGATCCCGAGCGCGAGATGCAGTCCGGTGCCGGAATCGCCGATCTGCGCGCCAGTGACCAGCGGTGGGCCGTCGTCGAAGCCGGTGGTGGAAGCAGAGCCGCCGGCGCATTGCGCGACGTTCTCGTAGACCTTGCAGTCCTCGTACGGGCCGGGGCCAAAGCCCTTCACCGACGCGAGAATCATGCGCGGGTTGAGTTCCTGGACGTGGTCCCAGGTGAAGCCCATGCGATCCAGCGCGCCGGGAGCGAAATTCTCCACCATCACGTCGCAGATCTTCACCAGCGCCTCGAGCACTTCCTTGCCCTTCGGGTTGCGGCCGTCGATGGTGATCGAGCGCTTGTTGTGATTTAGCATCGTGAAATACAGGCTGTCGACATCGGGGATGTCGCGAAGCTGTCCGCGCGTGATGTCGCCGACGCCCGGCCGCTCCACCTTGATCACATCGGCGCCGAGCCAGGCGAGAAGCTGCGTGCAGGTCGGCCCCGACTGCACGTGGGTGAAGTCAAGAATGCGAACGCCGTCCAGTGCTTTAGACATGAGAGGCTCCCAACCATTCGTCATGGCCGGGCTTGGCCCGGCCACCCACGACTTTCCTTGTGGCACGAAGACGTGGATGGTCGGCCTTCGCCGACCATGACGTCTTGGCGTGCCGCCAAGACGTCATTTGTACATCGTCTGCGCCTTCGTCCCCGGTGCGTATTCGCGCGGGTCGACCCAGATGTTGATCACCGCCGACTTGCCGTCGCGCCGCACCGCTTCGCGCGCACGCAACAGCGCCGGCGCGATCTGCGCGGCCTCGCGCACCTCCTCGCCGTAGCCGCCCAGCATCTCGGCAAACTTGCCGAACGGCACATCGCCCAGCAGGTTGCCGACATTGCCGCGCTGCTCGCCGTACTTCGCGATCTGGCCGTAGCGAATCTGGTTCATCGCCGAGTTGTTGCCGATCACCGCGATGTACGGCGCGCCAAACCGGTTCGCGGTCTCCATGTCGAACGCGGTCATGCCGAATGCGCCGTCGCCGTAGTAGCAAAGCACTTCCTTGCCGGGATGCGCGAGTTTCGAGGCTATCGCAAATCCGGTGCCCACGCCCAGCGAGCCCAGCGCACCCGGATCCATCCAGTGCCCCGGCCGGCGCGGCCGCACCGCCTGCGCCGATATCGTCACCACGTCGCCACCGTCGCCGATATAGATCGTGTCCTCGGTGAGGAACTCGTTGATCTCGTACGCAACGCGATACGGATGGATCGGCGACGCATTCGAGGTGAACAGCGGCATCAGTTTTTCCGTCGCCTTTTCCTCCGCCGCGCGCAGTTCCTGCATCCAGGCCTTGCGCTGCTGGCGCGCACCGTTGCCCAGCCGTCCGCTCACCGCATCGCGCACAGCGCCGAGGATCATGCCGGGATCGCCGACCAGCCCCAGCTCGACATCGCGGTTCTTGCCGACGGTGCGATAGTCCATATCGATCTGCACGACCTTCGCACCGCGCCCGAGCCGCCTTCCGTAACCCATACGGAAATCGAACGGCGTGCCGACGATGACGATGACGTCGGCCTTGTCGAAGCCTTCGCGCCGCGTACGGTCGAAATGATGCGGATCGCCGGGCGGCAGCAGGCCGCGCCCTGCGCCGTTGAAATACGCCGGGATGTCCAGCGCACGCACCAGTTCAATCGCGGCCTCGTGCCCGCGCGCGGTCCAGACCTGCGAACCCAGCAGGATCACCGGCCGCACGGACGCCACCAGTATGTCGGCAAGCTTCTCGATGTCCGCCGGATCGCCCAGCGACTTCGTCGAAGCGCGGTAGTGGCCAGCCTGCGGGATCACCGCCTTGGTCGCCTCGATCTCGCGGTCCAGCACGTCGCGCGGGATTTCCAGATACGAAGGCCCCGGCGCGCCGGCGAAGCATTCGCGCGCCGCCATCGCGATCATGTCCGCGATCCGCTCCGTGCTGCGCACACTGGCCGACAGCTTGGTGATCGGCCGCATGATGTCGACGTGCGGCAGGTCCTGCAGCGAGCCCATCATGTGCTGCGTCAGCGCGCCCTGCCCGCCGATATGCAGCACCGGGCTCTCCGAGCGGAACGCCGTGGCGATGCCGGTCATCGCGTTCATGCAGCCCGGCCCGGCGGTGGTCACCACGCAGCCAAGCTTGCCGGTCTGCCGCGCGTACCCGTCCGCCGCATGCGCCGCCACCTGCTCGTGGCGCACATCGATGATGCGAATGCCCTCGTCGACGCAACCGTCATAGATGTCGATGATATGCCCGCCGCACAGCGTGAAGATCGTGTCCACGCCTTCGTTCTTCAGCGCCTTGGCGACCAGGTGGCCGCCCGATACCACGGATCCATCGCGCCGCTTCTGGGCCAGCGTGTCTTCGGCCGTCGATGTTGTCGTGGACATGGTCTTCTCCCTATGCGTACTGCCGTCGTCGCTCGTCATCCGTTCCGGCGATCCTGTCGAGGAAGTCGCCGTAACGCTCGACATGCGCCGCCAACCCCATCGTGTGTTCGCGCACCAGCCGTTCGGCGAGATCCGCGTCACGCTGCTCCAGCGCCGCGATGATGTTGCGGTGGTCGACGATCGAGCGCTGCGCGCGATTGTGCTGGGTCATCGTCACCGCGCGGACCGCGCGCATGTGGATGAACAGGTTGTCGGTCAGGCCGGTCATCAGCTCGACGCCACCCATGCGGATGATCGCCTTGTGGAATTCCATGTTGGCGCGCGAGTACTCGCTGATCTGTTCCGACGGATCCGCCTGGAACACGTCCACCAGGGCGCGCAGTTCGGCGAGCTCCGCCTCGGTCACTCGTGGCGCGGCGAGCCGGGCGGACATGCTCTCGATTGCCGCCCAGACGGTGATCATCTCGACCACCTCGCGCTTCGACTTGCGCACCACGAGCAGGCCCCGCCGCGGCACCGAGCGGACGAACCCCTCCTGCTCCAGCACCGACAGCGCCTCGCGGATCGGCGTGCGGCTCATGCCGAGGTCCTGCGAAAGCTGGCGCTCGTCCAGCCGGATCTCCAGCTTATGGCCGTAGATGTTCATTTCGGTGATGGCGCGCTTGATCGCGTCGCAGGCCTGCTTGCGCAGCCCGATGCTGACAGCGAGCGGCTCGATCCTCGGCCTGGGGTCGGCTCCCGTTTCCTGCAACCTGTGCTCCCGATGCGGCGCTTTCATGGTACGCCAGCTTGGTATCACTCTTTGTATACCACGACTAAGCACAAGCCAGGGAGCCAGGGCAAGACCCTGAGGCCCCGGTTGACTTCGTCGCTTGGCTTCGTCTACCTCGCGCCGAAGCCCCCGGAAGGGCGGGCCTTGCAGCGGGGGAGTAAGTATGGGCAGCCGTCGCGGCGCCGACTTGATCGGCGAATACGTCATGCGCCCCGCCTGATGCCAGCCGCGCCGCCCACGACCCCACTGCTCCGCGTCTCCAAGGTGGCGATGCGCTTTGGTGGTGTCGTCGCGCTCGGCGGCGTCTCGTTCGACGTCGGCTACGGCCAGATCTGCGGCCTGATCGGGCCCAACGGGTCCGGCAAGACGACGCTGTTCAACTGCATCAGCGGCTTCTACCGCTTCGTCGATGGCGACATCCTGTTCGAGGGGCGCTCGCTCAAGGGCCTGTCGCGCCACCGCATGGCCGGTTTCGGCATCGGCCGCACCTTCCAGAACGTCGCGCTGTTCCGCAGCATGAGCGTGCGGGACAATGTCCTGGTCGGCGCGCATCATCTGGGCCATTCCGGCTTCATCACCAACGCGCTCCGCCTGCCGGTCGTGCGGCGGGAGGACCGGCAGGCATTCGTACGGCTGCGCGACCTGCTGGAGCTTCTCGATCTGAACGACGTCGCCGATACGCCTGCCGGCAGCCTGCCATTCGGCACGCAGAAACGCGTGGAGCTGGCGCGCGCGCTGATCGGCGGGCCGAAGCTGCTGATGCTCGATGAGCCCGCCGGCGGACTCAACCACGGCGAAGTGGACGATCTGGCCCAGTTGCTGCATCGCATCCGGACACATTTCGACCTCAGCATCCTGCTGGTCGAGCATCACATGAACCTGGTGATGCGGGTGTCGCACAAGGTGGTGGCGTTGGAGTTCGGCCTGAAGATCGCCGATGGCACGCCGGAGGAAGTGCGCAATGAGCCCGAGGTGATCCGCGCCTATCTCGGCGAGACGCAGGAAGACCAGCATGCCGGCGCTGCTTGAGGTCCGCTCGCTGCACGCCGGGTACGGCGAGACGCGAGTGCTGCACGGCATCGACTTCGCGGTCGAACAGGGCGGCGTCACCGCATTGCTGGGCGCGAACGGTGCCGGCAAGACGACGACGCTGCGGGCGATCTGCGGCATGGTGCGCACGAGTGGGGAAATCCGGCTGGGCGGCGAGCGGATCGATGGCAAGCCGACCGAGGACATCGTGCAGCGCGGCGTGGCGCATGTACCGGACGGCCGTGGCACCTTCGTCGAGCTGACGGTGGAGGAGAATCTGCGCCTTGGCGCCTATATCAGGCGCGACCGCCAGGGCATCGCCGAGGATTTCGAGCGCGTGTTCGGCTATTTTCCGAGGCTGCGCGAACGGTTCGGCCAGCAGGCCGGCACGCTGTCGGGCGGCGAGCAGCAGATGCTGGCGATCGCGCGGGCGCTGCTGCTGCGTCCGAAACTGCTGCTGCTGGATGAACCGTCATTCGGGTTGGCGCCGCTGATCGTGCAGGAGATCTTCGCGATCATGCACCGCATCCGGGCAGAGGAGGGCGTGTCGATCCTGCTGGTGGAGCAGAATGCCAGCCTCGCGCTGGATATTGCCGAGCAGGCGTATCTGCTGGAGACCGGACGCATCGTGATCTCCGGCCCGGCGGCCGAGATCCGCCGCGACGAGTCGGTGCGGCGTTCGTATCTGGGGTATTGAGGTGCGTGCGGGATGAGCAGCCATCGCCCACGCTGTCATTGCGAGGAGCGAAGCGACGCGGCAATCTCGGTCGGAGTGCGCATCGACCACCAGATTGCCGCGTCGCTTCGCTCCTCGCAATGACAGTTGGACGGGCTGACGAGTACCGATAGGAGACATCAGCGTGGAAGGCGTGCTGCACCAGGTCCTGTCGGGCATTGCCAGCGGTGGCATCTACGCCTCCGTGGCACTGGCATTGGTGATGATCTACCAGGCGACGCATCATGTGAACTTCGCCCAGGGCGAGATGGCGACATTCTCCACCTACATCGCCCTGACGCTGATCAATGCCGGCTTGCCGTACTGGGCCGCCTTCGTCATCACCGTCGTGGTCTCGTTCTTCATCGGCATGCTGATCGAGCGCGTTCTGATGCGGCCGATGATGGATGCCCCGGTGCTTGCCTCGGTCGGCGTGTTCATCGGCCTGCTGCTGATCATCAATAGCTGCACCGGCTGGATGTTCGACTACATGATCAAGACATTCCCGACGCCCTTCCCGGGCGGCCCGGTGCTGTTCAGCGGCTATGTCTCGGGTCATGAACTGGGCGCCACGGGTGTGACGCTTGTGGTGCTGCTCGCCGTCTATCTGTTCTTCCGTCACACCAAGCTGGGGCTGGCGATGCGAGCGGCGGCGTTCAATCCGGTGTCGGCGCGCCTCGTTGGCATCCGGGTCGGCTGGATGCTGGCACTCGGCTGGGGCCTCGCCGCGGCAATTGGCGCGATCGCCGGGATGATGGTGGCGCCTATCGTCTACCTGGACCCCAACATGATGGCGGGCATCCTGCTCTACGCGTTCGCCGGCGCGCTGCTGGGCGGCATCGACAATCCCCTGGGCGCGGTGCTTGGCGGCTTCGCCGTGGGAATCATCGAGAATCTGGCTGGCGCCTATGTGGTCGGCACCGAGCTCAAGCTGACGGTGGCACTCATCATCATCGTCGCTGTGCTGGTGGTGAAACCGTCGGGCCTGCTGGGCCGGACCGTGCTGAGCAGGGTGTAGTCGGATGACCCGGCACGCCGCGAACACCGCACCCGGCATGATCCGCGCCGCCGTGTTGGCGGTACTGCTCTGGCTTGTCGTCGCCTTCGTGCCGACCTTCCTGCTCAGCGACTACCACCTGTTCCAGCTCACCATGGTGGTCGTCTACGCCATCGCCATCCTCGGGCTTGCCATCCTCACCGGATTCAACGGCCAGATCTCGCTCGGCCACGGCGCCTTCTATGCGATCGGCGCCTATGTCACCGCCATCCTGATGTCGGAATATAACGTGCCATACTGGGCGACGTTGCCGATCTCGGCATTCGCCTGCGCGGTCGTCGGCTTCCTCATCGGCCTGCCGGCGCTGCGGCTGGGCGGGCTGTATCTCGCCCTCACCACCTTCGCGCTCGCCGTCGCGGTGCCGCAAGTGCTGAAGCACAACGTGCTGGAGCCGTGGACTGGCGGTGTGCAAGGTCTTGTCATCGACAAGCCGGACCCACCCTTCGGCCTGGATCTGTCGCCAGACCAGTGGCTCTATCTGTTCACGCTGTTCATCGGTGGGCTGCTGTTCGTGCTCGCCTGGAATGTGGTGCGCGGGCGCATCGGCCGCGCCATGATGGCAATCCGCGATCACGCGCTGGCCGCCGAAGCCATGGGCATCGACATCGCCCTGCTGAAGACGCGCACCTTCGCGCTCAGCGCGCTCTACACCGGCGTGGCCGGCTCGCTCGGCGCCATTGTGGTGCAGTTCGTCGCGCCCGACAGTTTCGGCATCTTCGTTTCGATCTATTTCTTCGTTGGCCTGGTGGTCGGCGGCGTGTCGTCGATCGGCGGCGCGATCTTCGGCGGGTTGTTCATCGAGTTCGTGCCGAACCTCGCCGAGAAGGTGTCGAAGGCGGCACCGGGCGCCGTCTATGGCGTGATCCTGATCGCCGTGATGTTCCTGATGCCGTCCGGTGTGGCCGGCTTCGTCGGTTCCCTCGTCGCGCGCTTCCGCCGCGGCGCGAAATCGGCTGAAGTCGGATCAGCCAACAGGGGGAAATCCGGTGCCGACAATGTTGCTGTTCCGGCCGCCATGCCTCGCGGTGCTGGTCCTGACGCTGGCGTCAACCGCGGCCTGTAAGAAACAGAATACCTACGTCCCGCCGTAGCCCCCGAGCTTGCTGCATCCTAGACTGACGAGGAACGGGGCGAGGAGACAGCACGCATGTTGAGCATGAAGGACAAGGTGGCGATCGTCACCGGGGCCGGATCGATCGGCCCCGGCTGGGGCAACGGCAAGGCGACCGCCACGTTGCTCGCGCGCCAGGGCGCCTCGGTGTTCCTGGTCGACATCAACGAGGCAGCGGCCAACGAGACGCGGCAGATCATCGAGGGCGAAGGCGGCATTTGCGCCGTGCACCGCTGCGACATGCTGCTGGCGGCTGAAGTGCAGGAGATGGTGCAGGCCTGCCTCGACCGGTTCAAGCGCATCGACATCCTGGTCAACAACGTCGGCGGGTCCGCACCCGGCGATCCGGTGTCGATGCCGGAGGAAGTCTGGGATCGCCAGATCGACTTCAACCTGAAGACCGTGTTCCTCGGCTGCAAATACGTGCTGCCGGTGATGGAGGCGCAGGGCAAGGGGGCCATCGTCAACCTGTCGTCGGTTGCCGGACTGCGCAACGACGGGCATGGCGGGCGCGTGCATGTCGGCTACAGCGCGAGCAAGGCCGCGGTGATCCAGTTCACCCGCTCGACGGCCGGCGCCTATGTGAAGAAGGGCATCCGCTGCAACACCGTGGTGCCGGGGCTGATGCACACGCCGCTGGTGGAATACCGGCTGGCGCGCACGGTCGGCGGCAACGACGCCGCGGCGCTGATCGCCAGCCGCAATGCGCGCACGCCGATGGGACGGATGGGCACGGCATGGGATGTCGCGCATGCTGTGCTGTTCCTGGCGTCCGATGAGGCGAACTACATCACTGGAACAGAGATCATCGTCGATGGCGGCCTGATCCTGGCGTCGCCATGACATTGGGAGGGGAGAGATGAGCGAACGACGGTTCAAGGAACTGGCGCCGGGGACGATGTCTCCGGAGCAGAAGAAGGTGGCGGACGCGATCCAGTCCGGCCCGCGCGGCGCGGGGCTGCGTGGCCCGTTTAATGCGCTGCTGCGCAGCCCCGAGCTGTGTGATCTGGTGCAGCGGGTCGGCGCCTATGTTCGCTACTCCAGCTCGATCCCGGCGCAGTTGAACGAGATGGCGATCCTGATGGCCGGACGGAAGTGGACGGCGCAGTACGAGTTCTATGCGCATCGCAAGCTCGCCATTCAGGTTGGGCTGAAGCCGGAGATCTGTGATGCGATCGCTGCCGGCACGCGGCCTGCTGGAATGCAGGACGATGAAGCCGCGGTCTATGATTTTTGCACGGAGTTGCTGGGCACCGGGCAGGTGTCGGACGGCAATTACAAGCGGATCGCCGACCGGTTCGGCGAGCGCGGCGTGATCGACCTGATCGGTGCGGTTGGGTAT
>JBGPND010000113.1:0-15942 GCA_041487355.1 Acetobacteraceae bacterium | reverse complement strand
GGGCTGGCTGGTCGGTTCTTCGCCAGCCCGAAGGTGACGGTCGCGAAGCTCGTCGATGGCTGGTCTGATCGGACCGGCGCGGCCTGCGCGGGGCGGCACGTTCTGGCGATACAAAGCCTGCCCTGGCGCAGGCCGGGGACCGTATGCGTCGCGGCATGCAACAGTTCTACGCCATCCACCGCGGGCGACGGATCGAAATGCGGCTGCAACGAGAAGTGAGAATCCCCTAGCGCGAAGCGGGGGCCCAGCCGCTGGGCCTCCGCTTCGCGGGGGTGACGAGTGACTTTCAGGCGTTCACTCGATTGCCCTGGCGACGATCGACCCAGTGCTTGTCGTGCCTGGCGGCGTGCGGTAAAGCCCCGCGCTCGCGCCTGGAACGGGCTGGGATCAAACCTGCATGCGGGCGCGGGCGTGGTGGAACTGGCAGACACGCCAGATTTAGGTTCTGGTGGCGCAAGCCGTGGGGGTTCAAGTCCCTCCGCCCGCACCATGGATGGGCGTGCAAAGACAGGGTTGAACGATGCAGGTTACCGAAACGCTCTCCGAGGGGCTGAAGCGCGCCTACACAGTGGTCGTGCCTGCCGCCGACATCGAGAGCAAGCGCACCGCCCGGCTCGCCAACCTCGGCAAGTCGCTGGCCCTGCCTGGCTTCCGGCCAGGGAAGGTCCCGCTGACGGTGGTCCGCCAGCGCTACGGCACCACGGTGACCGCCGAGGTGCTGGAGGAATCGGTCAGCGAAGCCACCCAGCAGGTGCTGAGCGAGCGCGGGCTGCGTCCGGCACTGCAGCCGAAGGTGGACGTCATCAGCCTGGACGTCGGCGGCGGGGCGGCGAAGGACCTGGAGTTCAAGGTCGAGCTCGAGCTGCTGCCGGAGATCGCCCTGCCCGAATTCGGTGCGATCAGCCTGATGCGGATGAAGGTCGAGGTGTCGCCCGAGACGGTGGACAAGACCCTGACGGACATCGCCCGGCGCAACCGGGAACTCGTCGAGATGCCCGCCGAGGAGCTGGGCGATCGCGGTGCGGCGAAGGGCGAGGTGCTGACCGTGGATTATGTCGGGCGGATCGAAGGCGTCGAGTTCCCCGGCGGCACCGGCAACGACATCGCGGTCGAGGTGGGCGGGGACGGCTTCATTCCCGGCTTCAGCGACCAGCTCGAGGGCATCAAGCCGGGTGAAATCCGCACAATCGAGGCGACTTTCCCAGCGGGGTATGGCGTGCCGAACCTGGCCGGAAAAGCCGCCACTTTCGAGGTCACCGCCAAGAAACTGAACCGTCCGGTGGTGCCGGAGCAGGATGACGAGCTGGCCAAGAAGCTGGGCTTCGACGACCTGTCGGCGATGCGCGAAGCCGTCACACGGCGGATCCAGGCTGAATACGACGCGCTGTCCAGGCTCAGGCTGAAGCGCCAACTGCTGGATGCGCTGGCGGAGGTGGCCAAGTTCACCTCGCCGGAAGGCATGGTGGAGCAGGAGTTCGGCCAGATCTGGCAGCGCCTGGAGGCCGACCGGAAGGAAGGCAGGCTCGACGAGGATGACAAGGACAAGGACGAGGAGACGCTGAAGTCCGACTACCGCGCCATCGCGGAGCGCCGGGTCCGGCTCGGCCTGCTGTTGGCGGAAATCGGCCGGGTGAACAGCATCACCGTGGCCGCCGACGAGATGACGCGGGCGATGCGCATGGAGGCATCGCGTTATCCGGGCCAGGAACAGCAGGTCATGGAGTTCTTCCGCCAGAACCCGCGCGCGTCTGACACGCTGCGCGGTCCGATCTACGAGGAGAAGGTGGTCGACTTCGTGCTCGAGCTGGCCAAGGTGGAGGACAAGACCGTCACCCCCGAAGAGCTGGCGAAGGAGCCACCGGTGCCATAAATCGCACCGGCCGTTTGGCCAGTTGGAGTCCGTGCCGGTTCCACTTATCTATGTAGCTCTCTCTGACTTGAAGGTGGCGGACATGAGGGATCGGAATCCCGTCGAGGTCTACGGCAACACGCTGGTGCCGATGGTGGTGGAGCAGACCGCGCGGGGCGAGCGTGCCTTCGACATCTATTCCCGCCTGCTGAAGGAACGGATCATCTTCCTGACCGGGGCGGTATTCGACGAGGTCAGCGCCCTGATCTGCGCCCAGCTGTTGTTCCTGGAATCGGAGAACCCGAACAAGGACATCTCGTTCTATATCAACAGCCCGGGCGGTGTGGTGTCCGCCGGTTTGGCGATCTACGACACGATGCAGTACATCCGCAGCCCGGTTTCCACCGTATGCATCGGCCAGGCTGCCTCCATGGGCAGCCTGCTGCTGACCGCCGGGGCCAAGGGCAAGCGGTTTGCCCTGCCGAATGCGCGGATCATGGTCCACCAGCCCTCCGGCGGCGCGCAGGGCCAGGCGACCGATATCGAGATCCAGGCGCGCGAGATCCTGACCCTCCGCAAGCGGCTCAACGAGATCTATGTCCGCCATACCGGCCAGCCGATTGAGGCGATCGAACGCAAGCTGGAACGCGACACTTACATGTCGGCCGAGGAAAGCCGCGATTTCGGCCTGGTCGACGTGGTGGTGGAGAACCGCCCGACGCCGGAAGAGGTTGGCGGGCGATCCTGATCCCACGCTTGCAATCCGCCCGACTGGCATAAATATTGCCCGTCGAAATCATCAATCATCTTGGCGCCATGACGGCGCGATGACGGGGACCCGTCGTGGTCCTTGTCCCTTCCGGCCGACGGGGGGTAAAGTCGCCTCTTGGCTCCCAGCGAGTCCGGGGCAGGAGTGCGCATGAGCAAGTCTGGCGATTCGAAGAACACCCTCTATTGCTCATTCTGCGGCAAGTCCCAGCATGAGGTGCGCAAGCTCATCGCCGGGCCGACGGTGTTCATCTGCGACGAATGCGTCGAGCTCTGCATGGACATCATCCGCGAGGAGCATAAGACCCACCTGGTGAAGTCGCGCGATGGCGTGCCCACCCCGCGCGAGATCTGCAAGGTGCTGGACGACTATGTAATCGGCCAGGACCACGCCAAGAAGGTGCTCTCGGTCGCGGTGCACAACCACTACAAGCGGCTGGCGCACGGCCAGAAGAACAACGACATCGAGATCGCCAAGTCGAACATCCTGCTGGTCGGGCCGACCGGCTCCGGCAAGACCCTGCTCGCCCAGACCCTGGCCCGCATCCTGGATGTGCCGTTCACCATGGCGGACGCCACGACACTGACCGAGGCGGGCTACGTCGGCGAGGACGTCGAGAACATCATCCTGAAGCTGCTGCAGTCCGCGGACTACAACGTCGAGCGCGCGCAGCGCGGCATCGTCTATATCGACGAGGTCGACAAGATTTCCCGAAAATCCGACAACCCCTCGATAACCCGCGACGTCTCCGGCGAAGGCGTGCAGCAGGCGCTGCTGAAGATCATGGAGGGCACCGTCGCCTCGGTGCCGCCGCAGGGCGGGCGCAAGCACCCGCAGCAGGAGTTCCTGCAGGTCGACACGACGAACATCTTGTTCATCTGTGGCGGTGCATTCTCCGGCCTGGAGAAGATCATCGCCGCGCGTGGCAAGGGTTCCGGCATGGGTTATGGCGCGGAGGTGCGCTCGCCCGACGAACGGCGCACCGGCGCCATCCTGCGCGAGGTCGAGCCCGAGGACCTGCTGAAATTCGGCCTGATCCCCGAGTTCATCGGCCGGCTGCCCGTGGTCGCCACGCTCGAGGACCTGGACGAAGGCGCCTTGATGGAGATCCTGATCAAGCCGAAGAACGCGCTGGTCAAGCAGTACGGCCGGCTGTTCGAAATGGAGGGGGTGAAACTCTCCTTCACCGACGACGCTATACGCTCCGTCGCGACACGGGCGATCGCTCGCCGCACCGGAGCCCGCGGCTTGCGCTCGATCATGGAGGCCATCCTGCTTAGCACCATGTTCGAACTTCCCGGTCTCGATGGCGTGGAGGAGGTGGTAATCAATCGCGAGGTCGCCGAGTCGCGAGCCAACCCGCTCTACCTCTACGGCAAGGAGAGGGTGGAGAATACCGCCTGAGCCACGGGAGAGACGGCGGAGGAGCGGCCGCTCGCGAAATTGCGACACTGGATTTTCAAGGCCTTGCGCTGCATTGCCCGCCAGCCGATATGGCAGGCCATCGGCGGGCGTCCCAGGCCCGCAGAGACGCCTTCCGTGCTGCAAATATCGGTATAAATCGGGCGGATTGGGCGTCGACTGTCCATAAGGAGGTCAACCATGACTGAATCCGATCGGCCTGTGCCGGATCAGCCCCCGGAACAGCAAGGACGCCCGGACGACAAGCTGCCCGCTCCCGCGCGCGGCGATGTGCTCGCCGTGCTGCCGCTGCGCGATATCGTCGTTTTTCCGCACATGATCGTGCCGCTCTTCGTCGGGCGCGAAAAATCGGTCCGTGCGCTGGAAGCGGTGATGAAGGACGACAAGCAGATACTGCTCGTCGCCCAGAAGAACGCCGCGCAGGACGACCCCTCGGTCGATGACATCTATCGCGTTGGCACCGTCTCCACGATCCTGCAGCTGCTGAAGCTGCCGGATGGCACCGTGAAGGTGCTGGTGGAAGGCGGCAGGCGGGCGAAGATCGTCGGCTTCAAGGATACCGAGAGCTACTTCGAGGCGTTCGTCGAGGCGATGCCCGACGAGGCGGCCGAGGCGAAGGAGCTGGGGGCGCTGGGCCGCACCGTCGTCTCGCAGTTCGAGCAGTACATCAAGCTCAACAAGAAGATTGCTCCCGAGGTGCTGGTCTCGCTGAACCAGATAGAGGAGCCCAGCAAGCTCGCCGATACGGTGGCGAGCCACCTCAACCTCAAGATCGCCGAGAAGCAGGAGTTGCTCGAGATCGCCAAGATCGGCGAGCGGCTGGAGCGCGTGTTCGGGCACATGGAGTCCGAGATCGGCGTGCTGCAGGTGGAGAAGCGCATCCGCAACCGCGTGAAGCGGCAGATGGAGAAGACGCAGCGCGAGTACTACCTGAACGAGCAGCTCAAGGCGATCCAGAAGGAGCTGGGCGAAGGCGAGGACGGCAAGGACGAGAACGCCGAACTCGAAGCCAAGATCAAGAAGACCAAGCTGTCGAAGGAAGCGCGCGAAAAGGCCTTGCAGGAGCTGAAGAAGCTCAAGACCATGAGTCCGATGAGCGCCGAGGCGACGGTGGTACGCAACTACCTGGACTGGATGCTGTCGCTCCCGTGGAAGAAGCGCAGCAAGATCCGCCACGACGTGGTTGCCGCGGAGAAGGTGCTGGAGGCCGATCACTACGGGCTGGAGAAGGTCAAGGAGCGCATCATCGAGTATCTCGCCGTGCAGGCGCGCTCGCCGAAGGTGCGCGGGCCGATCCTGTGCCTGGTCGGACCGCCTGGCGTCGGCAAGACCTCGCTTGGCAAGTCGATCGCCAGGGCGACGGGGCGCAACTTCGTCCGCATGTCGCTCGGCGGCGTGCGTGATGAGGCGGAAATCCGCGGCCATAGGCGGACCTATATCGGCTCGATGCCCGGCAAGGTCCTCCAGGGCATGAAGAAGGCGAAGACATCGAATCCGCTGTTCCTGCTCGACGAGGTCGACAAGCTCGGCGCGGATTGGCGTGGCGATCCGTCCTCCGCGCTGCTCGAAGTGCTGGACCCGGAGCAGAACTCCACCTTCAACGACCACTACCTCGAGGTGGACTACGACCTGTCCGACGTGATGTTCGTCACCACGGCGAACAGCCTGCGTATGCCGCAGCCGCTGATGGACCGCATGGAGATCATCCGCATCCCCGGCTACACCGAGGATGAGAAGGTGGAGATCGCCAAGCGCCATCTGATCAGCAAGCAGTCGGAAGCGCACGGTCTGAAGACGGACGAGTGGCACATCTCGGACGAAGCGCTGCGCGACATGATCCGCTACTACACGCGCGAAGCCGGCGTGCGGAACCTGGAGCGCGAGATCGCCAACCTCGCGCGCAAGTCGGTCAAGGAGCTGGTCACCAAGAAGACCAAGAAGGTGACGATCACCCGCAAGAATCTCGACAAGTACGCGGGCGTTCAGAAGTTCCGCTTTGGTGAGACCGAGGCCGAGGACATGGTCGGCGTCGTCACCGGTCTGGCCTGGACCGAGGTCGGCGGCGAAATCCTGACGATCGAAAGCGTGCTGCTGCCCGGCAAGGGCAACATCAAGCAGACCGGCAAGCTGGGCGACGTGATGCAGGAGAGCGTGTCCGCCGCACTCAGCTATGTGCGGTCGCGTTCGCTGCGGTTCGGTATCAAGCCGACGCTGTTCGAAAAGCGCGACATCCACGTGCACGTGCCCGAGGGTGCCACGCCGAAGGACGGCCCGTCCGCGGGCGTCGCCATGGCCACCTCGATCGTCTCGGTGCTGACCGGGATCCCGGTACGCCGTGACATCGCGATGACCGGGGAGATCACGCTGCGCGGCCGGATCCTGCCGATCGGTGGACTGAAGGAGAAGCTGCTGGCGGCTTTGCGGGCCGGGATCACCACCGTGTTCATTCCGAAAGAGAATGAAAAGGACCTGGCGGAGATCCCGGACAACGTGAAGAAGCATCTGAAGCTCATTGCCGTCGCGGATGTCGACGAGGTGATCGCCCAGGCGTTGGCCCGCCGGCCTGTGGCGATCGAGTGGGAGGAACCGCCGGAGCCGGTCACGCCGCCTCCGCCGGAGCCAGCCACCGCTTCGCTGCCGCACTGACGTAACACTGCAAGAAGGCCCGTCGGCACGCTTCGGCGGGCCTTTTTTGCGTCATTGACGCAGCGGAAACTGCGCCATTAGTGTCGCCCCCCGGTCGGCCATCCGCGCCGGCGTCGCCGCCATTCTGCTGCATCACCGGATCGAGAAGGACTGAACCAGTGAACAAGATGGATCTTATCGCGTCTGTTGCCGACCAGACCGAGTTGTCACGTGCCAAGGCATCGGACGTGGTCGATGCGGTATTCAGCGCGATCGAGGGGGCGCTGAAGAACAAGGAGGAAGTGCGGTTGGTCGGCTTCGGCACCTTTGCGACCGCCGAACGCAAGGCCGCAACGGGCCGCAATCCCCGCACCGGCGAGGCAATGGCGATCGCGGCGTCCACCACCGTCCGTTTCAAGGCGGGGAAGGGACTCAAAGACTCGGTTCAGTGATCAGGGACGACAGATCACTGACGGGCGGTTAGCTCAGCGGTAGAGCGTCTCGTTTACACCGAGAGGGCCGGCGGTTCGAATCCGTCACCGCCCACCAGCGGTCAGGAATCCAGGGCGGCCAGGATGTCGCCGACCTTCCGCAGTATCCTGGGTCCCCGCTTTCGCGGGGATGACGAAAGATGCGCACCGATTAAATTACGTTGTCATCCCCGCGAAAGCGGGGACCCAGGGGTCACCGTCACCGCTGGGGCAGGCATGGATTCATTCTCAGGCATGACAAAAACGAAAACCGGATCGCGCGGCCAGGTTCGCTAGCTTTGGCCATGCGGCTGGTCACTGGACACCGATCACTGATCACTGCTAAACGCGCCCCCTGCTGCGCGGGCGTAGCTCAGTCGGTTAGAGCGCCGGCCTGTCACGCCGGAGGTCGCGGGTTCGAGTCCCGTCGCTCGCGCCAGCAAATCCCAGGCGGGGCCTATGGCGGCGCGGTGCAGTTGGGGCTAATGTCCGCCGCGTCTTGCGTCGCGGTAGCCTGATACGGCACAGCCTTGAGGGGCTGGGCCCGGTTCATGGTGCGCAATGCCCGCCTGATCGATCGGACCTGACATGCAGCCAGTGCTTCTCGGATACCTTCCCGTCCTGGTGTTCATCGTCATTGCCGGGGTGATCGCCGTGGCAATGGTGGGTGGCTCGCTGCTCGCCGCGCGACAGAAGCCGTATCCCGAGAAGGTGTCGCCGTACGAATGCGGCTTCGAGCCGTTCGACGACGCGCGCCGCCGCTTCGATGTGCGCTTCTACCTCGTCGCCATCCTGTTCATCATCTTCGATCTTGAGGTGGCGTTTCTGTTCCCATGGGCGGTGTCACTGAAGGACATCGGCTGGTTCGGGTTTCTGTCGATGATCGCATTCCTTGGCGTGCTCACGGTTGGCTTCATCTACGAATGGTGCAAGGGAGCACTGGATTGGGAGTAGCGGGATCACATGTGGCGCCGGCGTCACATCCGTCATTCCCGCGCAAGCGGGAACCCAGGGCCACGCGGCGTGGTTCGCGGCCCTGGGTTCCCGCTTGCGCGGGAATGACGAGAGGGAAAAGCGTCCATGTGATCACGATGGGATCGGGAGTAGCGGCATGAGCGCGACTAATGCCATAGCCTGGAACCGCGAGGCGTTGCCGCCGGGACCGGAACAGGACGCCGTGGTGAAGGGCATCACCGGCGAGATCGCCGACAAGGGCTTCATCGTCGCCAATATCGACAAGGTGGTGAACTGGGCGCGCACCGGCAGCCTGTGGCCGATGACATTTGGCCTGGCCTGCTGCGCGGTGGAGATGATCCACGCCTACATGCCACGCTACGATCTGGATCGGTTCGGCATTATTCCGCGTGCCTCGCCGCGGCAGTCCGACGTGATGATCGTCGCCGGCACGTTGACCAACAAGATGGCGCCGGCGCTGCGCAAGGTCTACGACCAGATGCCCGAGCCGCGCTGGGTGATCAGCATGGGAAGCTGCGCCAACGGCGGCGGGTACTACCACTATTCGTATTCGGTGGTACGCGGCTGCGATCGTGTCGTGCCGGTGGACGTGTATGTGCCTGGCTGTCCGCCGACGGCCGAGGCGCTGGTCTACGGCATCATGCAGTTGCAGAAGAAGATCCGCCGCACCGGGACGATCCTCCGTGGCTGATCTCGCCGAAGCCGTCACTACGCTACCCGGCGTTCGTTCGACCTTCGTCGAGAAGGGCGAGGTGGTTGCCCACGCGGAGCGTGATGCGTTGTTTCCGCTGATGCAGACGCTGCGCGACGACCCGCGCTTCGGGTTCGAGCAGGTGATGGACATCTGCGGCGTCGATTGGCCGGAACGCGAAGAGCGCTTCGATGTCGTCTACAATCTGCTGTCGGTGTCGCTGAACCAGCGGCTGCGCGTCATTGTCACGACGGATGAGCAGCAGCCGGTCCCATCGGTGCACACGGTGTGGCCGGTTGCGACATGGTGGGAACGCGAGGCCTGGGACCTGTTCGGCATCGTGTTCTCCGGCCAGCCCGATCTGCGGCGCATCCTGACCGACTACGGCTTCGACGGACATCCGCTGCGCAAGGATTTCCCGCTGACCGGCTATGTGGAAGTCCGCTACGACGAGGACCGCAAGGCGGTGGTCTACGAGCCGGTGCGGCTGACGCAGGATTTCCGCTCGTTCGATTTCCTCTCGCCGTGGGAAGCGATCACCACCCTGCCGGGCGACGAGAAGGTGCACACCGCGCGTGCAGCGGAAGCGGAGCCGCCGGCGCCGGAGACGAAGGCGTGAGACGATGAGCGAGACGCCAGACATCGAAGCCCGCCCGACCGCGACCAAGGTCGTCGAGATCGAAAGCCACGCGATCAATTTCGGTCCGCAGCATCCGGCAGCGCATGGCGTGCTGCGGCTGATTTTGGAACTCGACGGCGAAGTGGTGGAGCGCGCCGATCCGCATATCGGCCTGCTGCATCGCGGCACCGAGAAGCTGATCGAATACAAGACCTACATGCAGGCGGTGCCGTATTTCGACCGCCTCGATTACGTCTCGCCGATGTGCGAGGAGCATGCCTTCGCGCTGGCAACGGAGAAGTTGCTGGGCATCACGGTGCCCGACCGCGGCCAGTGGATTCGCGTGTTGTTCGCCGAGATCACCCGTGTGCTGAACCACCTCTTGAACCTGACCACCTATGCGCTGGATGTCGGCGCCATCACGCCCAGCCTGTGGGGGTTCGAGGAGCGGGAAAAGCTGATGGAGTTCCATGAGGCCGCGTCGGGTGCGCGGCTGCACGCGAATTATTTTCGCCCCGGTGGCGTCGCCAAGGACCTGCCGGCCGGGCTGGAACAGAGCATCGCCGACTGGGCGGGGACGTTCCCGAAATTTATCGACGACCTGGAAGAGCTGCTGACGGCGAACCGCATCTGGAAGCAGCGTACCGTCGATATCGGCGTGATGAACGCAGAGGCCGCGCTGGCCTGGGGATTTTCGGGACCCTGCCTGCGGGCGAGTGGCGTGCCATGGGACCTGCGGCGTTCGCAGCCCTATGACAAATACGCCGAGGTGGACTTCAAGGTTCCCGTTGGGCGCAATGGCGATTGCTACGACCGCTATCTGGTGCGGCTCGCCGAGATGCGCGAGAGCGTGAAGATCATCCAGCAGGCGCTGGGCAAAATGCAGCCGGGGCCGGTGAAGGTGCAGGACCACAAGTTCTCGCCGCCAAGTCGCGCCGAGATGAAGCGCTCGATGGAGGCGCTGATCCATCACTTCAAGCTGTACACCGAGGGCTATCACGTGCCGCCCGGCGCGACCTACACCGTGGTGGAGAGCCCCAAGGGCGAGTTCGGCGTGTATCTTGTCGCCGACGGAACCAATCGGCCGTACCGCTGCAAGATTCGCTCGACCGGTTTTGCCTTTTTGCAGGCAGTGGACGTGATGGCGAGGCGGCACATGCTGGCAGATGTCTGCGCGATCATCGGATCGCTCGACGTCGTGTTCGGCGAGATCGACAGATAGCAATGGCCGAGAACAACGATACCGATTTCGTGCAGCCGGAGAGCTTCGCCTTCGACGCGGAGAGCGAGGCGGCAATCCCACCGATCATCGCGAAATACCCGCCGGGCAAGCAGGCGAGCGCGGTGATCCCGCTGCTCTATCTGGTACAGAACCAGATGAAGCGGCAGACCGGCAGCGCCTGGGTTCTCACCGCCGGCATGGACGAGGTGGCGCGGCGGCTCGATATGGCGCCGATCCGTGTCTACGAGGTCGCCACCTTCTATTTCATGTTCAACCTGCGTCCGATCGGCAAATGGCATCTGCAGGTCTGCACCACCACGCCGTGTTGGCTGCGCGGCTCCGACGAGGTGGTGGCGGCATGCCGAGCGGCGACGGGGATCAAGGGCTGGGGCGAAACCAGCGCCGACGGCGTTTTCACCATGACCGAAGTGGAATGCGTCGGTGGCTGCGTGAATGCGCCGGTCATCCAGGTGAACGACGACTTCTATGAGGACCTCGATGCAGAAAGCACCAGGCAGTTGCTGGAGGCATTGCGCCGCGGCGAACCGCCGAAGCCGGGCTCGGTGAAGGGGCGGCAGACATCCGCGCCGGAAGGCGGGCCGACCACGCTGACGACGTTGCACTACGGTGCGGAGAGCTGATCCGATGCTGCATGACAAGGATCGCATCTTCACCAATCTCTACGGCCTGCACGATCCGTTGCTGAACGGCGCACGTGCGCGCGGCGACTGGGACGGCACCAAGGCGATCCTGGAAAAGGGCCGCGACGCCATCGTCGAGGAGATCAAGGCGTCAGGCCTGCGTGGACGCGGCGGCGCGGGATTTCCCACCGGCCTGAAGTGGTCGTTCATGCCGAAGCAGTCCGATCGGCCATGTTACCTGGTCGTGAATGCGGACGAAAGCGAGCCTGGCACCTGCAAGGATCGCGACATCATCCGTCACGATCCACACAAGCTGATCGAGGGCTGCCTGGTCGCCTCCTTCGCGATGGGCGCGCACGCCGCCTACATCTACATCCGCGGCGAATTCTACAACGAAGCGCGCGTGCTGCAGGCGGCGATCGACGAAGCGTATGAGGCCGGACTGATCGGCAGGAATGCCTGCGGCTCCGGCTGGGATTTCGACGTGTATCTGCACCGCGGTGCCGGCGCCTATATCTGCGGCGAGGAAACCGGGCTGCTGGAAAGCCTGGAAGGCAAGAAGGGCCTGCCGCGTCTGAAGCCGCCATTCCCGGCCGCGGTGGGGCTGTATGGCTGTCCGTCCACGGTGAACAACGTCGAGAGCATCGCGGTAGCGCCGACCATCATGCGGCGCGGTGCAGCGTGGTTCAATTCGCTCGGGCGGCCGAAGAATTCCGGACAGAAGGTGTTCTGCATCTCCGGCCACGTGAACAAGCCGTGCAACGTGGAGGAGGAGCTTGGCATCCCGCTGCGCGAGCTGATCGACCGCTATGCCGGCGGCGTGCGCGGCGGCTGGGACAATCTGCTGGCGGTGATCCCTGGCGGCGCCTCGGTGCCGGTGATCCCAAAGAGCATCTGCGACGACGTGCTGATGGATTTCGATTCGCTGCGTGAGGTGAGGAGCGGGCTCGGCACCGCGGCGGTGATCGTGATGGACAAGTCCACCGACATCATCAAGGCGATCGCGCGCCTGTCGAAGTTCTACATGCACGAAAGCTGCGGCCAGTGCACGCCGTGCCGCGAGGGAACCGGTTGGATGTGGCGAGTGATGACCCGCATGGTGGATGGCAGGGCGGAGATCCCCGAGATCGACACGCTCGAACAGGTGACCCGCCAGATCGAGGGCCACACGATCTGTGCGCTCGGTGACGCGGCGGCCTGGCCGATCCAGGGCCTGATCCGCCATTTCCGGCCGGTGATGGAAGACCGCATCGCGGCGTACAAGGGGCGCAGCGCGGTGCGTCTGGCGGCGGAGTAGCAGCGTGATTCAAGATTCACCACAAAGACACGAAGACACGAAGCTCTTCGTTATGGCGGACGCAGGCATCGCCCACCCCGTCATGGCCGGCCCGTCCCGTGGGCCCACCATGACGGATGGGGTGAGGAAGAACGCATAATGGCGAAAGTCACCGTTGACGGCATCGAAGTCGAAGTGCCGAACGGCTCCTCGGTCCTGCAGGCCTGCGAGGCGGCCGGCAAGGAGATCCCGCGCTTCTGCTACCACGAGCGCCTCTCGATTGCCGGCAATTGCCGCATGTGCCTGGTGGAGATCGAGAAGGCGCCGCCCAAGCCGATCTCCTCCTGCACCTACCCGGTCGCCGACGGCATGGTGGTGCACACCGACAGCCCGATGGTGCGCAACGGGCGGCGCGGCGTGATGGAGTTCCTGCTGATCAACCATCCGCTCGACTGTCCGATCTGCGACCAGGGCGGCGAGTGCGACCTGCAGGACCAGGCGATGGGCTACGGCATGGACCATTCGCGCTACGCCGAGAACAAGCGCGCGGTGCAGGACAAGAATCTCGGCCCGCTGGTGAAGACGGTGATGACGCGCTGCATCCATTGCACGCGCTGCATCCGCTTCATTTCCGAAGTTGCCGGCGTGCCCGATCTCGGCGCCACCAACCGCGGCGAGCACATGGAAGTCGGCACGTATGTGGAGAAGGCGCTGTCGTCCGAGCTCTCCGGCAACATCATCGATCTCTGCCCGGTCGGCGCGCTGACCTCCAAGCCCTATGCGTTCGTCGCGCGGTCGTGGGAGTTGTCCAAGGTCGACAGCGTCGATGTGCTGGACGCTGTCGGAACCAACATCCGCATCGATGCGCGTGGCCCCGAGGTGCTGCGCATCCTGCCGCGGCTGAATGAGGACGTGAACGAGGAGTGGCTCGCCGACAAGTCGCGTTTCGCGCTCGACGGGCTGAAACGCCGGCGTCTCGATCGCCCCTGGGTGCGGCGCAACGGCAAGCTGGTCGAGGCGAGCTGGTCCGAAGCGTTCGCCGCGATTGCGGAGAAGCTGCACGGCGCGACAGGCGATCGCATCGGCGCGATAGCCGGTGATCTCGCCGATGCTGAAAGCATGCTGGCGCTGAAGGACCTCATGGCTGCGCTGGGTTCGGCGAACCTCGATTGCCGGCAGGATGGCGCCAGGCTCGACGCGTCGCGTCGCGACTTCTACACGTTCAACACGACGATTGCCGGGATCGAGGAAGCGGACGCGATCCTGCTGATCGGCAGCAACCCGCGCAAGGAAGCACCGGTGCTGAACGCGCGCATCCGCAAGCGCTGGCTGGCGGGCAACATCGCAATCGGCCTGATCGGCAGCGAGACCGACCTGACCTACCGCGTGCAGCCTCTCGGCGTCGCACCGAGCGTGCTGACCGCGCTGCACGACGGTTCGCACGACTTTGCCAAGGTGCTGCGTGACGCGAAGCAGCCGATGATCGTTGTCGGACAGGCGGCGCTGGCGCGTCCCGATGGTACGGCGGTGCTTGCTGCGTCGTGGCGTTTGGCCGCGTCGGTGGGCGCGCTGACCGCCGACTGGCACGGCTTCAATGTGCTGCACACTGCCGCGGGACGGGTCGGCGCGCTGGATCTGGGTTTCGTGCCCGGTGCCAATGGCAAGTCGCTGGCGCGGATGCTGGATGGCGGCGTCGATGTTCTTTGGCTGCTCGGCGCGGACGAATTCGATATGGCGCGCATCGGCGCCAATACGTTTGTGGTCTATCAGGGCCATCACGGCGACGCCGGTGCGGCGCGTGCCGACGTGATCCTGCCCGGCGCCGCCTATACCGAGAAGCACGGCACCTACGTCAGCACCGAGGGTCGCGTGCAGCGCGGCCTCCTTGCTGTCTATCCGCCTGGCGAGGCGCGTGAGGACTGGAAGATCCTGCGTGCGTTCAGCGAGACAGTTGGCCACACCCTGCCGTACGACACCGTCGACGAACTGCGCCAGCGGCTCGAGCAGGTGAACCCGGTGTTCGGCCGCGTCGGCTTCCTGCCGCGCTTCAGCTGCACCGATCAGAGCGGGCCCGCCGGCGATCCGGCCGCCCTGTCCGATGCACCGTTTGAGCCGGCGATCATCAACTACTACCAGACCGACCCGATCAGTCGCGCGAGCCCGACCATGACCGCATGCACGGCAACCTTCGCGGCCACACCGCTGGTCGCGGCGGCGGAATAGCGCGATGCACGATTTCCTGTTCGACACCGATATCGGCCGTGTCATTCTGACCTTCGCCGAAGCGCTCGCGCTGCTGGTGCCGCTGCTGATCGGCGTCGCTTATTTGACCTATGCCGAACGCAAGGTCCTGGCGGCAATGCAGTTGCGCAAGGGGCCGAACGTGGTCGGCCCGTTCGGCCTGCTGCAGCCCTTCGCCGACGCGCTGAAGATGCTGATGAAGGAGACGATCATCCCGGCGGGCGCGAACCGCCTGCTGTTCCTGATGGCGCCGATGCTGACCTTCGGCCTGGCGATGATGGCCTGGGCGGTGATCCCGGTGAACGACGGCTGGGCGATCGCCGACATCAATGTCGGCATCCTCTATCTGTTCGCGATCAGCTCGCTGGGCGTCTACGGCATCATCATCGCCGGCTGGGCTTCCAATTCGAAATACGCCTTCCTCGGCGCGATGCGTAGCGCGGCGCAGATGGTCAGCTACGAAGTCTCCATGGGCTTCGTCATGGTCTCGGTACTGCTCTGCGTCGGCAGCCTGAACCTGACCGACATCGTGCGGGCACAGCAGAAGGTCTGGTTCTGCCTTCCGCTGTTCCCGATGTTCATCGTGTTCTTCATCTCGACACTGGCGGAGACCAACCGCTCGCCGTTCGACCTGCCGGAGGGCGAAAGCGAGATCGTCGCCGGCTTCTTCGTCGAGTACAGCGCCATGGCTTTCGCGCTGTTCTTCCTCGGCGAATACGCCAACATGTTCCTGATGAGCGCGATGACCACGATCCTGTTCCTCGGCGGCTGGCTCGCGCCGTTCGGCGTGGTGCCGTTCACCTGGATACCGGGGCCGATCTGGTTCATCCTGAAGATCTGCTTCTGCCTGTTCGTGTTCCTGTGGGTGCGCGCGACCTTCCCGCGCTACCGCTACGACCAGTTGATGCGGCTTGGCTGGAAGGTGTTCCTGCCACTCTCGCTGATCTGGCTGACGCTGACCGCTGGAGCGCTGATGGCATTCGGGTGGCTGCCGAATGCTTAGGAGCACGACATCTCCGTCATGGCCGTCCCCGGACTTGATCCGGGGTTTGACCCGGCCATCCACCGACCGGTGGACGTGGGCTGATGGCCGGGTCCAGACCCCGATCAGGAGCGGGGAGGGCGAAGTCGTGGGCCCGCTG
>JBGPND010000112.1:0-16019 GCA_041487355.1 Acetobacteraceae bacterium | reverse complement strand
TTGCCCTGGTTGATCGGCGCGTCGATCTGGATGAACTGGTCATACGGCCCGGCGCCGATGTCGCGGCCGCTGGCCGAGACGATGCCGGCGGTCACCGAACCGCCCAGGCCGAACGGGTTCCCCATCGCCACCACCCACTGGCCCGGCTTCACGTTCGCCGAATTGCCGAGCTGGATGTAGGGAAGCTGGCGATGCGCGTCGACCTTCAGCACCGCGATGTCGGTGCGCGAATCGCGTCCGATCAGCTTCGCCGGAAGCTGCGTGCCATCGTCCAGCGTGACGGACACCGTCTTGGCGTTCTTCACCACGTGGTTGTTGGTGACGATCGTCCCATCGGCGTCGATGATGAAGCCGGAGCCGCGCGCCTCGATCGCGTGCATCCGCGGGCCCATCTGCGGCCCCATGCCGCCGAACGGAAACTGCCGGAACGGAGCCGGCAACTGCGGCTGGTCTTCGTCGGCGGCCGGGCTGGCCTGCAGCCTGGTGGTGATCGAGACCACGGCCGGCTTCACCTGGGTCACCAGGTCCGTGAAGTCCGGCAGCGTGTGGCCCGTCATGCCGCTGCCGGGCGGATTGACCGGTGCACCAGGCGTCGCGCCGCTGGCAGGGTCGGTGGCGGCGAAGCCGGACTGGCCGATGGCGAAGCCGCCCAGCGCAGTGCCAGCCATCAGCACGACGGCGAGAGAAGTGCGGCGCCATGGACTGCGCGTGCTGGGGGTCCGGGTCGGATTGGTCATGGATCCTCCTTCGGGAAACGGTCTGCGTATCCGAGGCGGCATGCCGATTGGCGCCGCCGACATGCACAGAATGCGGGCGCGCAGGTGAACGTTCCCCTGTTGGAGCGATTAAACCGCCGTCATGTCGATTAAGCTTCTGTCATGCGCGCCCGGCGGGCAGGCTCGACGGCGGCGGTGGACCTGGGCTAGGTGATGCGGCGGCCGGGCCGGGTTAGCACAGTGGTAGTGCAGCGGTTTTGTAAACCGAAGGTCGGGGGTTCAAGTCCCTCACCCGGCATTCGCCCCCTCGCACGCCGCGCCGCCGCTTGCCATCTGTTCGGCCCAAGGAGCCTGACTGATGTCCCAGACGCTGCTTCGCCCCTCGCCGCCCGTCCTGTTCATCCCGGAGAAACAGGCGGCCAAGCCGCTGACCCGCCGGTTCAAGGTGGTGTCGGAGTACGAGCCGAACGGCGACCAGCCGAGCGCCATTGCCGAACTTGTGGCGGGCGTGCGGGCGGACGAACGCGACCAGGTGCTGCTCGGCGTCACCGGCTCGGGCAAGACCTTCACCATGGCCAAAGTGATCGAGGCGGTGCAGAGGCCCACCCTGATCCTGGCGCCGAACAAGACCCTGGCCGCCCAGCTCTATGGCGAGATGAAAAGCTTCTTCCCGGACAACGCGGTGGAGTATTTCGTTTCGTATTACGATTATTACCAGCCGGAAGCCTATGTCCCGCGCACCGACACCTACATAGAGAAGGACGCGCAGATCAACGAGCAGATCGACCGGATGCGCCACGCCGCGACGCAGGCGCTGCTCGAGCGCAACGACGTCATCATCGTGGCCTCGGTCTCCTGCATCTACGGCATCGGCTCGGTCGAGACCTACGCGAAGATGGTGGTGAAGCTGGAGACCGGCGGGCGGATCGACCGCGATGCGCTGGCCAAGGCGCTGGTCGATCTGCAATACCGCCGCAACGATGCCGCCTTCCAGCGCGGCACGTTCCGCCTGCGTGGCGAGATCGTCGACATATACCCCAGCCACTACGAGGACCGCGCCTGGCGCGTCACGCTGTTCGGCGACGAGGTGGAGGCCATTCATGAATTCGATCCGCTGACCGGCGAGAAGACCGCCGCGCTGAACGCGATCACGGTCTACGCCAACAGCCACTATGTCACGCCGCGGCCAACGCTGACCCAGGCGATCCGCGACATCAAGGTGGAGCTGAAGCAGCGGCTGGCGGAACTCACCGCCGAGGGCAAGCTGCTGGAGGTCGAACGGCTGGGCCAGCGGACCGCCTTCGACATCGAGATGATGGAGACCACCGGCTCCTGCAAAGGCATCGAGAACTATTCCCGGTATCTCACCGGCCGCAATCCCGGCGAGCCGCCGCCGACGTTGTTCGAATATCTGCCGGAGAATGCGCTGCTGGTCGTCGATGAAAGCCATGTGACGGTGCCGCAGCTTGGCGGCATGTATCGCGGCGACTTCGCCCGCAAGTCGATCCTGGCGGAGTTCGGCTTCCGCCTGCCGTCCTGCATCGACAACCGGCCGCTGAAATTCGAGGAGTGGGAGATCTACCGGCCGCAGACGATGTTTGTCTCCGCCACGCCGGGGCCGTGGGAGATGGAGCGCACCGCCGGCGTGTTTACCGAGCAGGTGATCCGCCCGACCGGGCTGATCGATCCGGTGACCGAGGTGCGCCCGGTGGAGCACCAGGTGGACGACCTGCTCGCCGAATGTCGCACGGTGGCGGCGCAGGGCGCGCGCGTGCTGGTCACCACGCTGACCAAGCGCATGGCCGAGGACCTCACCGACTACCTCACCGAGCATGGCGTGAAGGTGCGCTATCTGCACTCCGACATCGACACGCTGGAGCGCATCGAGATCATCCGCGACCTGCGCCTCGGCGTGTTCGACGTGCTGGTGGGGATCAACCTGCTGCGCGAGGGGCTCGACATTCCGGAATGCTCGCTGGTGGCGATCCTGGATGCCGACAAGGAGGGCTTCCTGCGTTCGCAGACCTCGCTGATCCAGACGATCGGGCGGGCGGCGCGCAACATCGACGGCCGCGTGATCCTGTATGCCGACACGATGACGCGCTCGTTGCGGGCCGCGATCGAGGAGACCGATCGGCGGCGCAACAAGCAGCGCGCCTGGAACGAGACGCACGGCATCACGCCGGTGTCGATCAAGCGGCAGATCGGCAAGGTGCTGGAAAGCGTGTTCGAGCAGGACTACGTGACGGTGGCGCCGGTGAAGGGCGCCGGCATTTCCGAATTTGTCGGCAAGGACCTGAAGGCGGCGATCGCCGAGCTGGAGAAGCGCATGCGGGGTGCCGCGGCCGATCTGGAGTTCGAGGAGGCGGCGCGGCTGCGCGACGAGATCCGCCGGCTGGAGGCGCTGGATCTCGGCCTGGAGCCGCCGCCGGCGGCGAGCGCTGCGCTGCGGCCTGGTGCGGTGGGGCGCGGCAAGCGTGACCGCACACCGGAGCCGATGGGGCCAGGTGGTGGTGGCTACGATCCGAGCAAGCGCCGCGGCCGCGGCGGGATGCGGCGACGGGGGCCTTGATTAGGGTAAAATGTGAGATATTTCAATATGATACACTACGCATGATAACGTCCGTCATTATCATGCGTGAGCTTGGGGGAGGGGGCGGGCCGCCCTCCGGCGGCCGGTGATCAGTTCATCCTGTTTGCGGTTGGTGTGGTAGGCGCCTCATTGGCTGTCGAGCTTAACGCTGCCATCATGACAACCGAACGGCAAGATAAGGACAAAGCTTTGAGTGTCGCGCGTGAAATCAGGCGTTTGACGGCACCGCAATTCGCGGCGCGCAAGGGTGGCGAGCCGCTGGTTTGCCTGACGGCTTATACCGCGCCGATAGCGCGGCTGCTTGATCCGCATGTCGATATGCTGCTGGTTGGCGACAGCCTCGGCATGGTGATTTACGGCTATGACAGCACGTTGCCGGTAACGCTCGAACAGATGATCGCGCATGGCGCGGCGGTGGTGCGGCATACAAAACAGGCACTGGTGGTAGTGGATATGCCTTTCGGCAGCTATCAGGCTTCACCTGCCGCGGCGTTCGAGGCTGCGGCGCGGGTCATGACCGAAACCGGCTGCGCCGCTGTTAAGCTCGAAGGCGGGGTGGAGATGGCGGAGACGGTCGCCTTTCTCAGCAAGCGCGGCATTCCGGTGATCGGCCATGTAGGCTTGACGCCGCAGGCAGTGAACGCGCTCGGCGGGTACCGTTCGCGCGGCCGGGACGATGCGGAAATTGCCAAAATTCGCGCCGACGCCAAAGCTGTTGTCGAGGCCGGCGCTTTCGCGCTGGTGATCGAAGCGGTGCTGGAGCCGCTGGCGCGGGCGCTGACGGCGGAATTGCCGGTGCCGGTGATCGGCATCGGCGGCTCGCCGGAATGCGATGGACAGATTCTGGTGACGGATGATCTGCTCGGCCTATTCGGTGCGTTTACGCCGCGTTTCGTGAAGCGCTATGCCGAACTTGGTGACGAGGTGACTGGTGCTGTTGCCGCTTACGCGGCGGATGTGCGCGCCCGGCGATTTCCGGGGGCGGAGCATTGCTTCACGGCGCGGGCGAAGAGCGGTTAAGCATAGCCATTCATTGCATTTGCGCCGTCTCTGGCCGGGGTTTCGGCCTTATTGGTTTCGCGCTTTTCAGCTATTCTTGGCTTGTCCAATTCATTGGTAGAATGTACGGAGATTATCGTGGTCGATACAGCGGATGGTCTCTTGGCGGAAATGCGGGCCCGGCGGCATGATCGCCTGAAGGCATTGGCCGTTGCTGCCGAGACCGATCTGGTGATCGTGGAAGGCCTCGATTGAAGCTTTTCAGCGAGGGCGAACTGCCTTCGCATAATACAAGAGCTCGGCCTATCGACCGGGACCTTCCCTTTCTTGCTCGAACGGCGCGTAAGCCCCAGCCTTGCCTCATCGTCGTACCGAACCGCAACGATCATTGACGCGGCTTCAGACCTAGGAATAATTACCTTCCGTTGCCCGGCAACCGAGGACGCAGTTTTCCATGCATGTCCTTCCCCACCCACCCGCGTCCTCCCCCGCCGATCTGCTGGCCATGCTGGACACCGCCCTCGCCGCCCAGGCACTGGAGTTTCATGCGGCCATCACGCACTCCCTGCGCCGCGCCCAGCAGCCGGAGGTTTCCGATGCCATGGCCGTGCGGCTGCGCAGCAACGCCGCCGCCCTGTTCCGCGCGCAACGCCAGATGATCATGTTTCTGCTGCAACAGCACCAGGCCACGCCGGAGAGGCAAGAGCCCATGCAACAGTCTGCCCCCGTCCCCGGACTTGACCCGCGGATCAGACCCCGGGGGTGGCCAGGCGGCAAAGCAGACTGGCGCTACGACACAGACCAATGCCACCGCTCCGACTGTCACCACGGTGCCGCCCGCCCCCATGCCGCCGCCGGCTGCCGTGCTCACTCAGCATGCGCAGGCACCCAATCCCGCTCCGCGGAAGCAAGACCCCATGAACCGTGAGAAACCGCCCCTGCTTGAACGCGTCTACTCCGGCGATGCGCTTGCCCGGATGGTCAGCGATGCGATCGAGCACGTGACGCAGATAGGCCTCGGGATCGAGGCCGTTCAGCTTCGCGGTTTCGATCAGGCTGTAGATCGCAGCGGCACGTTTGCCCCCGGCATCGGAGCCGGCGAACACCCAGTTCTTGCGTCCCAGAGCGAGCGGCCTGATGTCGCGCTCGACAGCGTTGTTGTCGATCGCCAGGGTTCCGTCGTCGAGGTAGCGGATCAACGCTTCCCAGCGCGACAGCGCATAGCGGATCGCCCCGGCGATGTCGCTTGTCCCGGACACGCGTCGGAGCGTTGCGGTGAACCAGCGATGCAGCCGCTCGATCAGGTGGGTTTCCAAGTGCTGCCGCGCCGCTGGGTGGTCGAGCGCTTCTTCGCCTGGATCAACCGCAACCGACGGCTTGCCAAGGACATCGAGGGCACGATCGCCTCGGCCACCGCTTTCCTCTATGCCGCTTGCGTCATGCCGCTGACGCGCCGGCTCGCTCGTTGGGCTTGAGATTCGAGTCATACCAACCGCCCGAATCAATGACCCTTGGTCAGCGCTCGCTTTTCCCGTCATGGCCGGGCTTGACCCGGCCATCCCCACCGCCACCGGCATCGCGAAAGAAGCAGATGCAAGCTGCGACAAAGCCCGTGGGGATGGCCGGGTCAAGCCCGGCCATGACGGCGGTACGCAGCGCCAGTGCGACCGGACAGAGAGTCAATGTTTTCAGCGCTTGGTATAGCTGATCAGGCGAACGCCAGCAGCACGACGCCACAGCAGATCAATGCAATCGCTCCGATATGCATGATGCCCAGCGGTTCGGCGAATGCATAGTGGCCGATCAGCGCTGCCGCGACATAGGAGACGGCGGTGCAGGGCAGGGCGCGTGACATCGGGATGCGACGGAGTGCGACGATATAGAGCACGGCCGCGCCACCGTAGAGGCAGAATCCGAGCAGCGTTCGCCAGTCGAGCAACTGCGTGAAGAAATCGGCCGCGCCCGCACCCGCCTTGAGCAGGGTCTGGCCAGCCATGCTGGTGCCTATCGCGGCAAACAGGGTGACCCAGTAGAGCGTCACGCGTTTGCGCGCTCGGCGGCGGTATTGCGCTCGATCGAGCGCACCGTGCCCTGCGGCTTGCCATTCGCCGACAGGAAGGTGCGGCCGACATATTCGCCGAGCACGCCCAGGATCATCGACTGCACGCCGGAGACCAGCAGGATCACCGTCATCGTCGAGGCCCAGCCGGATGGCGTGTCGCGCAGGAACAGCGCCTCCACGATGGTGGCCACCGCGCCGATCACTCCGAGCAGTGCCATGACCACGCCGGCGAATATGGCGAGCCGCAGCGGCGCCAGTGAGAAGCTGGTTGCCAGGTTGAGCCAAAGCCGCACCAGACGGCGCAGATTGTAATTGGAGCGCCCTTCCGCCCGCGCCAGGTGGCGCACCTCGATGCTGTCGATCCGCTGCGTCACCTCCATGATCAGCCCATCGACGTAAGGGTATGGTCCGCTGTAGCGGGTGACGGACCGCACCACGAGTGCCGACATGCAACGGAACGTGGAGAGATACAGGCCCTTCGGCTTGTCCAGCAGCCGGTCCGCCACGGCATTGGCGAAGCGGCTTCCCAGGTTGCGCCAGCCTGCGTGCTGCTTGGCCGCGTAGCGGGTGTAGACGACGTCCCAGCCGCCAAGGCGTGCGTGGTCGTAGAGCCGGATCACTTCCTCCGGCGGGTTCTGCAGGTCGTCGTCCATCGTGATCACATACGCGCCGCTTGCATGCCGCAATCCGGTCATGACCGCGTTGTGTTCGCCGTAGTTGCGCGCGTGTTCGATGTAGGTGAGAGGGACGCAAGCGTTGCGAATCAGTTCCTGGCACACCTCGCCGGAATTGTCGGGGCTGCCGTCATTGACCAGCACGATCTCCAGCCCGCCGACCGGGTGCAGCGCCGAAAGGGCATCGACCAGGCGTCCGATGGTGGCGGCACCGCGATACACTGGAATGACGATCGACAGGCCGATGCCAGGCGTCTGCGCCTGGCTCGGCGCCGCCTGAGCATCCGGCAACTGGGACAACAGATAACTGTCGTGGTTCATGGTCGCTCCGCGGTCGCCAGCACCGAGCCACCCGCTGGCAGGGCGAATGGCAGGCGGCGCTCGATCTCTGTCATGCCATGGAGGATCGCATCCAGCCATGGCGGAAACGGGGCGACGTCCGAGGCGGCGGCGTCGCGGGCCAGCAACTTGCGCTGCACCACCATGAGCGGCAACAGCAGGCTGTTCCAGTAGCGCGCGCGCACCTGGCTAAATCCGGCCCCCAGCAGCATGGCGGCGAGCTGGCTCGCCGTATGGCGGCGGACATTGTGCACCTGCCGGTCGTGCGCTGACAGCAACCACGCGTAGGCCGGCATATTGACGATGAGCCGGCCGCCCGGACGCAGGACGCGCCGCAGCTCCGACAGCGCGCGAACGGGGTCCACCGCGCGGTGGCAGAGCAGGTCGGCGGCGATCGCGGCATCGAAGCCTGCGTCGGCAAAGGGCAGCACGTTGACGCTGCCACGGACAATTGGCGCGCCGGACTTGGTGGCGGCGCGCCGGCAGGCCGGCTCGGACCACTCCACGCCGATCAGGCCAAGGTCCGGGCGCCCCGCGTGCAGCCGGGCGAGCAGGCCGCCAGTGCCGCAGCCGGCGTCCAGCACTTTGCCATGAACGTCTGCCAATGCTGCCAGCAGGCGCGCGTGCAGGGCGCGGTACCACCACATGCGGTCCTCGACCGCGTCCATCAGGGCGTATTCCGCGGACTCCATCCAGACCCTCTGAATTCCCCTTGCTGCTTGCCTTGCCCCTGCCTCAGTCGCAAGCCATGGATGCGCCCGCCATGCGCATGCGCCCTCTGGATCGGCGGCGAATCGAGGCGGCCGTCGGGCTGACGGAACGCCGGCGCTTCTGGACGCTCGGTGTGGAATATCTGGGGCGGGCGCTGTGGCACCGGCTGCCGGCTCTGCTTCCGGCGCTGGTGTTCGTGCCGATCGTATTGGCCCCGCCGCTCAACCACGACGTTGCGGCCGTGCTGCAGTTCAGTCAGCGCTGGCTGGCGGGCGAGCATCTGTATTCCGACCTGATCGACGTCAACCCGCCGCTGATCTTCGTGCTGAACCTGATCCCGGCGGCGATCGCGGCGGTTACCCCGCTGGATGGCGTCGCGGCGCTGCTTCTGTGCCTGTTCGCGTATGGCGGATTCTGCTGGTGGCTCGTCATGCGGGTGCGCGACCGCGGCGCGGAAGGGCCCGTGGAGCGGGCCTTCCTGGACGTTCTGCCGGCGCTGTTCCTGTTCGACGCCGGCTATGATTTTGGCCAGCGCGAGCATCTGATGGCGGTCGCGGCATTGCCTTATGTGCTCGCGGCCGCGCGGCGTGCTTCGGGTGCGGTGCCGCGCGGGCGGGTCGCCGTCGGCCTGCTCGCCGGTGTTGCGTTTGCCCTGAAGCCGCACTTCCTCGGCGTCCCGGCGCTGGTCGAGCTGTGCGTGTTGCTGGGCCGCCGGCCGGAAGGCGCCTTCCTGCCGGGGCTTGGCGTGGCACTGCGGCGCAGCCTGCGCGATCCGATGCCCCGGCTGATGGTTGGCGTCTGGGCCGTCTATCTCGCATCGCTGCCGCTGGTGTTTCCCGACTATCTCGGCACCGTGGTGCCGTTGGTCTGGGACTTCTATCTGGGCCTCGGCGGGCTGAGCGTTTGGCAGGTGCTGGTGACGCCACGGATGGGCGCAGTCATCTGCCTGCTGCTGCCTTTGCTGTTCGTGACGTTCCGCCGCCGGCCGATCCCGTTGCGCGCTGCAGGCGGAGCCCTGCCGCCGCTGCTCGCTCTGGCCGCGGTGGCGGCACTCGCTTCGGCGATCGCGCAGCACAAGGGCTGGTCCTACCACATCCTGCCGATCGAGCTGTTCGCCTGCGGCCTGGGCGGCGTGCTGGCGGCGCGCTGGCTCGACCGGCGGCGCATCACCGTGGCCGCGCCGGCGCCCTACGCAGTCGCCGCAGTGCTCGGTGGGTTGTTCGCGCTGTATGCCGTGTCGAACGGCGAGGCTCCGTGGAAGCAGCTCGCCTATCCGGACGATCAGGTGGCGGGCCTCACCGCCTTGCTGGAGCGCGAGGCGGCGGGGGAGCGCGTGCTGGTGCTGTCGCCCGGCATCTATCCGATCTATCCGGCGCTGAACTATGCCGGGGTGCAGTCCACGCTGCGCACCATGAACATGTGGCTGCTGCAGGGCGCCTATCACACGTGCCTGGCGGACGGCCGGCGCTACCGCGCGGTGTGGGAGATGGGGCGGCCGGAGTTCTTCGTCTATCGCACCGTGGCGGAGGACTTCGCTCGGGTGCCACCCGCGGCGGTGCTGGTCGATACCGATCCGGGCATCCCCTGGTGCGGCAGCCAGTTCGACTTCGTCGCGTACTTCAAGCGCCATCCGCTGTTCGCCGAGGTATGGTCGCACTACCAGTTGACTGCGGAATGGGGCCGCTACCGCCTCTACACGCCAAAGGACTGAGCGCGGTGGACCCAAGGGGACGTGAGGGGGAACGTGACGTTGGCTGACGTCGTGCCGCAAGCCGTCGCGGCGCCAGCGCCGCGGGTGCTCACCGATAACGCCTCCGACACGGTGCGCGGCATCGGGCTGGCGGTGCTGGCCTACATCATCTGGACGCTGGGCGACGCCATGGCGAAGTGGACCCTGCCCACCGCCGGCGTCGCCGGGGCGATGCTGTGGCGCGGCGTCTTCGGCATGGCAACGGTGGTGGCCTTGACGGTGGGAAGGCCTGGCGGCGAGGGATGGCGGCGTCTCGTGCCGGTGCGCTGGGGCCTGGTGCTGTGGCGCAGCGCTCTCTCCTCCTTCGTTTCCGTGACGTGGTACCTGTCATGGCAGTCGATGAGCCTGGCCGACACCTACGCGGTCGGCTTCACCGCGCCGCTGATCATGACCGTGCTGGCGGTGCCGATGCTGGGCGAGCGCATCCGCTGGCGCCGGGCGCTGTCCACGCTGGTCGGATTTGGCGGCGTGCTGATCATGCTGCGCCCGGGCGGCGATCTGTGGACCCCGGTGGTCGTGCTGCTGCTTGTCGGCACGGTCGTGATGTCGGTGACACGCATCATGACGCGACAGTTGACCACCACCGAGACACCGGAATGCCAGGCGTTCTGGCTGCTGATCTGCCACACGCTGACCGGGCTGCTGATGCTGCCGGCGTTGCCGATGCCCGGACATATCGGGCCGGTTGCATGGCTGGCCCTGGGCTTCCTCGGATTGTCGAGCGGTCTGGCGCATTGCGTCTATGCGCGCGCCTACGCTCTGGCACCGGTGTCGGCGCTGGCACCGTACGAGTACACCATGCTGCCCTGGGGCGTGGCGGCAGGCTTCCTGATGTTCGGCGACCTGCCGTCATGGAACACGCTGGTCGGCGCCGCCGTGGTGGCGGCGTCCGGCACCTACAACGTCTACCGCGAGCGGGTGCGCCGGGCGGAGGAGCGCGCGGCGGCCTGAGCTGCTCGTCATGCCATAAGGGATGACCCAGCGGCCCTACTCCTATCGTCATGGCTGGGCTTGTCCCGGCCATCCGTCGCGGCACCAGTACTTGTACGGATGGCCGGGACAAGCCCGACCATGACGGTGAAGGCATGGTGCACCAACGCGATTTGATATTACTGTCGCTGATAGCGGCGGCAGCGCAGCACCAGCAGGTCGCGGAAATGCGGGCGGATGCGGCGGGTCCATTCGGTGTCCGCCGCCTTGGTCCAGGCATCGGAGCGCGACACCTCCGGGCCGGTCATGTGATACAGCGCCAGATACTTCCGCTCGCGATCCGCCGCCGTCGAGCTGAACCGGCGCGCGCACAGCACGCCGGGCACCGCGGCAAGCTGCGGCAGGTGCTCGGCATTGTACCACTCGTTGAACTCGGGTTCGGCCGCCGGATCCACATTCATCGACGCGACGAGCAGGCCACCCGCGCCGGCCGGCGCCGCGACATCGCCCGGTACGAGCTGGTCGCCCTCGTAGCGCATGATGCGGTGGGCCATTGCGGTGACGCGCTTGGTCCACACCGACGAATTCGTCCCGCCGATCGCCAGATACGGAGCGCCCCGCAAGACGCCGAGCGTGTCCAGGTCGTAGGTGGCCACCGCCACGTTCGGGTTCTCGTCACTGATCCAGCGCTCCGCGTTGATGAAGCCGGGCACGCGCAGCCGCTCCGGGATGTGTTCCAGGTCGTACCAGTCGTGGAACTCGTCGGCGTGGGCGGTGGAGAAATCGAACGACGCGAACAGCAGCCCCTTGGCCATGGCACCCTCCCTCCGGGTATCGCTTGCGGCGATCCTGGCATGCCGTGGCACCACGTTGCCAGCCCCGCCGCTTTGCTGCATGTACGCGCGCCGAACGCAACGAGGACGCGATGCCCTTCCTGACCGAACCCGAGCCCGAACGCGGCGCGGTCCAGCCGGTGATGCCCGGCATTTCCCGGATCGTCGCCGCCAATCCCGGTCCAATGACCTATTACGGCACCAACACCTATCTGGTTGACACGCCGGAAGGCCTGGTGGTGCTGGATCCCGGCCCGGAGGACCATCCGGAGCATGTCGAGGCGATCCTGCGCGCTACCGGCCCCAATGTCGCGCTGATCCTGGTGAGCCATACCCATCACGACCATGTCGGGGCGGTGCCCGCCCTGCGGGAGGCGACCGGCGCGCCGACGGTGGGATTCCGCCTGAGCGGCAGCGAGACCTTCGAGGCCGACATCAAGCTGGCCGACGGCGATGTCGTCGCGGGCATGACGGCGATCCACACGCCGGGCCATGCCTCCGACCATCTCTGCTTCGCCCTGCGAGCGAGCGACGGCACCGCGGTGCTGTTTAGCGCCGACCACGTGATGTCGTGGTCGACCAGCGTGGTGAGCCCGCCAGGCGGCGACATGGCGGACTATTTCGCCAGCCTGCGTCTGCTGCTTGACCGGACCGACGATGTGTTTCTGCCGGGCCATGGCCCGAAGCTGCCGGAACCGCGCGAGCTGGTGCGCGAGATGTTGACCCACCGCATGGCGCGCGAGCGGGCGATCGAGTCGGCACTGGCCGGAGGGGCTGCCGGGACCTATGCGCTGATGGATACGCTCTATTCGCAGGTGCATCCGCGGCTGCGCAGCGCCGCCGAACGCAACGTTCTGGCGCATCTCTTGAAGCTGGAAGCGGAAGGGAAGGTGCTGCGCGACGGGGAACAGTGGCGCGCGGCATAGCGCCGTGCCACTGCCAAAGCGTTACCCGAAGGCAACAGCGTGGTGCTAGGTTCCGGATAGTCAGCCCCACCGGGCGGGCTCCGGGGATGGGCCATGGACCTGACGACACTCACCATGTTCCTGATGCTGATCGCGTCGGCGATCGGTGCGGATACCGTGCTGCACCCCACCAGCGTTGTCCTCGACGCCGCGGTGGCAGGCAAGCTCGACAAGCTCACCGTGGACGCCGAGACGCTGAGCGGCATGCTCACCTATGAGGTGACGCAGATCTGCTCCACCCCGTCAGTCCTGACGGTTCCGGAGATTCGTGCGGGCAACAACAAGGGCGTCGGCATGGCGATCGCCGAGGCGGTTCGGATGCAGTCGGTCGCCATCGCGCTGCAGGCGCAGCTTGGCTATCTGCCGGAACAGATCAAGCTGACGCTGCTGGGCGAGGACGGTGTGATCAAGATGCTGGTCAGCGGCAGCGGGCTCGGCGGCAGGATCCACACGCCACCCTTCCAGGAGCAGCTCACCTTGCAGCAGGGCGAGTCCCTGGCCGCCTTGGTGCACCGCGCCGCCCTGCTCGGGATGACGCGGATCGACCCGTACATCACGGCGCTCTATCTGCTGGAGATTCACACCGCCGATGGCGATTTCAGCCAAGCCGAGGCGCTGATCAACGACACCAAGGCGCAGTTGCCGCAGACACCGGTCAGTTTCGACCGATCGGTGCTGGAGAACCTGCAAGGCATCATGGCGTTGTTCCGCGGCAAACTCGACGAGGCCGATTCGTGGTTCCATGCCGCGACCACATCGGATCCGGATGACGCGGCCGCGGCGTTGAATGCCGCGTTCGTCGATGTTCAGCTCGGCCACTACCGCAAGGCGGCGCAGCATGTCGAGGAGCTGCTGGCGAACCAGCCGAAATTTGATAAGACGCTGCTGGCGACTGCATACATGACATGGGGAGCTGCGTTGCTGAGCCTCAACGAGATCGACGCCGCGGATCAGAAATTGGCGAAAGCGGTCCAGATCGATCCATCCAGCTCGGCCGCATACGAGCTTTGGTCGGATGTCAAACGTGTGAGGGGCGACGGTGCCGCGGCGGATCAGCTGCATGGCAAGGCCTGGGCGGCCGCCGACACATTCGAGAACTACGCCGAGGTGGCGGCACTGTATTTCCGCCTGGCCTGGAAGCCGGGCCAGGCGCTCACCCGCAGCCCATTTATCAACCCCGGCATGATCCGCTTCAACTGACGTTCTCTTTGTCATGGCCGGGCTTGACCCGGCCATCTGCCGCCGCACCGGTGCTGGTGCGGATGCCCGGGTCAAGCCCGGGCATCACGGAGTAGGGATGGCGACGACTGCGTCACCACCCAACTTGATTTGGTACTACTCCATCCGCCAGGCGCGGCGCCGCAGGATCGGTGTGTGGGTCAGGGCGATACGCTCGTCTGGTGACAGCGCAAGCCAGATGCGCAGCCGCTCGATCACCATCCGCGTCGGCATGGCGAGATCCAGTGCCATCGCCTCGTGCATGCCGTAATAGCGCAGGTTCTCCAGCTCCCCCGAGCCGGCAAGCGTGCCGGATGCGCGATCCGCGTGCACCAGCAGGAAGCGCGCATTGAAGCGAATCGGATTGCTCGGCGGCGTGACCGCGCGGCAGAGATACTCGATGCCGTCGAGCTGCGGTGGGTTCCCCAGGCTGAGCCCGGTCTCCTCCTCCAGTTCGCGCGCCGCCGCGATGGCCAGGCCGTGCGCGAGATGCTCGTTGGCCGCCTTGCGCAGATGCCGCAGCGTGTGCGGCTGCGGCTCGGTCGCGCGGGGCGCGGTGAGATCGGCGCGATCGACCGCGCCGCCGGGAAACACCAGGCGGTTCGGCATGAAGCGGTGCTTCGCGCCACGCATGCCCATCAGCATCTCCGGATCGTCGCCGCGCGGCCGCAGCAGGATGATGCTGGCGGCGTGGCGCGCGCGAACAGTCCTCGGACGGGGAGGCTCGCTCTGGTCGATGAGCGGTGCGTGATGGATGTGGTCTTCAGGCAAGATCGAACCCTCTTGTCTTGAGGTAGGCGGCGAAGCCGAAGCGTTCCGGCACGGAAAGCTGGCGCGCGACGTTCTCGCTCCAGCCAACGCCTTCACGCGGCGGATAGACGTCGTTGTTCTTCAGGCTGCCTGGCGCAACAGGCTCGCGCGTGCGGCGGCGTTCGTCATAGGCGCGGATGTGCGCGTCCTGCTGCGTGTCATCGTAGCGTTCGCGATGCACCACCACCGATGGCGGCAGGCGCATCGACACCGGACGACGGAACACCGGCCAGCCGATGGTCAGGCCCGAGACGGGATACACGCCTGGCGGCAGCGACAGCAGCGGCGTGACGCGCTCGATGTGGCTGCGCACATAGCTGATCGGACAGGTACCGAGCCCGGCCGCGTCCGCGGCGGCGATGAACTGCGCCATCGCCAGCGTGCAATCCACCGCGGTGTTGAGGAAGGTGTCGAGGTTGTTGTTGGCATGCGGCATACCGTGCAACTCGCACAGGCGCTGGTTGCGTCGCATGTCGCCGCACCACACCAGGAACACCGGCGCCGAAGCGATCCAGTCCATCGTGCCGATCCAGTCGGCGATCTGCTTGATGCGCACAGGATCGCGCATCACCACGACGGAATACTGCTGAAGATCGGACTTGGTGGGCGCGGATTGCGCCGCGGCGAGCAGCGCGTCGAGCAGCGAGTCGGGCACCGGCTGGTCCGTGTAGCGGCGCGTCACCCGCCGATCCAGCAGCGGCGCCACTTCCGGCGGCACCGTCACGCCAGGCAGATCGATCCCGAACCGCGCCTGCAAAAGCTCTGCGCCATCCATCGGACTCTCCCTACTGATCACTGATCACTGGTCACTGATCACTGCCATCCACCCTTGCCGGAATGTCGCGACCGCGCAAGGCTGCGCACCAACCTGGAGGAGGTCCATATGCCGGCACCGTATGCAGCGCATCGCGCGCAGATCAAAGCCATCCTGACCGCCTGGGGCATGCCCGAGGAGAACGCCGAACCGACCGCCGACATCCTCTCCTGGGCCGATCTGCACGGCGTGGACAGCCATGGCATGTCGATGCTGCCGGGCTATGACCGGCTGCGCCGGAGCGGGCGGGCGAAGATGGCTGCGCGGCCGAAGATCGTGAAGCAGACGCCGGTGTCCGCGCTGATCGATGGCGGCGGCGGGCTGGGCCACGTGCCGGCGCATTACGCCATGCAGGTGGCGATCGACAAGGCGAAGCAATCCGGCATGGCGATCGCGACCGTGCGCAACTCGGCGCATTTCGGTGCCACCGGCTATTACACGCTGATGGCGGCGAAGGCCGGGCTGATCGGCATGGCCTGCACCTCCGCCTCCAGCATCCAGGTGGCACCGACTTTCGGCAAGGCGGCGAAGCTCGGCACCGATCCCTGGTCGTTCGCCGCGCCAAACGGCGACGACAGGCCGTTTCTGCTCGATATGGCAACGAC
>JBGPND010000111.1:0-16041 GCA_041487355.1 Acetobacteraceae bacterium | reverse complement strand
GCTCACACCCAGACTCGCCCGGCGTGCAGCCGCACCTGAAAGGAAGGCTCTCGCGATGCAGAACTGAGCGCGAGCCGCCGCCTTACCCGAAAATCCACCCACCCCTCGCCGCGCCCGCCGGTTTGTTCGGGAATCCTGGGTGCCCGGCTTCCTTGACTTGCGGCGGGCCGGTGCATAGAACTCCGCCCTCCTCCCGATGACCCGCGCGATGGGTCGCCGGGCCAACCGCTATCGTCGAACGAACCATAGGATCCATGGCCAATACCGCTTCAGCGCGCAAGCGCAACCGGCAGACCGAGCGCCGTACCGAGCGAAATCAGGCGCGCAAGTCGCGCATGCGGACCTTCATCAAGAAGGTCGAGACTGCGATTGCCGGCGGCGACAAGCAGGCCGCAGGCGAGGCGCTGCGCGCGGCGCAGCCCGAGATGCAACGCGCGGCCAGCAAGGGAGTGGCGCACCGGAACACGATCGCGCGCAAACTCTCGCGCCTCTCCGCGCGGATCAAGGCACTCGCGACAGCCTGACGGCGACAGCTTCCCTGCCCCGTTGACCGAAGCAGGGACAGGAATGATAATCGCGGCGGCGCACGATCGCGCGGAATCGATTGTAGCAACCGGAAATTGCGACAAAATCGTGCCGGTTGCGGCACGCCGCTTATTCCCAACGACTGGAAATCTTCTTGCGTTTTACTTGGGGACGCTCCGGCGCATCAGATTCCGATTGCCTGGGCCCAAAAGTCTGACATAATTATTACTGAGCTGGCCACTGGTCGGTGGTTAGCTTATCTTCCGATCTTGTCGTCCTGCCGCCACAATCGGCGGTAAGTGTCATGTCTGTGCGACGGCGATAAGACCGTCGTGGTGGGGCTTGGTTCGTGGCGTCGGGGAGCGGCTTCATGGAACGCGATGTGTCCACGACGATGGAGAAGGAGATCGTGGGCATATCCCAACTGGCAACCCAATGGGCACGCATTCGCGGCCGGCTGCAAAGCGAGGTCGGCGAGGTCGAGTACCGCAACTGGCTGCGTCAGATGACGCTGGCCGGCGTGGACGGCGACGAAATCACGGTACACCTGCCGACACGCTTCCTGAGCGACTGGGTACGCAGCCGCTATGGCGAGAGATTGAACGCGCTGTGGCACGCGGAGAACCCGGCAATCCGCAGGGTGGATATCCGCGTTGGCGGCGCGGTGCCGTCCTCGACGGGATTGGCCGAGAGCCTCGCCGCGGCCCCTGAGCCGCCGCAAGCGGTTCCGTCCCGGATCGAGGAGCGGGTCGACCAGCGGTCCGAACTGGCGATCGATCCGCGCTTCACCTTCGACGCCTTCGTGGTCGGCAAGCCCAACGAATTTGCCTATGCCTGCGCGCGCCGGGTCGCCGAGCAGCCGTCCAGCCACGGCTTCAATCCGCTGTTCCTCTATGGCGGCGTCGGGCTCGGCAAGACCCACCTGATGCATGCCATCGCCTGGGAGCTGCTGGCGCGCAACAGCGCCACCGGCGGCCGTCCGGTCTCGGTGGCCTACATGTCGGCCGAGAAGTTCATGTACCGCTTCATCGCGGCCATCCGCAGCCAGCAGACCATGCAGTTCAAGGAGCAGTTGCGCGGCGCCGACGTGCTGATGATCGACGACCTGCAGTTCCTCATCGGCAAGGACAACACGCAGGAAGAGTTCTTTCACACGTTCAATGCGCTGGTGGATGTCGGCAGGCAGATCGTGGTCTCGGCCGACAAGTCGCCGTCGGACCTGTCGGGCCTCGACGACAGGCTGCGCACCAGGCTCGGCTACGGCATGGTGGCGGACCTGCACGCCACTACATTCGAGCTGCGCATCTCCATCCTGGAGGCCAAGGCGGCGCGCGCCGGCGTGGCGGTGCCCACCAAGGTGATGGAGTTCCTGGCGCACAAGATCACCACCAATGTGCGCGAGCTGGAAGGTGCATTGAACCGTCTGGTCGCCCACGCCAACCTGTTCGGCCGGACGGTCACGTTCGAGACGACACAAGAGGTGCTGCACGACATCCTGAAGGCGCAGGACCGCCGGGTGACGATCGAGGAAATCCAGAAGAAGGTCGCCGAATATTTCAAGATCCGACTGACGGACATGTCGTCGGCACGGCGCGCGCGCGCGGTGGCGCGGCCGCGCCAGGTGGCAATGTACCTCGCCAAGCAGATCACCCAGCGCAGCCTGCCGGAAATCGGCCGGAAATTCGGCAATCGCGACCATACCACGGTGATGCACGCGTGCTCGCGGGTAAGCGAGCTCATGGGCCGTGACGCCGCCCTGGCCGAGGATGTCGAGCTCCTGCGGCAGATGCTGGAGTCCTGAGCGGCCGGATTCAATAGGGTCGTCATCCTTGCTGGGTCGTCATCCCCGCGCAAGTGGGGACCCAGGGGCCACCGTCACCGCCGGGGCAGAGATGGATAGTGCCCAGGCGCCGCGAAGCCGGCCTTTCCCCGCATGCCACGCCATTGCTACAGTGCAGCGCGCGGATTCGCCAGGGCGCCACTGCAACCCGGCCCTTTGAGGATGGATGCCATGAAGCTGAAGGCCGACCGGGCCACCCTGCTGAAGGCGCTGGCCCACGTCCAGAGCGTGGTGGAGCGCCGCAACACCATCCCGATCCTGGCCAATGTCATGATCGCCGTGCGTGACGGCAAGCTGACGCTGACCGCCACCGACATGGAGATCGCCATCGTCGAGGACGTGCCGGCCGCCACCACCCGCAACGGCTCCTGCACCGCCCCGGCCACGACCCTCTACGAGATCGTCCGCAAGCTGCCCGAGGGGGCGGAGGTGGAGCTCGACCACCCGGGCGGCGACGCCCAGCTCGCGCTGCGCTCCGGCCGCTACTCCACCAGCCTGGTGGTGCTGCCGACCGAGGATTTCCCCTCGATGACCGCCGGTGCCCTGCCGCATCGGTTCAATCTCTCGGCCCAGGTGCTGCGCGGCCTGATCGACCGCACGCGCTTCGCCATCAGCACCGAGGAGACGCGCTACTACCTGAACGGCATCTACCTGCACGCCGCCGAAAGCGAGGGCACGCACGTGCTGCGCGCGGTCGCCACCGACGGCCATCGCCTGGCGCGGGTGGAGGAGCCGCTGCCCGAGGGCGCGAGCTCGATGCCGGGCGTGATCGTCCCGCGCAAGACGGTGAACGAGCTACGCAAGCTGCTGGATGAGGTGACCGGCAACGTGGAGGTCGCGCTGTCCGACACGCGCATCCAGTTCCACGCCGATGCGATCCTGCTGACCAGCAAGCTGATCGACGGCACCTTCCCCGAGTATGAGCGGGTGATCCCGCGCGGCAACGACAAGGTGCTGCGGGTGGGGAAGAAGGACTTTGCCGATGCGGTCGGCCGGGTGTCGGCGATCTCCGCCGAACGCTCGCGGCCGGTGAAGCTGTCGCTGGCGCGCGACCTGCTGGTGCTGTCGGCGGCCAGCCCGGAGCAGGGGACGGCGACCGAGGAGCTTGATTCGGATCACGTGAAATACGAGGCGGGTCCTTTGGAGATCGGCTTCCAGGCGCGCTACCTGAACGACATCACCGACCAGATCGAGGGCGAGGTGGAGTTTCGCTTCGCCGACGGTTCGGCACCCACGGTGGTCCAAGACGCGGCGGATGCCAGCGCGCTCTACGTGCTGATGCCGATGCGCGTCTGAGCGGGCGCTTCCCGCGCAGCCGTCATGGCCGGGCGTGTCCCCATATGCATCAGGATAAGCGGCGGTGTGAGGTAAAGTCCTCCCCCTCCCCTTGCGGGAGGCGGTTGGGGGAGGCCGCGTCTCAACATGGAAGGCGTTGATTTCGTGCGGCTTCACCCCTCTTCCCAACCCCCTCCCGCAAGGGGAGGGGGAGAATATTTCGTGCGCACGTCCCTATCCTGATGCGAATGGGGCGTGTCCCGGCCATGACGGTAGAGGTAGGGCCGATGGGTCATCCTTTTCCACCGCAGCATGGGGCAAGCCGGCCGCCTCCACGGCTTGGTCGATCATGATGCCCAGCCGGGCGCGGTCTCCCTCTGCGGCCGGGATCGCCGAGGTGGCGCAGCAGGCGGGACTGGGCGAGGAGCACGGCAATGCCGCGGCGGAACGCGCGGCCTTCCTCGGTCCAGTAACCATGCGTGGTGTGGGTGGCGCCGGTGCGCTGCAATCCGGCCTCGGTGCGCGGGCCGGTGCTGCGGCCGCCGTGCAGGCGGCAGCGACCGTTCGGCATGGCCGGCTGGCGGCAGTCTGCGCCCGCGCGGGTGCGGGCGCCGCAGCGCGGAGCGGTGGAGGGATTGCCGGCCGGCGCCCCATTCTTCAGCCGGTGGCTCCACTTGGCATGGGGTTCTATCGACACGGTCACGGGTCGCCGGGGCTGCCGATCCAGAGCGGCTCGTCCTGCCGCCGCGCCAGTGTGTGCAGCGTGCCGCCCAGGGTGCGGGACAGCATGGCGGCGGTGCCGAGCAGGCGGGTGTTGAGGTTGGGCGTCTGGCTGGAGTTCGCGGCGCGGCGATAGCACTCCATGGTGAAGTGATGGGCGAGGACAGCGTGCGTGGCGAGCGTGGCCTCGACCGGTTCCCTTGCGTCGAACGAGCGGAGGGCGACGACGGCGGCGGCGCGGCGGCGGTGTTGCTGTCCCTCGGTTTCCTGCTCGGGCGAAGGCAGCGCGATGGCGAGCGCGTGCAGCAGGTCGTCGGTGAAGAGCGGGTCGATTGGGTCATCCGCGGGCGGGTGCGGCGTCTGGGGGTGGGTGTGCGGGCCTGGGGCCGGGGGAGAGGCCGCGTCGTGCGGCGGGGTGGTTTGTGTGTCGTGGGTCAGTGAGGTCATGGCGGGCTCCGTGGGGCTGGGTCAGATATACTAACGTTCGTTAGAATGCATGTCAAAGCGATTGGCGGCAAGTGACGGCCCGCGCTGCCCGCGATCCCGCTGTCAGGCCCGATAGGCGCTAACACAAGAACGCCCGGGGATCGCGCAGGCGCGTTTTTCACGTCATGGCTGGTCCTCGGATCAAGTCCGAGGATGTCCCGGCCATCCGTCGCGGCACCTGTGCTGGTACGGATGGCCGGGACAACCGAGCGAAACGTCCAGCGCCATCGCTGCGTCAGCAGGAAGGATTCAACACGGAGGACGATCGAGGGCCACGGAGCGCCACTGAGGAAGAAGATGGCGCCCCCGGGCGCTTGACCCGGGGGCGCATTATTCCCCTACTGCTCCGTGGTTCGCCGTGGCCCTCGATCGTCCTCCGTGTTGAATTCTTCCTTGTTCGCTATCCGGCGGCATCGCGCCCGGGATCAGGGTTCAGGTGACTTCGACACCGTCACGGAGGGGTGTTGCAGACGCAGCCGATTGGATCGGGTGAGATGCGCGCTCCACGGGGAACGGGGCGGCATGATATTCGATACGAGGGTGGCGATTGCCGTGCTGGACGACCTGCCGGTCTGGCAGAAGCTGAACGTGACGGCCTTCCTCGCCACGGGCATCGCCGCCGCGGCGCCGGAGGCGATGGGCGAGCCCTATGAGGACGCATCGGGCCGTCTGCGCGCAAGGCTGCTCGGCGAGCCGATGCTGATTTTCGCCGCGCAGCCGGAGGGACTGTTGCGCGCCTGGCGTGTCGGGATCGAGCGGGAGTTGACGCTTGCGGTCTATGTCCGCGCCATGTTCGCCACCGGGCACGATACGGCGAACCGCGCCGCGTTCAAAGCCGAGCCGGCGGACGCTCCGGACCTTGTGGGGTTGGCGCTGTGGGGGTGAGGAACGATGTCGACAGGGCGACCAAGGGGTTATCGCTGCACAGGTAGGGCGCGGGCGATGGGTGCGGGCGCGTTCCTCGCTTCACAAGCAGGACGCCAGGCAGCTGTGCGACCGTTGTTGCAACGGGAGTTACGTCATGTCCGACGCCCATTGACCCTGGCGTACCTTGCAAATCAAGCGTATCAGTCCGGAAGCGGACCTAAATGCAGCCCCGGAACTGTAAGATGGTAAAGACATTCTTGGCCATTGTTGCTGCGGCCATGCTATCTGCGATCGTTGCCGCCATCGTCATCCACAAGGCAGGCCCGAGTACCGCCGACCTAGACGCCGACATCGCTTCGACAACGGCGAAGCTTGCGAACGCCGAAGCGGAGGCGGCTCGATATTCGGGTGGGCTCCTTCTTATGCAGGCCCAACTCCGTGAAACCATCCTGAAGAATACATTGGCTATGCTTGAGCAGAAGAGGGAGTCTTTCCTCAGAGGTATCTCGCTAGCTTATCAAGAGCCAACCCCTCGGACCTCGTCTCCCACTGACGAAGCCACCGCGATGTCCGAGCTGGCAAAGGCCAGAGCTGATGCGAAGGCGGCTCAGCAAGAGGCGGCGATGTACTCGGTTGGCTTAATGCAGGCCATGGCTCTTGTCCGGGAAGCGACAGCTAAAACGACCGAAGCCGCTATCGAACAGCGTGTTGTGTTAATGAAATTAGGTATCCCGTTGCCCGCATTGTCTGACAGCAATTCCCCCGCTCCCAGGTCCCCAGGCAAGACAACTTCCGACAAGGATGCCCTGTGATGGCTTTATTGTTTCGCCGTTCTACTATAGCGCTGGCGATCACGTTCTTGCTGCCTATTCCGGCGGTCATCGCGGCTCAGCCCGATGACGATATTCGCGCACCGTTCGGCTTAACGTGGGGTATGTCGCCGGATGATATTCGTAAGTTGGGTGTCCGGCTCACTGACAGTCCCGGACGGTCGGACTACGGAGCGTCCTTCACTGCAACTGATCTCAGCAAGGTACTCAGCGACACCGAAAGTGTGGCCCTGTTCTTTGGCTACCGCGATAAGCTGTGGCGCATCGCCGCGGTTGGTCGTTCGATCGGTCCCGACCCGTCCGGCAATCAAGCGGTGGCTCGTTACCAAGAACTCGTGACGGTGCTCTCGGACCGCTACGGGCGCGGCGTTGAGACCGATATCCGAGACCACCAAATGTGGAAGGGCCCGAACGAGTACGTAATGTCACTTAAGCAAGGCCGGGCGTTCCGTTACACCAATTTTCACGCGCCCAATGTTGATGTCGAATTGTCGGTCAGAGCAGCGGAGAGTGATAGGGCTTACTACCTTATCCTATTCGAATATCGTCCTGGAGCACGCGAGTTCGAGGCGGACAAAAAGCTTCATGAAAAGGATGCTCTCTAGCCTAGCGCTCCGCCAATCAGTCGAATGGACATGTCGCCTCCCTTTTTTCATTGGACATCAGGACGATTCCAGTGACTGCTCTGCATCTACCGTGTCCGTTCCTGGTTCGCAAGGACTTCCCGCGCCCCTGAAGGTGGCGTGAAGCCCCAGTGTGCTAGGTGGTTGCTACGTCCGTGGAGAAAGAGCGTGACCAACCCTGATAGATATAGGCTCAGGCTGCGGTTTAGAACCGCAAAAAATTCAAGTCGGACAAGCAAGAGGTTTCGATCGAAGGAGAGCAATTTCATCGGCCTGTGACATTGCTTTCCAACGACCCTTCTCAAACGATTGGAGAAACAGACTGGTTAATCCTTCGATCGCGTGGGCATCCCACACTGCCTGAAGCAGAGCAGTGCGGGCTGTCTCTCAAGAATGTTGTTCTACTATCGGGGGCCCAGCAGTGCATAGGAGTTGACGTCGGCATGGACCGACCAACCAGCAGATTTAGTACCGAGTTGAAGGAGCAGATTGAGAAGGCGCATTGCGTGGCGATCCGAGATGATGTCCACGGCTTGGATGTCTTCGAGGACATCGAGGTTCGTATTTTTCGAGTCGATGCAGAAGGGATAGTGCAAGCATCCTTGGATATGTTCATTGATTCGATCAGGGACCTATTGCCGCTGGCGGTCCACATGGACGAAAAGGAGCGTTTATGCTGTCAGCTCATAAATGACTCCTTGTTCCCAGCGACTTCGGAGGCGACGCTCATCGTCGTTATGACGGCGATCGAGATTTTGTGCGGAACGCCGCAAAGAAGCGAGCCAGTGTTGGAGATGCTCAGTCATCTCCGCACAGAACTTGATGCTATGGAGGGCAGCGAGGCCGATAAAGGCGAAGTGAGAGACATCCTGGAGCGTGCGCGCAGCCGATCCATTCGTCGGTCATGCACACAGAGGATCAAGGCTTTGTTAGGCCCGGAGAATGCCAAACAGTTTGGCGCTTTATACAACATCAGAAGTAGGTTCGCTCACGGTGGCCGTGGAAGGGCAAACCTGTCGGACGAAGGATTTCGCGCGCGCGAGTTGGCGATAAATCTGATTCTTGCGCACCTTCGTGAAAAGAAAACCGCCCATGAAGGTGGTTAGGCCCCTCTGGGCAAACACACGATCACCGGTCATCGTGCAGCATCCGTCGGCTCTTTACCCTCACCCAAACGCGCAAGCCAGATCCACGCCCGCCAGTTGCCCGCCGACCGTTCTGTCTGGGTGCCCCCGTGCCACCTCACCCTTGACCACCGGACGCCCTCCGACGATCACATGCCGCCATGTCTCTCCTCGTCATCTCCGGTGCCACCATTCGCCTCGGTGGCCGCACGATTCTGGACGGCGCCGACCTCACGGTCGATCCGGGCCGGCGCATCGGCTTGGTCGGGCGCAACGGCGCCGGCAAGTCCACGCTGCTGCGCGCGATCATCCGCGACCTCCCGCTGGACAGCGGCGACATCCGCCTCGCCTCGCGCGCGCATCGCCACCGTCGCGCAGGAAGCACCCTCCGGCGACGCCTCGCTGCTGGACACCGACCTGCAGGGCGACCCCAAGCGCCCCGCCGGGGGCCGCCAAGCCCCCACCCCGGAAGACGCCCGATAGCCGCCAGGTGAAACTGCCTGCACGCGGATGAGGCCGATGCGGGTTGCGTTGCGCCGCCGCACCGCTAATGCCGCAACAGCACGCCCAGGATGGCGATGGTCGCGGCAGCATTGATCCCAACCGCCCAGATCAGCACGTCGAGCCGCCCGCGCAGGTACGCGACATCAGAGCGCACGTTGCCCGGTTCACTCCTGAAGTCACTACGAATCCCGATCAACTCGCTCTTTATGTCGGCATGCATGTCGTAGATCGCATTACGCAATCCGCCGAATTGGTCCTGCAGGTTACCCAATTCCACGGCAGCCGCCTGCGCCTGTTCCATCTGTCCGACGCAAGCCTCCTCTCTCAGGCTGCCCGCGCACGCCGCGCCTGCTCCAGGTCATAGGCCATCTGCAGGCCCAGCCAGAATTCAGCGGTGGTGCCGAACCTCTCCGCCAACATCAGCGCAGTCTCCGCGGTGACCGCGCGTCGGCCGGCGATGATCTCGGTAAGCCGGTTCGCCGGAATTCCAAGCTCCGCTGCCAGGGCACGACCTGAAAGACCCAACGGCACCATGAAATCCTCGCGCAGAACCTCACCGGGCGTCACTGGCGGGAGCTTCTCGCCCGTGGCATCCCGAGAGAAATCCATCGCCGGCAGGTCCTCACGACGAATGATCTCGTTCACCGCACCAACCCCTAGTGGTAGTCCACAATCTCAACGTCATACGCATCGCCGTCGCGCCAGATGAAGCACAGTCGCCACTGATCGTTGATCCGTACGCTGTATTGTCCGGCACGGTCCCCGACCAGCGCTTCCAGCCGGTTTCCCGGCGGTTGGCGCAGATCATCAAGCCGCTGTGCAACGTCCAACGCGACCAGCTTTCTCCGCGCGACGCGAGCAATCTGCGATGGCAACCCTTTCGGCACGTCGCCAACAAACACTATCGCAGCCGCCTTCCCACGGAAGGTCTTGATCATCTCCCGTACGTATCGCGTATCGGGCGCCGTGGCAAAGGCATTCCAAAGGCTTGACCGCCACGCCCAACCCGCCCGATGACACGCCGCCATGTCCCTCCTCGTCATCTCCGGTGCCATCATCCGTCTCGGCGGACGCACCATCCTCGACGGCGCCGACCTCACCGTGGACCCCGGCCGCCGCATCGGCCTGGTCGGGCGCAATGGCGCCGGCAAGTCCACGCTGCTGCGCGCGATCATGCGCGAAATCCCCCTGGACTCCGGAGAAATCCGCCTCGCCGCCCGCGCGCGCGTCGCCACGGTGCAGCAGGAAGCCCCCTCCGGCGACGCCTCGCTGCTCGACACCGTGCTGCAAGGCGACCCCGAACGCCTCGCCCTGCTGTCCGAGGCGGACACCGCCGACCCCCACCGCCTCGCCGAAATCCACGAACGCCTGCGCGCGATCGGCGCCGATGCGGCCCCCGCCCGCGCCGCCGCCATCCTCGCCGGCCTCGGCTTCGACGAAGCCGCCCAGTCCCGCCCGGTCGGCGAATTCTCCGGCGGCTGGCGCATGCGCGTGGCCCTGGCGACCGCCCTGTTCGCCAACCCCGACCTGCTGCTGCTCGACGAACCGACCAACCACCTCGACCTGGAAGCGGCACTCTGGCTGGAATCCTGGCTCGCCCGCTTCCCCGGCGCCGCGCTGCTGGTGTCGCACGATCGCGGCCTGCTGGATCGCGCGGTGGAGGCGATCGCGTTCCTCGACCGCGGCAAAATTTCGCTCACCCCCGGCGGCTTCGACGAATTCGTCCGCATCCGCACCGAGCGCGCGTTGCAGCAGACCCGCGCGGCGGAGAAGGTCGCGGCGGAGCGGGCGCATATCCAGTCGTTCATCGACCGCTTCCGCTACAAGGCGTCGAAGGCGCGGCAGGCGCAGGCGCGCATCAAGGCGCTCGCTCGCCTGCCGCAGATCGAGGCGGTGATCGAGGACACGCCGACCCGCTTCGCCTTCCCGGAACCGGCGCGCATCGCCCCGCCGATCCTGGCGCTGGAGCGCGTCGCGGTCGGCTACGACGGCGTGCCGGTGCTGCGCAACGTCTCGCTGTCGATCGACATGGACGACCGCATCGCCCTGCTCGGCGCCAACGGCAACGGCAAGTCCACATTGGCAAAACTGCTGGCCGGGCGGCTGGCGCCGCTGTCCGGCGAGATGCGGCGCGGACCGAAGCTGCGGGTCGGCTATTTCGCGCAGCACCAGACCGACGAGCTGGTCGCGGCCGAGACACCGATCGAGCACATGGCGCGCGCGCTGAAGCGGGCGAATCCCGGGCAGGTACGCGCGCAGCTCGCCCGCTTCGGTCTGGACGCCGACCGGGCGCAGACACCGGTGGCAAACCTGTCGGGGGGCGAGAAGGCGCGCCTGCTGCTGGCACTCGCGACACGCGAGGCGCCACAACTGCTGATCCTCGATGAGCCGACCAACCACCTCGACATCGACGCGCGCGAGGCGCTGGTGAAGGCGCTGGCCGATTTTCAGGGCGCGGTGCTGCTGATCACCCACGATCCGCATCTGGTGGAGCTGATCGCGGAGCGGCTGTGGCTTGTGGCGGACGGCACGGTGCGCGCGTTCGACGGCGACCTGGACGACTATCGTGCGTTGCTGGCCGAACGCGCGCGTCCGGCGTCGAAGCAGGACGCCGCCACGCGCCGCGGCCCCGGGCAATTGACCCGGGGACGCCGCGAACGCGCCGATGCCCGCGCCGCGGTCGCCCCGTTGCGCAGGCAGGCGCGCGATGCCGAGGCGCGGCTGGCGCGACTGGCCGCCGAGCGGACCGCCATCGAGGCGAGACTGGCCGATCCCGCGCTCTACGCGCCGGGACGCGCCCCGGAGATCGCGGCGGCCAATGCCAAGCTGGCCGCCATCGCCAGGCTGGCCGCCGCCGCCGAGGCTGAGTGGCTGGCGGCCGAGGAGGCGCTGGAAGCGGCATCGTGACGTTCAGCGCCAGACGTTGCGACAATTCCGCTTGCGTGCCGTCGGCTGCGCACAAGACAATGTGAGCGACCCCCTCGGGAGGAAACGGATCGATGCCGAGCACTGTGACCTGGGCAACCGGTGTCAGCGACGACTGGAACACGTCGTCGGCATGGGTCGGCGGCATCGTGCCGAACAGCGGCAGCATCGACGCGCTGATCAATGCCGCTTCGACGAGCAGTTACACCGTCACCATCGCGAGTGGCGCAGCCGACATCGCCGACGCGGTCACGCTCGACAACGCCGCGGCGACCCTGGCGGTGGCTGGCACACTCGATTTCTCGTCCGGCACCACGCGCGCGCTGAACGCCACGCAGGGCATGGTGCAGCTCAATAGCGGCTTCATCACCGGCGCACAGACGATCAGCGGCCTGGTCGTCGGCTCCGGCCAGTTCAATGGTTCGGCGACGCTGGTCAACAACGGCACGCTGCAGGCGAATGGCGGAACCAACGTCACCCTCTTCGTCGTGCAGACGATGAACAACAAGGGGACACTGCTCGCCAAAAACGGCTTCCTCGGCATCGAAGGCTTCGGCATCACCAATCTGTCCGGCAGCACGCTCACCGGCGGGACCTATATCTCGCAGGGCTTCGGGACGGCCGACAACATCCTCGCCTTCGGCTTCAATTTCGACGCGACGCTGGCGGTGGATGCGGCGAACATCATCCTGGACGGCGCCGCCTCGGAGATCGAGGGCTATACCGGCCCAACCGGCGTGAGCGACGCCTTCCAGCCCATCGAGCAACAACTCCAGACCATCGCCAGCGGCGGCACGCTGCAACTGCTCAACAATCGCGGCTACACCACGACGAAATCCCTGAAAGACGATGGTGTCGTCGTGCTGCAGGGAGGCACGCTGAACAATGGGAGTTTCACGCTCGGCGTCACCGGCGCGCTGAGCGGCTCGGGTGTGGTCAACGGCGGCATCGCCAACCAGGGCGTCATCGTCGCCAACGGCGGCGCGCTTGATCTCACCACGCAGGTGACCGGCACCGGCGACTTCACGGTGACCTCCGGTTCCACCCTGATCCTGAACGGCGCCACACCGACAAACCTCAACAACAGTGGCACCGTCTACGACGTTTCCGGCCTGCTCGACGTCACCGGCCTGCTTTCCGGCAAGGGCACGGTGGTGGTGCAGAACGGCGGGACGCTCGAATTCGCCGGCACGACCGCGCAGAATGTCGCCTTCAGCGGCAGCAATGCGACGCTGAAGCTCGACAACTTCGCCGGCTATTCCGGCACGCTGGCCGGCTTCACCCAGGGCGACACGATCGTGCTTGCCGGCACCTCGGCGACCAAGGCCTTCGTTTCCGGCTCGACGCTGGTGGTGATGAACAACAGCAGCACGGTCGATACGATCCAGCTCGCCGGCAGCTACGCGCCGAGCGCCAGCTTCAGCGTCGCCAATGTCGGCAGCAATGCCGTAGTGAGCAACATCAGTGGCGCGCCGTTTCGGCAGGACTTCCAGTTCACCATCCTGCCGGTGAACGACACGGTCGGCCTCGGCTCCACCGAGGACGCGCAGATCGTCGCCGATCTCAACGCGGCCGCGCTCGACTGGTCGCAGTATCTCACCGGCCACACGACGCTGCGCATTCAGCTCAACATCCTGCCAGGCACCAAGGGCAGCGAACTGGCGAACGCCTCTTCGACGATCAATATTTCCAACAGCACAACGCTCGACGGCCGCCTGCTCGACATACCGTCGAGCCTGATCGCGCTGAACACCGGCAACTATGCGCCGGACATCACGTCCGACATCACGGTCAACCTGCTCGCCGGCAACCTCGGCAGCCTCTACGTCAATCTCACGCCGACACCGACACCGATCGGCAGCGTGCCCAGCGGGCAGATCGACCTGGTGACGATATTCCGCCACGAACTCGCGCACGGCTTCGGTTTCGGCGGCCTCACCGATTCGACCGGCTCGCTGGGTTCGCAGGAGACGCTGTTCGACCACTTCATCCAGAACATCGGCGGCACGATCGTGTTCACCGGTCCCAGCGCCGAGGCTGCCTACGGCGCGCTGCTCGGCACTGGCACCGCGATGCCGGTGCCGCTCACCACGCTCGCCAATGGCGAGGCCTTCGCTCACTTCGCCAACTCCACGCTGGATGTGAACGCCACCGACCTGATGAGCGGCCTCGGCCTGCCGCCGGCGACACAGCGCGACATCTCCCTGATGGACCTCGCGGTGCTGCAGGACATCGGTGCGCCGGTGACGGCAGGCGTGCAGCCGGCCGCGCCCGTGCCGCGTACGCTGGGGTGGACCGGCCTCTCGAGCAGCGATTTCGCCACCGCACAGAACTGGAACGACAGCACCAACGGCCTCAATCCAGCCGCCGCCGCGCCGGGCAGCATCGATGCGGCGCAGTTCACGTCGGGCGGCGGAACCATCACCGGCACCGGCACGGCGGCGACACTGCTGTTCCTCGGCGCCAATGCGTGGACCGTCACGTCGAGCGCCAGCCTGGTGACCGCCGGCGGTGTCAACGTCGGAACGACCGGCACCGGCACGCTGACGGTGAACGGCACCGCGAGCATCACCAGCCAGGGCACCGCCGACATCATCTCCGGTGCCGCCGGCAACGCCGCGCTTGCGACCGTGAGCGGCAAGGGCTCGGCGTGGAATTCCACCGGCGAACTGACTGTCGGCGACCAGGGGACGGGAACCCTGATCGTCACCAAGCAGGCGACCGTCGGCGCCACTGCGCAGCCCTCGTTGGATGCCGCGGTGCTGGGAGCCAGCCTGGGCGGCGAAGGCTGGCTGCAGGTCACCGGAACGGCGTCGGCCTTCACCGCGCTCGGCCAGTTGGATGTTGGCCAGTCTGGTACCGGCCATCTGCTGGTCGAGAATCAAGGCACCGTCCGCACCGGCGGCAATGCCGCGGTGGATGCGTCGCAGGGCTTCGATATCGCCCAGGCCGCGGGCGGAGCCGGCGACGTCACCGTGACCGGCAGCAAGTCGTTACTCAGCAATACCGGGCGGTTCGTTGTGGGTGGCTTTGGCTTCGGCATCCTGCTGATCGAGAGCGGCGGCACGGTCGTCACCACGCCCGGAACCGTCGCAGGCCTCGCCGGGGCGGTGGTCGCCGCGCAGGGGGGCTCCGACGGCTCCGGCGTGAGCGTGACCGGCGCGGGATCGGATTGGCAGATCACCGGGAAGCTGGCGGTCGGCAATGCAGCCGCCGGCTCGCTCGCGATCACCGCCGGCGGCACGGTCACCGCCGGTCAGATGGATGAGGGCGTGCTGGCCGGAGGCTCCGGCATCGTGTCGGTGGTCGGCGTGGGCAGCAATCTGACGCTGGCCGGACAACTCACCATTGGCGATGCGGCATCCGGCGAACTGCTGATCCTGAACAACGCGACGGTGAATGCCGCCAACGTGGATATCGGCCTGCAGGCCAATGGCACCGGCAACGTCGACATCGAAGGCCCCGGCAGCCTGCTCAACATCGCCAATGACCTGAACATCGGCGAGACCGGTGTCGGCGTGCTGACGCTCGGCAACAACACCGAACTCACCGTCGTCAACAACCTGAACATCGGCGCCAACGGTGTGCTGAACCAGTTCGGCGGCATCATCGACCCAAGCGTGGTGAACAACACCGGCCGCGCCGGCGGCAAGGGTGCCATCACGGCAACGGTGTCGATCGTCAACACCGGTACGCTGTTCGCCGCGAGCGGCACCGAGACGCTGGTCGCGCCGGTGATCACCGGCACCGGCGTGCTGGAGATCGACACCAAAGGCAACCTGACGATCAATGTCGGCAGCGTCGCCGCCACCCAGACCGTGACGTTCACCGACGGGACGGGGATCCTGACGATCGGCACGCTCGGCGGGTTTGGCGCGACGATCGGCGACTTCATCACCGGCGATGCGATCATTGTGCAGGGCACGTCGATCGCCTCGGACAGCTTCGATGTCTCGACGCATGTGCTGACGCTGTTCGATGGCTCGAGCACGACGATCGGGACCTTGCAGTTCGGCGCTTCGGTGACCGGCAGCAACCTCGTGGTGAACGCTTCGGGCAGCATCGGCACCGCGCCATGCTTCGTTGCCGGCACCCGGATCAGCACCGAGCGGGGCGAGGTTGCGGTGGAGCACCTGCGCGAGGGCGACCGGGTGCAGGTGGTGCAGCGTGCCCTTTCCCACCCCCTCCCCAACCCTCCCCCGCTTCGCGGGAGAGGGAGCATTGTCCCATCTTCTGCGCCCCCTCTCCCGCGAAGCGGGGGAGGGTTGGGGAGGGGGCTGGCACAACCCGTCATCTGGATCGGGCATCGCACGGTGGACTGC
>JBGPND010000110.1:0-16129 GCA_041487355.1 Acetobacteraceae bacterium | reverse complement strand
CGGGTGCTGCCGCCGACGCGGGTGGTCGATCTGCACCGCGATCCGGCGGGTGTGCCGTTGCGGCCCGAGTATGCGCGCGGCTTCGAGTATTCCGACTGCTGGGTGGATGACGCGCGCCTGGTCGTGCTGAACGCGCGCGACGCCGCGGCGCGGGGGCGGATATCCGCACACGCACGCGCTGCCGCTGGGCGCGGCGTGCGGATGGCGTGTGGCGGCTGACGCTGGAAGGCGGCGCCGAGGCGGCTGCGCGCGTGCTGGTGAATGCCGCCGGGCCGTATGTGTCGCGGGTTCTGGCCGATGTCGTGGGCGACGCCGGCGCGCGGCGGGTTCGGCTGGTGAAGGGCAGCCACATCGTCGTGCCGCGGCTCTACGCGCACGACCGCTGCTACATCTTGCAGAACGCCGATGGGCGGGTGTGTTTCGCGATTCCGTACGAGCGGGAATTCACGCTGATCGGCACCACCGACGAGTATTTTCACGGCGATCCGGCCGGGGTGGTGAGCACGCCGGCGGAGGAAGCGTATCTGTGCGGCGCGGTCAGTGCCTATCTGCGCCGGCCGGTGGACCCGGCGGATATCGTGCGGCGCTACGCGGGGGTACGTCCGCTGCTGGACGATGGCGTCAGCAAGGCGCAGGACGCGACGCGCGATTATGTGCTGGTATGTGCTGGAGCTGGACGTGCCTGCCGGCGAACCGCCCCCCGGGTCGAGTGCCCGGGGGCAGGCTCTTCTATCGGTGTTCGACGGCAAACTCACGACGTATCGCCGGCTGGCCGAGGCTGCGCTGGCGAAGCTGGCGCGGTGCTTCCCGGGGATGCGCGGCGACTGGACCGCGCGGGCAGCGCTGCCGGGTGGGGATTTCCCGTGGGACGCGGTCGGCATGGTGCGGGACGGCCTGCGGCGGCGTTATCCATTTCTGTCCGAAGCGACAGCGCGGCGGCTGGTGCGGGCCTACGGCACGCTGGCCACCGAGATGCTGGGCGATGCGCGCGACGCCGCCGATCTCGGCCGGTGCCCCGGTGCCGATCTGACCGAGCGGGAGTTGGATTGGCTGGTGCGCACCGAATGGGCCCGCACCGCCGAGGACGTGTCGTGGCGCCGGAGCAAGCTGGGATTGCGGGTCAGTGAGGCAGAGGCTGCGGCGGTGGATGAATATCTCGCCCGGATGCCGGCGACCGTGCCCTGATCGGCGCGAGACCCAGGGACCGGCATTTCCGTTCCGGTAGCGGTTCTAACTACCCAAATCGTCCCCAGGTCTCCGCTTTGCATGGGTTGTCCCTCCACATACGCGGGAGCCTCGCTGTCGCCGGTGGCAAAATCGCCGACCGCCTGACGAGGCGCGGCGGCGGGCCGATGCGATAGGTCAGCTGGGGCGGATCGGTGGGGCATGACGCACCTGCATTGTTCCCGATACGTTCTAACCGAATGCCTGGATCGAGGCAACTGGAAGTTGCTGGGCACTGCAGCGGGCAATGCGAGCGAGCCTCGCCGGAATGATGGGTATCGCTGCGCTCAACCCATCCTACAATTTGCAGCGTAGCGGCGTAGGATGGGTTGAGCGCAGCGATACCCATCACCACGACGAGGCAATCCTGTTGTACTGAACGTGATCGAGGCACGGATCGCTGCTATCCGGCCCAGAGCAGGGCCACGCCGTCATAGGCTCGGATGGCGTCGTCAGCCGTGGCCAGGGTGAACGTAAGGCGTCTTGCCTGGGCGATGAGCATTCGGTCGAACGGATCGTTGTGGCGCCACGGCAGCGCGTCGGCGTTTTGCGCGTCGATCGGCAGGATGGGCAGTTCGTGGAAGCCGTTGCTGCCGATGGCGGCGACCGCGGAACCGCGAGAGTCGAGCTTACCCAGTCGCCGCTTGATGGCGATTTCCCACACCGATGCGGCACTGACGAAGACCTGATTGCCGGGGTCGGCGATGAGGGCCTGGGCGTCGGCGTTCAATTGCGCGTCCTGCTTGTCCCACCAGAGGAAGACGTGGGTGTCGAGCAGCAGGTTCACGCCTCCTTGCCCGCGAACAGGCGTTCGATGGTGGGGTCCGGCGCGTCGAAGTCGGCCGCGATGCGGTGGATGCGCATCGCATTGGCCGGCTTGCGCAGTTCGCCGCGAAACGCGATCGGCACCAGCCTGGCCTGCGGGACGCCGTTTTTGGCGATGACGATCTCCTCTCCGGCGGCGGCGCGATCGACTAGCCCGGACAGGTGGGTCTTGGCGTCGTAGAGGCTGACGAACTGGGTCATTGGCGCGCTCCTTGACCAGCTTGACCAGATATTGGTTGGCGAGGGCGTTGGTCAAGCTGGTCAGGCGCGGCCAGGCATGGAGCGGCGAGCTGCTGCGTCAGTCCGCTGCGTGCCATCCCAGGCTTTGCATCCCGGTCGTGCTCGGTCAGTTTCGACAAGCCCTTGGGCAGGGCGGCGCGCAGGATGAACGCCCTACCGATTCGGGAACCGTAAGCGCTGTGCGTGGATTTGGCCCCACTCTCAGGCGTATTATGCCGATCTCACATTCCACGGACCGAGCGCCGCGCCAATGATCAAGGTCTCCGCCGCTGAGTTCCAGCGCAACATCGGCCGTTACCAGGACCTTGCCCTTACCGAGCCGGTGGCGGTCACTCGGAACGGCCGCGAGCGCCTGGTGCTGTTGTCGGCCGAGGAATATGAGCGGCTCTGTCACAGGGACCGACGGGTCGTGCGGGCGGGTGAGCTGACGGACGAGGAAGTTGCGCTGATCGCCGAGGCCGAAGTCCCGGCCGAGCATGCGCATCTCGATGAAGAGCTCAAAGACTGGCATCCGTGAGCTGGCCGGCGCCGCAGCCCGGCCTCGCCATCCGGTATTCCTACCTTTGGCATCGTGAAGCCCTGGCCGGCCAGGAAGAGGGGACGAAGGACCGCCCTTGCGCGATCGTCCTCGCAGTCCGGGAGCAGGAGGGCCGGATGCGCGTCTATGCCCTGCCGATCACCCACGTTGCTCCTGGCGTCGATGACGAAGCGATCGAGATTCCGGCAACGGTCAAGGCGCGGCTTGGCCGCGACAGCGAGCGGTCATGGATCGTGGTGAACGAGGCCAATGTCTTCAGCTGGCCCGGACCCGATCTCCGCTTCCTGCCGGGGAAGGGACCTGAAAGCGCGGCCCATGGCGTCCTGCCACCGGGACTGTTCCGCGACGTGCCGAAAGACTGGGTCGCGACCGCCGAGGCGGTGATGCCGATCCCGAAGCGGCTGCTTGTCGCGGCGGATCGATGACGACGTGGTGGACTGGCTCAAGCGGCAAGGGCCGGGGTATCAGACCCGGATGAATGCCGTGCTGCGGGCCTTCGTGCAGCAGGCGCGGAAGCCCGCAGCACGAAGGCCCGCAGCACAGGCACGGGGTTGCCGCGTCGCTGCGCTCCTCGCAATGACAGGGGCGTGCAGGGCGCACCATGACGCGGGAAGCGATGGCGCTCCCCGCGTCGCTTTCCACCAGTGGTCAGTGCAGCGCGTAGAACGCTTTCGCGCTGCCTGCCATGACCTGGCTCACCGTCTCGGCCGGGGCGCCCTCGATCAGCTTGCGCACCATCGCCGGGGCGCCGGGGAAGAAGCCGTCGGGATGCGGATAGTCGGTGGCCCAGAGGATCTTGTGCGGGCCGATATAATCGACCAGCACCTTCAGGCTGTGCTCCACCGGCTCGAACGCGATCCAGCAATTGCGCTGGAACAGCTCGCTCGGCCGCGTCTTCAAGCCTGAATCATTGAACCCCTTGTCGTCGAAATGCCGGTCCATGCGATCCAGCCAGCCGGCGATCCAGCCGCCGCCTGACTCCAGGAAGCCGATACGGACCTTCGGATGGCGCTCGCACACGCCACCCCAGATGACGCTCATGCACACCAGCATCATTTCCATCGTGTGCGTGATGATGTGCCGTGCGCCGCGCTCCTCGAAGCGGTCCATGCCGACCTGCGCCATGCCGCCGCCGGCGCCCTCATGGAAGCCGATCGCGACATCCAGTTCCTCGACCATGGTCCAGAACTTCTCGTAGTCCGGATGGTGGATCATCTTGTTGTTGTAGGGATTGGGCCGCAGGAAGGCGCCCTTGAAGCCAAGCTTCTCGCGCGCGTAGCGCATTTCCTCGATGGCGAGGTCAGCCGACTGCATCGGCAGCATGGCAATGCCAAACAGGCGGTCGGGATACGGCTTGCAGTAATCGGCCAGCCAGCGGTTGTAGGCGCGCGACATCGCCGCGGCGAGCGGCGGGTCCTGCACCGCGCCGGCGAACAGCCCGATGCTGGGATACAGGAAGGCGGCGTCGATGCCGTCCAGGTCCATGTCGGGAATGCGCGCGTGCGGATCGAACCCGCCCTTGCGCCCCTGCTCGTATTCCATCGCGTCGTCCACCACGGTGCCGTCGCGGGCGCCCACGCCGCCGATCGCACCGAGCCCCTTCTTGCTGCCGAGCACCTGTTCGCCGATCTGCAGGCGCTGCTTGCCATCCTTGTCGCGGATGAGCTTCGGGGCCCGGTCGCGGAACGCCGGGTCCATGTAGTCATTCCAGAGCGTCAGAGGCTCCAGGATGTGTCCATCGGCATCGATGACGTTGTAGGCGCGCGGCATGGTCCGTCTCCTTCCGGTTGGAATGCACGAAACTGTGCTTGGTTCACACCAGCCTTGACGGGGCGGGATCTCCTTGGCGTTTGCGTGGGACGGGCGGCCCGACAATCCTCGGACGTGCGGGCTCTTGCCGATCAGCATTCCACTCCAGACGCCGCTGGGCAAGCCGCCTGGCTCAGCGTTGTTCGTCGTCGAACAGGATGCGGTTGGCGGCGCCTTCCAGGTCTTCGTACTGGCCCGACCGCAATGACCAGAGGAACACTGCCAGCCCGCCGCCGCCGAGGATCAGACTCGCGCCAATCAGATAGAGGATGACACTCATGTTCGTCCGCCGCGCAGCCCGAAGCTGTTCGCCATCACCAGCAGCGAGGAACTCGACATCGCCGCCGCGGCCAGCCAGGGCGTGACGAATCCCGCCACGGCCAGCGGCACCATCAACACATTGTAGCCGATCGACAGAGCGATATTCTGCCGCATCACCGCCCGCGCGCGCCGCGCCGTCTCGATCACTGTTGCCACGGAGCCGAGCCTGCTGCCCTGGAACACCACGTCGGCCACCGTCTGGCTGATGTCGGCGGCGGTTGCCGGCGAGGCGGATACGCTTGCCGCGGCCAGCGAGGGGCTGTCATTCAGCCCGTCGCCCACCATCAAGACTTTGCGACCGGATGCCACCAGTGCATCGATCGCCGTAACCTTCTGCACCGGCGAACATTCGGCGTGCCAGTCATCGATGCCAAGCGCGGACGCAACGCGGGCAACCGAGGCAACGCGATCGCCTGACAGCAAACGGACGTCCAGCCCCAGTCCGCGCAGCCGGTCCAGCGTTGCCGACGCATCCTCGCGCAGCGTTTCCGCAAAGTCGAAACGCACTGGCGGAGTGCCGGGGCGGGCGAGCCATAGTTCGGGCCCCCTTCCCCCACCCCCCTCCCCCCAGGGGCGGGGGAGTGCGTTTCCAACACCCCCGCCCCCTGCGGGCGGGGGGTGGGGGGAGGGGGCGAATTCGCAGAAGTCGCGGCTGCCGAGCCGTATATCTCCAGCGCGCAGCCCTTCCCCGGGATACTCCACCACGCCGTCAGCGGCGGCGACCGGGCCGGCCGCTGCCACCAGCGAACGCGCCAGTGGGTGGCGGCTGCTTGCGGCGAGCGATGCCGCAATCCGCAGCGCCGCCTCGTCGAGTTCCGGCCCCTTCACCAGTGCCAAAGTCGACTCGGTCAACGTGCCCGTCTTGTCGAACACAATTGTATCTACATCGGCCAGCCGCTCCAGCGCGGTGGCAGATTTCAGCAGCACGCCCGCGCGGAACAGCCCGCTCGTGGCGATCACCTGAACCACCGGCACCGCCAATGCCAGCGCACAGGGGCAGGTGATGATCAGCACCGCGCTCGCGATCAGCAGCGCCTCGCCCGCCGGCACGTCGGCGATGAAGAACCACCACAGGAACGTCAGCAGCGCGGCGAGGTGCACCGCGGGTGCGTAGCGGCGTGCCACCCGGTCGGCGAGCACCACGAAGCGCGACCGCCGCGCCTCCGCCGCCTCGATCAGCCGCACGCATTCGGCGAGCAATGTGGCGGAGCCGGTGGCGGTTGCGCGCACCGTCAGTGCCTCGCCGACGTTCAGGGTCCCGGCAAACACCTGCGTCCCCGGCATCGCCTTCACCGGCAGGCTCTCGCCCGTCACCAGGCTGGCATCGAGCGAGGATGTGCCGCGCTCCACAACGCCGTCGACGCCGATGCGCTCGCCGAGACCGACGATCACGCGCTCGCCCGGAGCAACCGAATGCTGGCTACGCCGCTGCGTGCTGCCGTCCGCTTGCAGCACCGCCACATCGGCGGCGCGCAGCGTCAGCAACTGCTCGGCCGTCGCGCGCGCCTGGCCGCGCGCGCGATGGTCGAGAAACCGGCCGATCAGCAGGAAGAACAGCAGCGTGATTGCGGAGTCGAAGTAGGTGTGCGCACCGCCCTGCATGGTCTGCGCGAGGCTTATGCCGGTGACGAGGATCACGCCAAGGCTGATGGGCACGTCCATGTTGGTGCGCCCATGGCGCAGCGCGGCGGCAGCGGAGGCGAAGAACGGCCTCCCGGCATAGGCGATCGCCGGCATGGCGATCAGCGCCGAGACCCAGTGCAGCAGATCACGCGTCGCCGGGCCCATGTCGTGCAGCAGACCGCCGACCTCGCCGGCCCAGATGCCGATCGACATCAGCATGACGTTGCCGGCGGCGAAGCCTGCCACCGCGAGCGCACGCAGCAGCGCCCGCGCGGTCTCCTCCTGCGCCGCGGAGAGTGAAGCGGGATCGAACGGCACCAGCCGATAGCCGAGGCGCTCGATCAGCCCGACCAGGGTGTCCGCCTGCTCCATGGCACCGCGCCAGACCAGCCTCAGCCGGCGCGTGGTCATGTTGACCCGGCCTTGCAGCACGATCGGCTCGCGCGCGAGCACTGATTCGATCAGCCAGACGCAGGCGCCGCATTGCAGCCCGTCGACCGCCAGGCTCAGTTCATGCGCACCATCGGTGCGTGTCGTGACATAGCGCGCGAGATCCCATCGCTCGGCGGCTTCGGGGCGTGGCGCGCGCAGCGCCGGGTCGAGGATGCGCTGCGCATAGTAGCGGCCGAGCCCCAGGGCCTGGATCGTCTCGAACGCGGCGGCGCAGCCGGGACAGCAGAAACGCCGCCCGGCCGGCGCGGGCTCGCCGCAATGCACGCAGGCGCTGTCGGCGGCGAGACCCCCTCCCCGACCCTCCCCCGCTTCGCGGGGGAGGGAGTTAAGCACCCCCACACCCACGAAGCGGGGGAGGGTCGGGGAGGGGGCGAATGTCACCGCACGATGATCCGTCGCGTCGCTGCCATCTCGTGGCCGCCGGCGGATGCCGACAACGTCAGGTCCCACTGGCCAGGCGTCGTCAATGCCGTGTCGGCGACATAGCGTCCGGCAGCGGTTTCGTGAAATACCAGCCGATGGGTCTCCGGGGCGCCGAGTGGGCGGTTGGCGGAAGCAGCTATGGACGCGCCGGTCAGCGGCGAACCCTGCCGGTCCGTCAGGCTCAGCGCCGGCCTGCCGGTTCCGTCCGTCCGCGCGAGCATCGTCCAGCCCAGTTCGGCCTCGTGTCGTGCACGATCGAGCACCGCATTGTACTGGTTGCTCAGATCAAACCCGTCATTACCTGCCTTGCCAGGGAAGCTGGCCAAGGCTGCATAGATCATCCCCGCATTGACAACGACGACAACACCCATGGCGGCGGCAACCAGCCAGGGGAAGAGGCGCCACACGGACCGCACGGGTTCAGATGCGCGGCCGGACGGCGGCGGGATCCAACTTATATGGCTCATCGCGGCCCCATGAACACCGAGTGGTAGACCGTCTGCTCTCCCGTCTGCGCATTGCGCAGCACGAAGTCGATCTTCTGCGAGCCGTCGACCAAGGCGTCCGGTCTGCCGCTCACCAGCACGCGCCAGGTACCGACACTGTCGGCTTTCACCGGCAGTCCCAGCCGGTCAGTCGGGCCCAGGCCCTCATCGGCCTCCGTCAGGATCGCGCCCTGCAAGCCTTCGGTGTTCAGCTCGAACAGCATCTGGCTCTGGCCCTTGTTGACGATCTTCACCGTGTAGCCGTTGCGCAGGCTGCCGTCGGGCAGCCGCACGAACAGCGGCGCGCGGTCATGCAGCACGGAGAGCCCGACCGATGAACGGATTGCCAGCGCCACCGTCATGACGCTGACGGCGATGAGCAATGCGGAAACATAGATGATGGTGCGTGGACGCAAAAACTTGAACGTCGCCTGACGGCCTTCTGCCTTCGCCGCCTGATCGGCCAGCGTGTCCCAGGTGATCAGATATTTCGGCCGCCCGGTTCTTTCCATCACGTGGTTGCAGGCATCGACGCAGAGACCGCAGTTGATGCATTCGAGCTGGATGCCGTCGCGGATGTCGATGCCTGTGGGGCAGGCGGTGACGCAGGCACCGCAATCGATGCAATCGCCCGCCGGTAAGTCTTCGTGCCGCTTGCCGCGTGAACGAGGCTCGCCGCGCCAGCCCTGGTAGGTCACGGTCAGGCTCTGCTCGTCCAGCATCGCCGACTGGAAGCGTGGCCACGGGCACATATACGTGCACACCTGCTCGCGCGCCCAGCCGGCCAGTGCATAGGTGGTCGCGGTGAACAGGAAGGTGAAGAAATATACTTCCTTCGACGCCGTGCCGGTCCAGAACTCCACGGTCACCGTCGGCGCGTCGACATAGTACATGATCCACGCGCCGCCGGTCCAGAAAGCGATGCCGAGCCAGGCGGCGTGCTTCACAGCCTTGCGCCACACGGTTTCGAACGAGACGGGCCCTGCGTCGCGCTTCATGCGCTCGTTGCGGTCGCCTTCGATCAGGCGCTCGACCCACATGAAGAGATCGGTCCACACCGTCTGCGGGCAGGTGTAGCCGCACCACACGCGGCCAAGCAGGCTGGTGACGAGGAACAGGCCGACCGCGCCCATGATCAGCAGACCGGTCAGGTAGTAGATATCCTGCGGCCAGAACTCGAGATTGAAGAAATAGAAGCGCTCGTGCCAGATCGACAGCAGAACCGCCTGGTCCGGCTGGTTCGCGCCGCGATGCCAGCGCAGCCATGGCAACAGGTAGTAGATGCCGAGGCAGAAGATCAGCACCGCCCATTTGAAGCGGCGCACCGGCCCGTGCACCGACTTCGGATACACCCGCACGCGGTTGGCATAGAGATGCTGGCCCGCCTCCTCCTGTTGCAGTTGGAGCTGCCGATCGGCCTTGCTGATGCGGGACATCGGTGTTGTGCCTACTCGCCGCCGCCCAGCGAATGCACGTAGAGCGTGAGGCTCTTGATCGTCGCGGTGTCGAGGCGGGTAGTCCAGGCTGGCATCACGCCCATCCGCGGTGTGGTGATCTGTGCCACTACTGTGGCCCTGTCGTCGCCATCGAGATGCACGCGCGAGGCAAGCCGGGGCGCGCCCTTCTCGCGGTCGCCCTGTCCCGCGTCGCCGTGGCACACGGCACAGTTCTCGGCGAACAGCTTGCTGCCTGGCGTGACGTCCTTGCCTGCTTCGGGCTTGCCATACAGCGTCATCACGTAGTCGGCGACCTGCTGGATTTCGGCCGGCTTCAGCACGCCGTCGGCGCCGAAGCGCGGCATCTGCGAGTCGCGAGCATCGGCGTCGCCGCTGCGGATGCCGTGCGTGACGGTCTGCTGGATCGCATCGAGCGTGCCGCCCCAGATCCACGCGCCGGCTGCCAGCGCGGGATAGCCCGGCTGCCCGCCGCCGCCGGCCGCATGGCAAGGCTGGCAGTTGTTGGCGAAGGCGATGCGGCCTGCCGTGTCGGCCGCGGCCATGAGCTGCGGATCCTTGCGGATATCGGCGAACGACAGCGCCTTGATCCGGTCCATCGTGACGGCACGCTGTGCCACCACAGCACGCACGTCTTCGTTCACCGCCGCGCGCTGCGAATAGCCGAGCACGCCATGGAAGTAGCCGTTCACCCACGGCACCGACGGATACAGCACGAACCAGACCGCGGCCCAGGCGATCGTGGCGTAGAGCACGTAGACCCACCACTTCGGCAGCGGCGTGTTGAGCTCCCTGAGCCCGTCCCAGTCGTGACCGGTGGTTTCCTGACCGGTGACGACGTCCTTTTCGATCTTGGTCGGCACGGGGAAACTCCTTAGCGGTCGTCGTCGAGCGGGATACGGCCATTCCGCTCGATGTTGGATTTGCGGCCCGGCCAGTAGGTGGTCAGCACGATCAGCACGAACACGGTGAACACCAGCAGGATCGAATTGTGTTCAAGCCACATGAGGATGGGCATCACGTCCATGACGATGCCTCTATTGCTGCAGACGTTCGTTGGCGGGGTCGGCAAAATCGACCATGGTGCCGAGCACCTGCAGATAGGCGACCAGCGCATCCATCTCGGTGACGTGCCGCCCATTCCCCTGCACCGTCATGGCCTTCGGATAGCGCTTCAGCAGATCGGTGCTGTCGGCAGCTTGATTGGCCTGCGTGGCCAGATCGGCTGCGGCGTTGGCAATCTCCTCGTCGGTGTAGGGAACGCCGACCAGGCGCAGCGTGCGCAGGCGAGCCGCGATGTCGTCGGTCTCCAGCGGCGTCTCGGCGAGGAAGGCGTAGCGCGGCATCAGCGACTCCGGCACCACGCTTTGCGGGTTGATCAGATGCGCGTAGTGCCAGTCGCTGGAATACTTGCCGCCGACGCGCGCCAGGTCGGGACCGATGCGCTTGGAACCCCACTGGAACGGATGGTCGTACATGCTCTCGGCGGCGAGCGAGAAGTGTCCGTAGCGCTCCACCTCATCGCGCAGCGCGCGGATCTGCTGACTGTGGCAGACATAGCAGCCCTCGCGCACATAGATGTCCCGCCCGCGCTGCTCGAGCGGAGAATAGGGGCGCACGCCCTTCACGTGTTCCACGGTCGTCTCGATGGTAAACAGCGGCACCACCTCGACGATGCCGCCGATCGCGATGGTGACCAGGGTCAGCACCAGCAGCAGGAACGCGTTCTTTTCGATGAACTCGTGGCGGATGAACATCGGCTTCACTCCCCCGCCACGGCGACGCCGGCCGGCAGCGCCACTTCCCGTTCGGTGGTCCGGCTCTGCACGGTCTGAACCAGGTTGTAGACCATGATCAGCGCACCGGTGAGGAACATCAGGCCGCCGATCAGCCGGATCACGTAGTAGGGGTGCACCGCCACAACGGATTCGGCGAACGAGTACTGCAGGAAGCCGAACGTGTCATAGGCGCGCCACATCAGCCCCTGCATGATGCCGGCGACCCACATCGAGCTGATGTAGAACACGATGCCCAGCGTCGCGATCCAGTAGTGCCAGGATGCCAGCCGCGTGGAGTACAGGCCGGCACGCTTCCACAGCACCGGCACGAGATAATAGATCGCGCCGAATGTGATGAACGCCACCCAGCCCAGCGCGCCGGAATGCACGTGGCCGATCGTCCAATCGGTGTAGTGGCTGAGCGCGTTGACGTCGCGGATCGACATCACCGGGCCTTCGAATGTCGACATCCCATAGAAGCCGACGGCGGTGACGGAAAAGCGCAGGCCGGGATCGGTGCGCAGCTTGTCCCATGCGCCCGACAGCGTCATCAGGCCATTGATCATGCCGCCCCAGGACGGCATCCACAGCATGACCGAGAACGCCATGCCGAGCGTCTGCGTCCAGTCGGGCAGCGCGGTCCAGTGCAGGTGATGCGGACCGGCCCAGATATACATGAACACCAGGGACCAGAAATGCACGACCGACAGCCGGTAGGAATACACCGGCCGGTTCGCCGCCTTCGGAATGAAGTAGTACATCATCCCGAGGAAGCCCGCGGTGAGGAAGAAGCCCACCGCGTTGTGGCCGTACCACCACTGGATCATTGCGTTCTGCACGCCGGACGCCACGGAGTAGCTCTTGGCGGAATACACCGAGATCGGGATCGCCAGATTGTTGCCGATGTGCAGGACGGCGATGGTCAGGATGAATGCGAGATAGAACCAGTTCGCCACATAGATATGCGGCTCCTCGCGCTGCATCAGCGTGCCAATGAAGATGACCGCGTAGGCGACCCAGACGATGGTGAGCCAGAGGTCGAGGTGCCACTCGGGTTCGGCGTATTCCTGGCTCTGGCTGTAGCCCATCACGTAGGACAGCGCCGCCATGACGATGAAGAACTGATAGCCCCAGAATACGAAGTTCGCGAGTGCCTCGCCGCCGAACAATCGCGTGCGGCAGGTGCGCTGCACGACGTAGAACGAGGTGCCGAGCAGCGCCGAACCGCCGAACGCGAAGATGGCGGCCGAGGTGTGCACTGGGCGCAGCCGGCCGAAATTGATGAACGAGAGGCCGAGGTTGAACTGCGGCCAGGCGAGTTCGGTGGCGATGTAGACGCCGAGCAGGAAGGCCACCACCGCCCAAAACACAGTGGCGATGACGAATTTCTTGACCACCGCCTCGTTGTAGTCGGGGGCGGCGCGCGACATGGCGAGCGCGAGATCAGACATGCCGATTGCTCGCTGCTCGCGCCGCTTCCAGCTTGTCGAAATGGCGGCGGACCAGGCCCAGGACGAATACGCAGGCGAAGCTGAACAGCGAGAGTCCGAACACGTACATCTCGTCGTCCAGCGCGCCGGAGGCCAGGATCAGGCCGATGAGGCCGAGCGCAGCCATCAACAGCCCGACGATGAGGTCGCTTGGCTCGATATCCATGGACAACTCCGGTGAAGGCCCAAGGAACCTGCCGTGGCGGCGTTAACGGATCATTGATCTGGATCAATGTGACGTAGGCCGGGTGCTGCATGAGTTGGCAGGTGAGTTCCGGCCTCGACATTCTGGCGACGTTGTGCACCCAAGCCGCCTCGTGGGCTGGCGGCGGTGTCACATTCGGCCTGCTGCTGGCCGGCGCCGCCGGCAGCGCGATGCACTGCGTGCCGATGTGCGGGCCGTTCGTTCTGGGCCAGGTCGCGGATCGCATGGCGCGCGTGCCTGCCGTCCGGCTGTGCGAGCTGCGGCGGATCGGCGGCGGCCTGCTGTTGCCGTATCATCTGGGGCGGCTCACCACCTATGCGGGGCTTGGTGCGCTGGCTGCGACGATGGGAGCCTCGCTGTCGCGGCTGCCGTGGCTGGGCCGCCTCTCGGGCATGCTGCTGCTGGTCGCCGCGCTGCTGTTCCTCGGCCAGGCGCTGCGGCGGCTGGTGCCGGCGCTGCATGCGCTGCTGCCCGACGCCACGGCCGCGCCGCCCGGCTTCGTGCGGCTGATTGCCTGGCTCACCGGACGGGTGGACCGATCGACGCGTCTTGGCGGCCTGCTGCTCGGGCTGGCGCTCGGCTTCCTGCCTTGCGGCTTCCTCTACGCCGCGCTCGCCGCTGCATCCGCCAGTGGCGGGCCTGCCGCCGGCGCGCTTGCCATGGCCGCGTTCGGCCTGGGCACTGTGCCGAGCCTCGTCGCGGTGGGCATCGCCGGTCAGTCCGCGGGACGACGCTGGCAGCGTGCCGCGGCTTCGGTCGCTCCGGCGGTGATGCTGCTGAACGCAGCGCTGCTGATCGTGCTCGGCTTGCGCGGCATCGCCTGACCGAAAGATTTCGCACGTGCATTGGCATCGTCTTGATGTCACAATTAATCCAGATCATCCTAGGCCTTCGTTCAGGGACAGGGGACCGTCATGCGAATTCCGTCACTAGGCCGCCCGATCGGCGGATTGCTGGCCTTCGGCGCAATGATCCAGCTTGCCTGCATGGTGGCGGCCAGCGCCTCGGTGATCCGGTCCAGCGCGACCCTGCCGGTGCTGGGGGTTCCCTTCACGTCGGTCGTCGGTGCGGGATGCTTCCCCGCCGTGGCCAGATGCGTGGCAGCCGGAACCTTGACGATGACCTCCGTGGTGTCATCGACGTTCGACGGATCAGGCCAGGATATTGTCGCGACCGCTGCCTATTCAGGGGAATTGACGACAACCGGCGGCACGCCGGTCGCGCCGGTGTCGCTGTCCGGCACGCTCGAGGAAAAGGTGCTTGGGCGCACGGGGCCTTTCGCGACTGGCACGTGGGCTACCGAACTTGTGGCTCTTTCTTTGACCGGTCCGGTGTTGGGCCACACGCTGACACTCGGTCTGGACCCGTCCCATTCTTCCACTGGCTCGGCGTCGGTCCAGCCAGAGGGCAATGAGAACGAGCCGTTGTTCAGGATCGACAGCTTCTTCGACGTGTTCGTCGAGCTTTCGCTCGACAGCGTTCCTCCGCTGCAGACGACCCGTGGGCCGATCCACTTCAATTTCCCGGTGCCCGAGCCCGCAAGCCTGGCCCTGCTGGCACCGGCGCTGTTCGGCCTGCTCGCCGCGAGACGGCGCCGCTGACCAGCGACGCCGCCGCAGGCTAGGCGGCGTCCGAGCTGGCGAATACCGGCAGGTTGTCCGCCCGGTCCTGCAGCGCTTCGGCGCCTTCGGTCGGCAATGCGACGTAGTGGTTCAGCGCAGCCTGAATATCGCCTTCCCAGACCTCGCGCGGCAGCTCGTAGAGCAGCTCGACGCTGTAGCCGTTCGGGTCGCGGATATACAGGCTATGCGTCATTCCATGCTCGACGCGGCGCTCGAACTTCACACCGCGGCTCTGCAGGAAGGCGAGCTGGCTCAGCCACGCCTCCCGGCCGGGCAGCGCGATGGCGATGTGGCCGATCGCTGTCGTCGGGGCGGTCCCGTCAGCCGGGGGAGCTGGGAGTTCCGGCGTCTCCACCAGGGCGATGTCGTGATGGTTCATCCGTCCGCCGCCGTGATCGGCGCTGTAGAAGCGCATGGTGCCGCGCCGCGGCGCGCCGCTGGGCCGCCCCTGCAGTTCGCCGACCTGCTTCATGCCGATGATCTCGGTCCAGAACCGGTGCGACTCCGCCATGCTGCGGACGTTGATGACCAGGTGGTTGAGACCGGAGGGGGTAACCGGGCCGGTGGTCGCAGGCTGGTCGTGAGCCACGGTGCTGGCCATTGGATTCTCCTCCCAACTGTTGTTCCGACAAGCCGTGCGGAAGCGGAGCCTACCGGGACGGGAGCGTTCCGGCCAGACGCGTCTGGCGCCGTCGGCTCCCCGGCGAGGGACCCTGGAGTCGGCAAACTTTACAAATTCGCGCTGACCGCCTGGGCCGGTCCCGGATTTGCTGAGCCAGATCAGCCACTTGCAGTGATGGTGCGAATCTTGCCGCAGCAACCGCCCGAGCCCAAATCGAATTCGAAGGGACGACGTGTGAAGCGCCTTATTCTCGCCAGTACATGCTGCGTTGCCCTGTGCGTGCCGTTCGAAGGCGCGTCGGCGAATGTCATTGCGTCGTTCGGCTATTCCGGGGCGGTCACGACATTCACCGCGAGCGCGAACGGCACCTATGAAATCGTCGCCATCGGCGCCCAGGGCGGCCATGGCGCGCAGGGCGGCGAGGGCGGTTCGGCCAACGGGGTTGGCGGACGTGGTGCCCTGGTCGGCGGCTCCTTTTTCCTGACCGCGGGCGAGACCTTGAGCATTGCGGTGGGCGGCGCGGGCGCATCCGGCTCGGGCAACGGCGGTGGCGGCGGCAGCAACTTCATCGTCGGACCGGGGAACACCCCCCTGCTGATCGCGGGCGGTGGCGGCGGCATCCGTGCCGCCGCCGGCCAGAACGGCTGGGACGCCTCGATCACCACGGCGGCCACGTTCGGTTGCGGCTATCGAAGCTCCTGTGCGTTCCCTGGCTACAACACCGCCGGCATCGGCCAGGGGGGCGGCGCCCCGTCCTCTAGCTGGGGACCCGGCGGCGGCGGTTTCAACAGCGACGGGGCGTCAGACGTCAACGGTGAAGGCGGTTTCTGGGGCATCGGTGGCAGCTCCTGGTTCAACGGTCTTGCCGGCGGCGTCGATATTTCATGCAGCGCCGGCGGCAATGGCGGCTTTGGCGGCGGCGGGGCTGGGGCTGGCTGTGATGGCGGTGGCGGCGGTGGCGGCTATTCCGGCGGCGACGGCGGCTACATCGCCGGCGGCGGTGGCTCGTACAACGCT
>JBGPND010000109.1:0-16255 GCA_041487355.1 Acetobacteraceae bacterium | reverse complement strand
CTCGGGATCGGTCATGCGCGTATTGGTCATGTGCGAGTGGATCGCCGATGTGCCATGGAATCCCGGCCCGGCGCCGGTGCCGCCGCAGATGGTCTCGTAGTACTGCCGGTGCGCGTCGCCGAACAGGAAGTTGTTCATCGTGGCCTGCGAGCAGGCGATCGGCCTCAGCGCGCCGAACAGGGCGTTGCAGGTGGCCTGCGACACTTCGGTGTTGCCGGCCACCACCGCGGCGCCTGGCGCTGGCGAGAGGAAGGTGCCGGGCGGGATGATCAGACGCAGCGGCTTCAGGCAGCCGTCGTTCAGCGGGATGTCATCCGCTACGAGGCAGCGGAACACATACAGCACCGCGGCTCGCGTAACGGCAGGCGGCGAGTTGAAGTTGCCCTCGCTCTGCCGGCCGGTGCCGGTGAAATCCACCACGGCACTGCGGCTGGCACGATCGACACTGACCGCGACGCGGAGCGGCAGGCCACTGTCCATGGTGTATTCGAACGATCCGCTGCCGATGCGGTCGATCACCCGGCGCACCGACTCCTCGGCGTTGTCCATCACGTGGCGCATATAGGCGCTGACCGTCAGCCAGCCATGCAGTGCGACCACCCGTTGCAGCTCCTGCACGCCCTTCTCGTTCGCCGCCACCTGCGCCTTGATGTCGGCGACGTTCACGTCGGGACTGCGCGCCGGATATTTCGCGCCAGCCAGCAGGGCGCGCAGCTCGGCCTCGCGGAAATGCCCGCCGTCCACCAGCAGGAAGTCGTCGATCACCACGCCTTCCTCTTCCAGCGTGCGCGAAGCAGGCGGCGTGGAGCCGGGCGTGATGCCGCCGATATCGGCGTGATGGCCGCGGCTGCCGACGAAGAACAGGATTTTCCCGCCGGCATCGTCGAACATCGGCGTGATCACCGTGACGTCGGGCAGATGGGTGCCGCCGTTGAACGGGTTGTTCAGCGCCACCACGTCGCCGGGTTTCAACGAGGCACGCCGGTTGTTCAGCACGGTGCGCACGCTTTCGCCCATGGCGCCGAGATGCACCGGCACGTGCGGCGCATTCGCCACCAGAAAGCCCTGCGCGTCGAAGATGGCGCAGGAGAAGTCCAGCCGCTCCTTGATGTTGACGCTCATCGCGGTGTTCTGCAGCACCGCGCCGGTCTGTTCCGCGACGTTCATGAACAGGTTGTTGAACAGCTCGAGCAGAACTGGGTCGGGTCGATCGCTGCCAGCCGGCACCCGCGTCGCGAGCGGCTCGGTGCGATGCAGCGTCATGTGGTCGAGCCTGGTGATCTCCGCCGTCCAGCCGGGCTCCACCACCGTGGTGGCATTGGCTTCGCGGATCAGCGCCGGTCCGGCGATGCGATCACTCGCCAGCAGGGCGGTGCGATCGAACACCGGCGCGGCATGCTCCGCGTCGCCGGTGAAGATCTGGATGCTGTCGATTGGCTGCGGTGCGCCACTGATGCGAGCGGCCAGCGTCGCTTCCTGCACCGTATCGCCAGGCGAGATCGCCTCGACCGCGACCGCTTCCACCACCATCTGTCGGTCCGGCGTGGCGAAGCCGAAGCGTGCACGATGTGCCGCGGTGAAATCCGCGGCGATCTCCGGTTCGCTGCGCAATGGTACGATCAATGCCGCTTCGGTGCCGGCATAGCGCAGATGCAGGTTGCGGTGCGCGGCGATGCGCGCGGGATCGGCGCCTTGCGCGGCGAGCGCCGCCATCGCCTCGGTGGCCAGCCGATCGGCGACCTCCGCCAACTCCGCCATGGCATGCGTCTCGAATGGAATTTCCACGGCCTGTTCGCGCATGACCGTCTGGTCAGCAAGACCCATGCCATAGGCGGAGAGCACGCCGGCATAGGGGTGGATGAAGACCGTCTCCATGCCAAGCGCATCGGCGACCAGGCAGGCATGCTGGCCGCCGGCGCCGCCGAAGCATTGCAGCGCGAAGCGAGTGGCGTCGTGGCCCTTCTGCACCGACACCTGCTTGATCGCATTCGCCATGTTGGCAACCGCGATCTGCAGGAATCCCTCCGCCACTTGGCGCGGCGTGCGCCGCTGGTCGGTGGCCTGCGCGATCTCGTCGGCAAGGGCGGAAAACTTCGCCGTCACGATATCGACATCGAGCGGTCGATCGCCATTGGGGCCGAAGATCGCCGGGAAGTGGCGTGACTGGATCTTGCCGACGCAGACATTGGCATCGGTCACCGTCAGCGGTCCGCCGTTTCGATAACACGCGGGACCCGGATCGGCGCCGGCGGAATCCGGGCCGACGCGGAAACGCGTGCCGTCGAAATGCAGGATCGAACCGCCGCCCGCCGCCACCGTGTTGATCGCCATCATCGGCGCTCGCATGCGCACGCCGGCCACCGCGGTCTCGAAGGCGCGCTCGAAGCCGCCGGCGTAGAGCGCGACGTCGGTCGACGTGCCGCCCATGTCGAAGCTGATGATGCGATCGAGCCCGGCCATCGCGGCGGTGCGCGCGGCGCCGACGATGCCGCCGGCGGGCCCGGAGAGGATCGCGTCCTTGCCGTGAAAGCCGGCGGCGTCCGCCAATCCACCGTTCGATTGCATGAAAAACAGCCGCACGCCGGCGAGCTCCGCCGCCACCTGTTCGACATAGCGCCGCAGGATGGGCGAGAGATACGCGTCGACCACTGTGGTGTCGCCGCGCGGGATCAGCCGCAGCAGCGGGCTGACCGCATGGCTGGCGGAGACCTGGGCGAAGCCGGCTTCACGTGCGAGCTCCGCCAGGCGGCGCTCATGCTCGGGGTATTTCCAGGCGTGCATCAGCACGATGGCGCAGGCGGTGATTCCCTTGGCGCGCGCGCGGGCCAACGCCGTGCGGGCGGCGTGTTCGCCCAGCGTTTCGATTTCCTCGCCGTCGACGCCGACGCGGCCGGCGATCTCCACCACGTCTTCGTACAGCATCGACGGCAGCGTGATCGCCAGGTCGAACAGGCGCGGACGGGCCTGGTTGCCGATGCGCAACGCATCGGCGAAGCCGCGGTTCACCACCAGCAGCGTGCGCTCGCCCTTGCGCTCCAGCAGCGCGTTGGTGGCGACGGTGGTCCCCATCTTGACCGCTTCCACCACGCCGGGCGGGATCGGCGCGTCCAGCTTGGTGCCGAGCACGGTCTTGATGCCGGCGATCGCTGCGTCGCGGTAGCGGCTGGGATTTTCGCTCAGCAGCTTATGGGTGGAGAGCCGTCCGTCCGGATCGCGTGCGACGATATCGGTGAACGTGCCGCCGCGATCGATCCAGAACTGCCATTTTCCTGAGGTCATCTACGCTCCTTCGCTCTCCGCTGTCATTGCGAGCGGAGCGAAGCAATCTCGGGGGCGTTCTCCACGAGATTGCCACGTCGCTTCGCTCCTCGCAATGACAATGGGGATCGAATCCTACTCCACCCGTTCCGACTGCCAGGGCAGTTGCCACAACTCGGCATTGCACAGTTTCTCCGCCAGCGTCGCGGCGATCGCTTCGAACAGCCGTTCGCCCTTCTCCGCGGTTGCAGCCTCCGGATTGCCGATCACGCCGGACGAAGACCGCGCGCCGATCGTGCGCCAGCGATACACCCCGCCGCCGACCACATCGGCGACGTCCGGCGTGCTGTTCGCCTTCGCCAGGCCGGCACGGTCCATCGCCACCAGCTCCGGCCGCACGGCAAGCATCATCGAGGTCTCCGCCTCGCAGGCATGCAGCAGCGCAGTCTGCGTCTCCAGGATCTCCGCAATGGCCACCGCGGCGGCGTACCAATAGGTGAACTGCACGATGGGCACACCGAGCTTCGGCGTCAGTTCGTCGGTGATGGTGCGCAGCGCGTTCTCGTTGCCGCCATGCGCGTTCAGCAGCACGATCCGCTTGAAGCCGTGACGCAGGACAGAGCGGCACACCCCCTCGATCACCGCCGAGAACGTGGGAAAGTCCAGCGTGACCGTGCCGCCGAAGCTCATGTGATGCTCCGAGAGGCCGGTCCACAGCACCGGCAGGACCACGGCGTCCTGGCCTCGTTCGGCGATCTTGCGTGCGGCGCGGACCGCGACCGTCTCGCTCAGCATGCTGTCGACTTCGACCGGCAGATGCGGCCCGTGCTGTTCGAGTGAGGCGACCGGCAGGATCACTATCGCGTCATGCCGCGCCTTCTCGCGCAACTGATCGGCGCGCAGCTTGCGCCACTCCACTTCGCCTGGTCCCGCCATCGCAATTCTCCCTCTCCTGGCGTAGCAATGGGCCACGAAACCGCAGGCGAGAAAAGGGAGATCGCGCATGAACCTGCATCGTCTGCTGGGCAAACGCCTGGAAGAGGGGCGGCCGGTGCGTCACCTGGAACGATGTGCGGATCGACGAGACGGACGGTTGGTATTGCTCAGCCAGCCATGAAGCCATTCAGCTCCGGCGTGGCCACCGTCGTGTCGATGTAGCCCAGCGTCCCCTTCTCCTTCACCTCGCGCGCCGCGTTCAGCAGGCCGGTCATCGCGGCGCGATACAGCGACGTGGCGAGGCTGATGCGCTTCACGCCGGCCTCGGCAAGTTCCGGCACCGAGAACGACTTCCCCTTGATGCCGGCCATGAAGTTGAACGGCTTCGACAGCGCGGCACACACCGTGCGCACCGCGGCGAGATCGGGCAGACCGGGCGCCATCAGCACGTCGGCGCCCGCCGCCTCGAACGCCTGCAGGCGCCTGATCGTGTCGTCCAGATCAGGATTGCCGCGGATGAAGTTCTCCGCCCGCGCCGTCAGCGTGAATGGAATTGGCAGCTTGCGGGCCGCCTCCACCGCGGCGGCAATGCGCTCCCTCGCGTGGCCCGCATCGAATAGCGGCTTCCGCGGATCGCCCGTCGCGTCCTCGATCGAGCCGCCGACCAGTCCAATGCCACCGGCGAGACGGATGGTCTCCGCCGCGGCTTCCGGCGCATCGCCGAATCCCTTCTCCAGGTCGGCGGAAACCGGCAGATCCGTCGCCTCGACCACCGCGCGTGCGTGAGCCAGGGATTCGTCACGCGTGATCATGCCGTCGCGCCTGCCGAGCATGCCGGCGGCGGCACCGCTCGATGTGGCCAGCGCGACAAAGCCGAGCCCGGCCAGGATGCGCGCGGATCCCGCATCCCAGGCGTTGGCGATCACGAACGTGCCTGGCGCCGTGTGCAATGCGCGGAAGCGTGTGGCCTTGTCGATCTGGCTCGCGGTCATGTCGTCTCTCCTGCGTCGGATGGTAGCGCTGCATAGCACGACGCTCGGTTGACGGGCGAAGGGGCCTGCTCCAGCCTTCCCGCAACAAACAGGAGACCAAGATGGCGAGCGATTACACCGTCGGCGATCTGGTGGCCGAATTCCTTTCGCAATGCGGCGTAACGACCGCGTTCGGCATCGCCTCGGTGCACAACATCCCAATGCTGGATGCGATCGGCAGGCGCAACGCCATCCGCTTCATCATGGCGCGCGGCGAACTGGGCGGCGCGCACATGGCGGACGGCTATGCCCGCGTCTCCGGCGGGCTCGGCGTGATCTTCTCGTCCACCGGACCGGGTGCGGCGAATGCGGTCGGCGGGCTGATCGAGGCGCGCTTCTCCGGCTCATCGGTGCTGCACATCACCGGCCAGACCGCGACGAAGTTCGTCGATCGCGAGATGGGCACCGTGCACGACGCACCCGATCAGCTCGGCATGCTGCGCGCGGTCTCCAAGAGCGCCTATCGCATTCGTTCCGCGCAGCAGGCGATCGGCGTGCTGACCCGCGCCGCAATGGACGCGCTGACGCCGCCGACCGGTCCGGTCAGCGTGGAGGTGCCGATCGACATCCAGCGCATGCCGGTGGAGCGGCCGGCCATCTTCGACAATTTCGTCCTGCCACTGCCGCCGCCGCGCACGCCGTCCGATGCCGAACTGGACGAGTTGGCCGCGCGCATCGTCGCGGCACGACGCCCGATGCTGTGGCTGGGTTCCGGTGCGCGCAAGGCAGGTGCCGCCGTGCACAAGCTGCTCGATCTCGGCTTCAGCATGATCAACAGCATCAACGGCAAGGGCACCGTCTCGGAAGAGCATCCGATGAACCTCGGCGGCCTGCATGGCAACGGCATGCCGAAGATCCAGCAATTCTACCAGACCGTGGATCTGATGCTCGCCGTCGGCACGCGGCTGCGCGGCCAGGAGACCGGTGATTTCGTCGTCAAGCTGCCGCGGAATCTGGTCCAGATCGACACCGATCCGCTCGCCAACGGCCGCACCTACGCCAACACGTTCTTTGTCTGCGGCGATGCGCGGGCGACGCTCGAGGCGCTGCTGCCGCGCATCGAGGGACGGCTGAAGGTCGATCCCGCCTATCGGAAGGAATTCGCCGCGCTGAAGCAGACCGCGCGCTCCGAATTCCTCGCCACGCTCGGTGTCTATGGCAGCTTCCCGGAACAGTTGCGCCCTGTCATGCCGAAGGATGCGATCTGGGTGCGCGATGTGACGCAGAGCAACACCACCTGGGGCAATCGCATCTTCCCAGTCTACAGCCCGCATCAGAGCGTGTTCCCGGTCGGCGCCGGCATTGGCCAGGGGCTTCAGTTGGGCATCGGCGCGGCCGCCGCGGCGAACGGACGCAAGACCGTGGTGATGACCGGCGACGGCGGCTTCTTCCTCAATGTCGGCGAGCTGTGGACCGCGGTGCAGGAGAAGCTCGATATCACCGTGATCGTGATGAACGATCGCGGCTATGGCGTGATCAAGCGCATTCAGGACGCGACGCAGCAGGGCCGCCGGTTCTTCGCCGATCTGCAAGGGCCAGATCTCGGGCAGCTCGCGGCGCTTGCCGGCATTCCGTTCTGGAAGGTGCAGAGCGCCGATGCGTTCGGCGAAACCGTCGGCAAGGCGATTGGACACAAGGGGCTGGGCCTGGTGGAAGTGGACATGAACGCGGTGGGCGAATTCCCCGCCTACTATCCGTTCAACCAGCGCCCCGCCGCCTGATCCCGCCATGCGCGGCCTGTTCGGTCTGGCCGCGTTGCTGGCCATCGCCTGGGTGTTGAGCGAGGACCGGCGCCGTATTCCGTGGCGCGCGGTCGTTGCGGGCGTGCTGCTGCAAGTGGCGCTCGCTGTGCTGCTGCTCGGCTTCCCGCCGGCGAACGCCGTGATCTTCCTGCTGAACGACGGCGCCACCGCGCTGCAGAAGGCCACCGAAACCGGCACCGGTTTCGTGTTCGGCTATCTGGGTGGTCCGCCGCTGCCGTTCGCCGAGACGCATCCAGGCGCCAGCTTCATCCTCGCCTTCCAGGCCCTGCCGCTGGTGCTGACGATAAGCGCGCTGGCTTCGTTGCTGTTCTACTGGGGCGCGCTGCAACGGATCACCGCCGCCTTCGCCTGGCTGCTGCGTCGCGCGATGGGGATCGGCGGCGCGCTCGCGCTGGGCGCGGCGGTGCATGTGTTCGTCGGCATGATCGAGGCACCGTTGCTGGTGCGGCCCTATCTCGCGCGCATGCAACGGGGAGAACTGTTCGCGCTGATGACCTGCGGCATGGCGGGCGTCGCCGGCACGGTGATGGTGATCTACGCGTCATTCCTCGCGCCGCTGATCCCGAACGCGCTCGGCAACATCCTGATCGCCTCGGTGATCAGCACGCCGGCGGGACTGGCCGTGGCGGCGCTGCTGGTGCCGTTTGGTCCGGTGGAAGCGGCGGAGGAGCGGCTGGTCGTGCAGGACCCGCCGGTCAGCACGGTGGATGCGCTGGTGAAAGGCACCATCGACGGGGTTCCAGTGCTGGTCGGCATCGTGGCGACGTTGCTGGTTGCGGTGGCGCTGGTTGCACTGACCAACGCCGCCCTCGGCGTACTGCCGCATTGGGGCGACGGCGCCATCACGCTGCAACGCATCTTCGCCCTGCCGTTCCGGCCGGTGATGTGGCTGATCGGCCTGCCGTGGGACGAAGCGGGCGCTGCCGCCGCACTGATGGGCACCAAGACTGTGCTGAACGAATTCGTCGCCTATCTGAATCTCTCCGCCCTGCCGCCGGAAACTTTTTCCCCGCGGTCGCGCCTGATCGTGACCTATGCATTGTGCGGCTTCGCGAATTTCGGCAGCCTGGGCATCATGATCGGTGGGCTGGGCGCCATGGTCCCCGAGCGACGGCACGAAGTCGTGGCGCTCGGCCTGCGCTCCATCCTGTCCGGAACGCTCGCCACCTGCATGAGTGGTGCGGTCGCCGGCATGCTGGCAGGTTGAGAGGTGGGGGAGAAACGGACGTGATGATGCGACTGCGCCACGGGTTTACGGCCTTGCTGCTGACTGTCGCCTGCGTGCCGGGTGCGCACGCGGACGATGTAACTGACCAGATCAATGAGGCGCTGAAAGCCTATCAGAGCCACGATACCCAGACGGCGATCGCCGCGCTGGATGCCGCCGCCAACCTGCTGCGCCAGTCGCGTGCCGAAGGCCTGAAGAAACTGCTGCCGGCCGCGCCGTCCGGCTGGACCGCGGACGAAGCCGAAGCCAGCGCGGTCGGCGCGGCGATGCTCGGTGGCGGCACCACGGCGAGCCGCACCTACCACAACGGCAGCCAGCGCGTGGAAGTGCAGATCATGGCGGACTCGCCGATGCTGCAAGGCATGGCCGCACTTCTGGGCAGCCCGTTCGCCGCGGCTGGCGGCATGAAGACCGTCGTGGTCGGCGGGCGGCGCATGTCGTACACCGCTGACGACAACAGCTACATGACGATGGTCGCCGACAAGGTGATCGTGAAGGTGGAGGGCAGCAAGGACACGCCGGATCCCACGCTGAAAGGCTTCATCGGCGCGATCGACTTCGCCGCGATAGAGAAGCTGGCCCGCTGAGCCGCCGTTGCCTCCGTCTGGCCTCTGTCATCGTTTCTTCACCGGCGCCATGATTGACGCCCCGGCGCCGCGCCATATCGTCCGCGGCGCGTGGCAAGTGGGGAGGAGATCGATCGATGGCGACCAACGCCTGGCTGACCATGGCGGCCCTGGCCGGGCTGCTCGCCTGGACAGCGCCGTCGGCGGCGCAGCCGGCGGACACCGATCCGCTGGCGAAGATCGGCCATATCGTGGTGATCTTCGAGGAGAACCGCAGCTTCGACAATTTCTTCGGCAAGTTCCCCGGCGCCAACGGCCTCGCTAATGCCGGCGACAAGGCGATCCAGATCGGCCCCGACGGCAAGCCTTACAAACTCCTGCCCGCGCCGATCGAGTCCAACCTGAAGCCGCCGGCCGTCGACCAGCGTTTCCCCGCGCAACTGCCCAACCGGCCGTTCCAGATCAACCGCTATGTGTCGCTCGATGACGACACCGGTGACCTGATCCACGCCTTCTACACCGAGCAGAGGCAGATCAACGGCGGTGCCATGAACCGTTATGTGGAGCTGTCGAATGCCAAGGGCCTGGTGATGGGCTATTTCGATATCTCCAGGACTTATCTGTGGAAGCTCGCTAAGCAGTACACGCTGGGGGACGCAATGTTCCACTCGGCGTTCGGCGGCTCGTTCCTCAACCACAGCTTCATGGTCTGCTCCTGCGCGCTGCGGTGGCCGAACGCGCCGGATGCGCTGGTTGCCAAGGTCGATCCCGCAACCGGCGTGATGAAGGACGCGCCGGTGTCGCCCGACGGCTACCTGATCAACACCAGCCGCTCGGTGTATCTGCATGCGCTGAGTGACACCGATTCGTCGAAGCTGGTCCCACCGCAGACGCTGCCGCATATCGGCGACCGACTGGATGCCAGGAACATTTCCTGGAAGTGGTATTCCGGCGGCTACGACGACGCGATGGCGGGGCATCCAGATCCGCGCTTTCAGTTCCATCATCAGCCGCTGGCGTATTTCCAGAACCTGGCGCCGGGCACCCCGGCGCAGAAGGCGCATCTGCAGGACTATACGGACTTCGTCCGCGACATTCAGCAGAACACGCTGCCGCAAGTCGTGTTCTACAAGCCGATCGGCCAGTTCAACCAGCATCCCGGCTACACCAACGTCACCGACGGTGACAACCATCTGGCCGAGCTGATACCGATGCTGCAGAAAAGTCCTGCCTACAAGGACATGCTGATCATCATTACGTACGACGAGCATGGCGGCGCGTGGGACCACGTGCCGCCGCCACGCCGCGACAAATGGGGGCCTGGCACGCGGGTCCCGCTGGTGGCGGTCGGTCCCATGGTGAAGCGCGGCTATATCGATCACACGCCGTATGATTTCGGCTCGATCCTGCGCACGATTGAACTGCGTTTCGGGCTCGAGTCGCTGGACGACGCCGACCGCAATGCCTACCCGATGCGCAATCTGCTGCAATAATATCGTTGCCCAAAAAGGATGACCAATCCGGGCGTCGGACCAGGACAGCCGGATAGCGGGATGGATGGCGACGCTTACGTGGGTTGGTCTCATCAGCCGCTGGTTCGATCCGACGCAGTGGACATCGAACCTCGGCGCGAACAGCTATCCGCTGTCGGGCGACACGGTCGTGATCAATAGCGGCACCGTCGAGGTGCCGGGCAGCGATGCGTTGATCGCCGGGCGCGGCGCTGTATTTCGCTTCAGGCGACGTGAGCGACGGAATAGCCGGCGCGGTGGATGCGTTGCACGCCCAGGGCGTCAACATCATCGTCGACGATCTCTCCCGCTTCGAAACCGAGCCGTTCTACTCGACGGACGGCCCCGCCTCGAAGGCGGTGGCGTCGGTCACGATCACCGTGTCCGCCAGGACGAAGGCGTCGCTGGTCTGAATTGGCCACCACCGGCTGAACCTGACGCGCCATCCAAGTCCCGATCTTGTGCGGCCGGTCCAGGTTTGCAGGGACGCGTTCGGGCGCGGTCAGCCCTATGCGGATCTGGTGCTGTCTCCCGATCACGCCGTGCTGTTCCTGCGACGTCCGGTGATCGAACCGGCCCTCACCTGGGACGCGCTGGCCTTTGCAGCGTTGCGCGTATCCGGGCCGCAGGTCGAAACCGTTCGCGCGCGGATTGCACGGCGTGCTGGTGATCGGGCTGCCGCACATGGGGCGTGGCACGCGCCTCGGCGCCAACGCGGCTGAGCTGTGCGGCATGAATGATGGGTTTTGCTCTGCTCAACCCATCCTACGCCGCTACGCCGCAGCCTGTAGGATGGGTTGAGCGCAGCGATACCCATCACGACTGGCTGTAGCGGAGCAGGCGAGAGAACCTCAGCCCTCGCTGAGGGCACAGTGGCCGACGACCACGCCGAGCGGCAACGAAATGCACAGCCACACCGCCAGGATGCTCAGCGCTTCCATGACGAGGCTGCGTGGCAGCTGGCTCAGGCAGCACCCGGCAACAATGATCGCCAGCGGCACGACCGCCAAAATCGATCGATTAATCCAGTCTTCGGCTGGTGTCATGCGATCGCACCCCCCACAAGTGCGTACCCGCCTTCCCGCGGGCAATGTTCGTTATGCAGGAAGCATGCCAGTTGTGAAAATACTGATACATGAAGCACTTGCGGTAGGTGGACACCGCTTGGCAACCGTTGCTTGTCAAATTTTCCGACAACTCAACCGAGTCGTCATGGATTCGCGCTTGACAGCCGCAAAAGAGGCCGGGCGGCACGCCTCCTTCTACGGCTTGGCCGCACGGGCGTAGACTGCGCATACCCCTCGGGACCAGGAAGTGCGCATGGCCGGCGAGTTCACGGTTTCCTGCATCCAGTTCACCGCCATCGATGGCAAGAAGCAGGCCACCATCGAGAAGGCATTGCGCCTCGTGCGGCGGCGCTATCCGCTGCTGGAGCAGAGGCGCCCGGAGCTCTATTTCTCGATCGGCGAGCCGCGCTGTCTGCGCGCGGCGGCGGAGTAGCGGTCGATGGCGGACGCACCGGTTGCCCACACCGCGCTCGGCGATCTGCGCGGTGCCTGGCGGGATGGCATCGTGGCGTTCCACGCCGTGCCCTACGCGGCGCCACCCGTCGGCGAACTGCGCTTCGCGCCGGCCGCACCCGTCCACGCCTGGAGCGGGCAACGCGATGCGACGCGGCATGGCCCGATCGCGCCGCAGGTTCCCTCGCGGCTGCGCGTGGCGATGGGCGATTTCGTCCGCCCGCAGGACGAGGACTGCCTTACCCTGACCATCTGCACGCCGGCGCCCGACGCAAAGGCGCGGCCGGTGCTCGTCTGGCTGCATGGCGGCGCCTGGATTTCCGGCGCGGGTTCGCTCGACTGGTACGACGGATCGCGTCTGGCGCGCGAAGGCGACATCGTGTTGGTCGGCGTGAACTACCGGCTGGGCGCGCTGGGCTGGCTGCATCGGCCGGGCATCGTGGACGCGGAGGCCGGCACCTCCGACATGGTTGCCGCGCTTGCCTGGGTGCGCGATCACATCGCGGGCTTCGGCGGCGATCCAGCGTGCGTGACCGTCATGGGCCAGTCGGCTGGAGCGACCTCGATCGGCCGGCTGCTGATGCTGCCGGAGGCGCGCGGCTTGTTCCGGCGCGTCATCATGCAAAGCGGTGGGTTCGGCCGCGGCGCCTGCACCTCGGCGATGGCAACGGGGCGGGCCGACCAGTTGCTGCGTCTGCTCGATATCGATCCGCATGCGGGCAATGCGCTGGCACGTCTGCGCGCGGTCGACGTGCCACGCCTGTTGGCGGCGCAGGGGGAGCTGGCGCGCACGAACGCGCACTTCGCTCAGACCATGCCGATGTTCATGCCGGTGCTGCCATCAGCGATGACGCAGGCGGAGATGCTCAGTGCGATCGCCGATGGCGCGGGCCCCCGGACTGAATCCGGGGCAGGCTCCCGGACTGGATCCGGGGGCAAGAACGTGCTGATCGGGGCGACGGCGGATGAGGTGCATGCATTCTACGCTGCTGATCCTTCGATGGAGAATCCACCGGCCGATGCGTTGGCCGCGCGGTTCGGTGGCGAGGCGGCGCTGGCGCGTTATCGCGCTCGCCGACCGGGGGCGACGGCGATGGACCTGCTGGCCGATCTCGGCACGGACGAGACATTCCTGCTGCCGGCGATGCGTCTCGCCGAGGCGGTCGCGGCGCGCGGCGGCAATGCGTATGCGTACCTCTTCGACTGGGCCCCGCTCGCTTCGCGCTTCAGGTCGTGCCACTGCATCGATCTGCCGTTCGTGTTCGGCAACTTCGCGGCATGGCACGATGCAGCGATGCTGGCGGGCGGCGATGCGGCGCAGATGGCGGACCTCTCGGCCGCGATGCGTCGCGCGTGGATCGCATTCGTGCGCGGTGGCGCCCCGGAGCATGAGGCGCTGCCGCCATGGCCGCGTCACGATCCCGTCCGGCGGCCCACGATGCGCTTCGGCCCACGCATCGGCATCGTTGGCGATCCGGCGGGGCTTGGCTAATGCATGTTCAGCAAACTGGAATATCGCCGAAATGATGGGTATCGCTGCGCTCAACACATCCGACGCCGCAGCCTGTAGGATGGGTTGAGCGCAGTGATACCCATCACGACGGGCGAGGCTCGCGCGCGCTTCCTGTCACCCTGAACCCGCTCTATAGAAGGAGATGGCGATGAACTGGCTCGATGTTCCTGATTCGGTGACGGCCCGCGTCATCGCGCGCTGCGGCGTCGTCCATCCGCATGCCGACCTCGACCCCAGGCGCACCGCACTGATCGTGGTCGACCTGCAGAACGCCTTCATGGACGACGCGGTCGGCCATGCGATCTGTCCGATGGCGCGCGAGATCGTGCCCGATGTAAACCGCCTCGCGTCGGTGGTGCGCGCGACCGGCGGCGGCGTGTTCTGGATCAGGAACACCTTCGACGAACGCAGCGCGATCGAATGGAGCAACGCCCACGCCATGCTGACGCCGCAAAGTCGCGCTCGCCGTGTCGCGGCGATGAGCGAAGGCACCAAGGGCCAGGAGCTCTGGCCCGAGCTCGATGTGCGGCCGGAGGACGAGATCGTCCGCAAGTACCGCTTCAGCGCCTTCCTGCCCGGCACCTGCGACCTGCCATACCGGCTGCGCGCGCGGGGCTTCGACACCGTGCTGATCACCGGAACGGTGACCAATGTCTGCTGCGAATCATCGGCGCGCGACGCGATGATGACGAACTTCAAGACCATCATGGTGAGCGACGCCAACGCGGCGATGACCATGGAGGAGCACCAGGCCTCGCTGATCGCCTTCTACGCGATCTTCGGCGACGTGATGGACACCGATTTCGTCATCCAGCGGCTGACGCGGAACGACTAGGACCCAACCCCCACCCCAACCCTCCCCCGCTTCGCGGGAGAGGGAGTTCAGCGCCCCCTCTCCCGCGAAGCGGGGGAGGGTTGGGGTGGGGGTAGCCTCTTGGTGGCTCAGTCCGGCTCGATCCGGTGCACGATGCGCGTCGGTGAGCCGTGGATGCCGAGCAGGCGCAACTGGCCGGGGCCGGCGTTGCGGAATACGTGCGGCACGCAGGCGGGCAGGGCGATCATGTCGCCGACTTCCAGGCGTGCGGGGCGATCCTCCTGGCCTTCCAGCCAAGCCTCCATCGCGCCTTCGATGATGAACAGGTACTCGACATAGGGGTGCCAGTGCAGCGGCGTCTGATACCCCGGCTTGCAGGTCTGCACACCGGTGAAGATCGGCAACCCGTCATCGCCCGTGAGCTTGTTGTAATCCGCCAGCGGACCGAACGAGACGGTCTCGGATTCGGCCAGCCGGGCGATCCTGGCTTCGGCGTGCGGTCGCATGACGGCACCTCGCGCGATGGGAGCCGGATTATGCACCGCCTCAGAGGTGTCTGGCGAGCCAGGAGAGGCCAGGTGCGGCGTTGGCGCCGACGCTGCAGCCGGCGACGAAGCCTGTTGCGACGAGTGGCACCAGAAGCAGCGGATTGGTCATGCCGGTCGCCGCAACGGTCAGCACGTCGCTGTAGTAGAACACGCCCGCGCCGCCGATAATGCCGCCCCACAGGCAGCTCACGCCCTGCCACTCCTGGATCGGCATGTCATAGGGCCCGATCGCCGGAGGTGCCGTGACAGGCGCGGTTTGCGCCGACGCCACTTGCGCGGTTGCCAGCGAGGCGGCGAACAGCAATGCGGCGGGCAATGCGCGGCGACTGTTGCGAAGGCGCACGGTGTTGTTCTCCTGGCAGGATGGTCGAGGTTTGCACGAGGGTAACAGCGAACCCACCCGCGGCCAAGCGTGCGCCGCGAGTTGCCTCCCCCGGTTGCTTGCTTCAGGCTGGCTTTCGCGGTCAGGACAACAAATGGGAGGGGAGAACATGGCGATCTTCGTCATCGGCGGAACCGGGTTTATCGGCACACGGGTGATCCGCTTGCTGGCTGCGCGCGGCGAGGAGATCGTGTGCATGGACATCAATCCTGGCGCCGCGTCGTTCGACGATCTTGGCAAGCAGGTGCGGGTGATGCGCGGCGACGTGACGCAGTTCGATGACGTGATGGCGGCGACCGCCAGCGCGAAGCCGAGCCGCATCATCAACCTGTCGTATTTCCTCGGCAGCGAGCATGCCCCGCATGTGGCGATGAAGCTGAACATCCTGGGGATGGACAACTGCTTCGAGGCGGCGCGACTCGCCGGCGTGCAGCGCGTGGTGTTCGCCAGCTCGCTGGCGGTGAACGGCATGCAGAAGCATTACGGCGATCGCATGATCACCGAGGACGACTACCGCCACGGCGAAGTGCAGTATGCCATGCACAAGATCTTCAACGAGTGGCAGGCGCAGGACTATAACGAAAAATACGGCATGGTGATCACTGCCGTCCGGCCGGCGAACGTGACCGGGCCCGACAAGGTGCGCGGCTCGGTGGACCACGTGAACATCATCACTCAGCCGGCGCAGGGCAAGCCGATCTCGTTCTCCTACAAGGACGCGATGCGCTGCCCGATCCATGTCGATGACATCGCCGAGGTGTTCACCCGCGTGCTGCTGGCCGACAAGCCGCGCCACGCGGTGTACAATTCCGGCGGGGTGGCGATCAGCCTTGGCGAGATCGCCGACCTCGTGCGCGAGTTCCTGCCCGACGCGCCGATCAGCTTCCAGCACGAGACCGGCGGGAAGGCGAATTCCGGCAACTATCTTATCGACAACAGCCGGCTGGTGCAGGAGTTCGGCGTGCAGTATCTGCCGTATCGCCAACGCGTGCTGCAGATCATCAACGACATCCGCCGCCAGGTGGGGCTGCCGACCGTCTCCGGCTAATACCAACCGCCCGAATCAATGACCCTTGGTCAGCGCTCGCTTTTCCCGTCATGGCCGGGCTTGTCCCGGCCATCCGTCGTGGCACGGTGCCACCACTGATGGCCGGGACAAGCCCGGCCATGACGGCGAGGGAGCGG
>JBGPND010000108.1:0-16375 GCA_041487355.1 Acetobacteraceae bacterium | reverse complement strand
GCGCGGGCGGCTGCGCGAGCAGCAGACCTATGCGCAGCCGGTAAACCCGGGCGAGGTGATGACCGGCGAAACGGTGGGCGAGGTGATCGCCTCCGCCGATCCGCGTTTCGTCGCCGGCGATGCGGTGGTGGGCGCGCGCGGCTGGCAGACGCATTCCGTCACGCCGGGTGATCGGCTCACCAAGCTCGATCGCCATGGCGCGCCGCTTTCCGCTTATCTTGGCGTGCTCGGTATGCCGGGCGCCACCGCGTTCCGCGGCATTTCCGAAGTCTGCCAGCCTAAGCACGGCGAGACCGTGGTGATCTCCGCCGCCTCCGGCGCGGTCGGTTCCGTTGCAGGCCAACTGGCCAAGCGCGCCGGCGCCCGCGTGGTCGGCGTGGCCGGCGGGCCGGAGAAATGCCTGTGGGTGCAGGACAGCCTGGGCTTCGATGACTGCGTCGACCACCGCTCGCTCGATTTGTACGCCGAGCTGGCGGCAGCCTGTCCGAACGGCATCGACGCGTACTTCGAAAATGTCGGCGGCGCGGTGCAGGCGGCGGTGTTCGACCTGCTCAACCCGTTCGCCCGCGTGGCGATGTGCGGCATGGTCTCGCAATACAACGAGGCCGAGTTCCCGCCCGGGCCCAACCTCGGCTTCGTCGTCGGCAAGCGCGTGCTGATCCAGGGCTTCATCGTGTCCGACAAGCCCGAGAAGCTGGTGGAGTGGCGCAAGCTGGCGGCGCCCTGGGTAGCGGAGGGCAGCCTGGTCTATCGCGAGGACGTGGTCGACGGGCTGGAGAACGCACCCGACGCCCTGGCCGGCATCCTGGGCGGCCGCAATTTCGGCAAGCTGCTGGTCCGGGTGGGGCACGATCCGGTGTAACGTCCCCCGCTGTCATTGCGAGCGGAGCGAAGCAATCTCGGGGCGTTCTCCACGAGATTGCCGCATCGCTTCGCTTCTCGCAATGACAGTGTGGGTCGGTGCACGTCAGTTCCGGTGCGCGTGATACCAACTGTTGCGCAGCACACGGCCCGGCAGCGCGCCGGTGTGGACACCGTCTTCCAGCAGCACCTGGCCGTTGACGATCGTCATGTGGATGCCCACCGCCGGCATCCTTGATGCGCCAGCCGCCGGCTTTAGTCTGCATGGGATGCTCTCCCGTGGCCCACGAGCGCGCCAACGCCGGCACGCAGGTTATTTCGTGCCGATCACCGCGCTGTCCGGGCCGGCGAGGGGGACCACCCGAGCGTCGGAAAATCCGGCCTCCTTCATCCAGCCGATGCAGTCGGCGCCGGTGAAATCAAAGCCGCCTCTCGTCTCTATTAGCATGTTCAAGCTCATTAACAACCCGGGAACATGCACGCGGCGCTCGTCATCGATCAGCAACTCATACACGATCAGCGATCCACCCTTCTCAAGCGCGGCGAACGCTTTCCCGAGAAGCATGCGTTTGGTCGGCATATCCCAGTCATGCAGAATGTGGCCCATGACCAGAACGTCGGCGGGCGGCAACGCGCCTGTGAGAAAGTCGCCGGGGAAGAAGCTCAGACGGTTTGAGAGCCTGTGCGTTGCGACGAATCGCGAAAATATCGGTTCGACCGTTGGTAGATCGAAGCCGCCACCTGTCAGGTGTGGATGGACCAGCGCGAGCTGCACCGGTACGCACCCCTGTGCCGTGCCGACATCAATTACGGTGCGTACCTTTTCCCAAGGAAAGGCGTGGATCAACGCTTGCGCCACAGGCAGCGAGAGACCTGTCATGGCACGCAAGAACTTTTCGAGACGGGCAGAGTCTGAATAAAGAGTGCCGAACAGGTCGCCACCTTGTTTGGCCTCATTCTGCGGTTCGCCGGTGCGCAGCGCCTCGGTCAACGATCCCCAAAAGCCATAAAGGCGCGCATTAAACATTTCGATAATGCCCCCAATATATTCCGGCCTGGCCGGATTGAGGTAAAGATCGGTGTCCGGGGTGTTGCTGTACTGTCCGGCTTCATCGCGATGAAGCAGCCCTAGTGCGACCAGCGTGTCGAAAAAGTCGCGTGCTGCCCGCTCGTGCAAGCCCAGCTTGCCGCGCAACGCCGCCGCGTCGAGCGGTGCTTCATGCAACATGCGAAATACGCCTATTTCGACCGCGCTGAGCAATGCCTTGGATGCCCCGAAACCCAACGCGAGTTGCATGATACGGTCATGCGTAACGTCATTCATGGAACTGTCCCTCCCAGATTGGCGGCGTGGCCCCGTCTGCAACAACATTTGGAGCTAGCAGTGCTGCCGTTATCCAGGATCCTAGCGAGGCGGAACGTCCGCGACCTGCACGTTTCCTGCTTCCGTTCTGCACAGAACGATCATTTTGCCCCTGCTCGGAGGGCGCGAGGGAGTGTTTCGGGCGGTGCCGCTAGTTCCGGCGAGCCTTGCGATAGGCAGCCGGCGTGATGCCGCAGCGTCGCTTGAAGAGCCGCGTCAGATGTTCCTGGTTGGCGAACCCGCAGGCGAACGCGATGTCGACGACACGTGTGTCGGTCTCGCTCAGCAGCCGCTTCGCGCGCTCTATCCTGAGATGCATGAGGTATTGGTGCGGCGCCTTGCCGACCATTGTGCGGAACTGGCGCGCGAAATGGCTGGAGCTGAGGCCCGCAGCTCCCGCGATCGCCGCGAGGTCGATCGAGTTATCGAGATTGGCCTCCATGAAATCGATTGCCTTGGCGAGTTGGCCGCGGCCGATCCTCGCGGGCACATTCCCGGAACGGTCACCTGGCGCGGCCGAGGAATGTTCGCGGATGAGGCGGGCTGCGATCGCGCGGGCGAGATAGTCCACATAGGGCGTCGCCGAAGGTTCGTCGTCGTGCAGCGTGTCACGCACGCCGAGCATGAGGTGCTCGATGAGGGGATCGCAGTCGCCGAAACGCGGCAGGATCTCGATATGGGCCGGGTCGCCCGGCAGAATGCTGCAAGCAACTTCCTCGATGAGAGCGCGACGGAGATAGAGATGGAGCGTCTGCAGGGTCCCGCCGAGCCGGACGCCGAAGTCCATGCCGCCCGGCACCATGAACAGGCCACCCGGTGGGATCAGGCGACTGGCCACGCCCTTCTGGACTCGGCGATGGACCATCACCGGTCCATCCAAGTGGAGGACGATCAGCTGATCGTCGACGGGAGCGAAGCGGTCTTCGAACGGCGTCTCTCGTTGCAGCGATGCATACAACGAAGACCAGCCGCGATTATCGCTTGACGCCCAGATCTCATTGCCAGGGCGCAAAAGCATTCCATGCGTCTCACGAACGGTAAATCCGTTGGAAGCGGGCGTCATCACCTCCTCCGCTGAACCGGGATTCCCTCGACGGACGGCAGGGATGACGGCATTGACAGACATCGCACCACAGCCCGGGCTGTTCCACAATAAAAATCTCTGCCCGGGAGCATGCGCGCCAGTCGGACACGTCGCCCGACACCCTCTCCCACAAGACGGGAGAGGGCCGGGGCGAGGGCGCGACCTCAGTTGGTCAGATTATAAAACTTCGCGGCGTTCTCGCAGGTGATCTTGTGCACATCCTCCGCGGACAAGCCCTGAAACTGCTCCTCGATATACTTCGTCGACTCCGGCCAGATCCCGTCGGTGTGCGGGTAATCCGACCCCCACATCAGCGTGTCCGTCGTCATCAGGTTGTTCACGTTGAGCAGCTTCGGCCCGATCGGATCGAACTGGAACGTCGCCTTGCACTGGCGCTGCCAGTACTCGGATGGCTTCAGCTTCATCAGATCGCGGAACCGGTCCTCGAATTCGAAATCCATCCGATCCAGCGCATACGGTATCCACCCAATCCCGCTCTCGCCGAACGACACGCGCAGGCGCGGATAACGCTCGAACACACCGGCGCCGATCATCGCCGCCAGGATGTGGATCAGCCCCATCTGGAACGCCGACACGCCGGTGAACATCGCCGCCCGCCGCACCTGGCCCGACGCCATCTCGCGCGCGCGCGGCGGCGTGGTCGGGAACGTATGGAAATGCAGCGGCAACTGCACGTCGCTCACCGCCTGCCACAGCGGCTCCCAGCACGGGTGCCACATCGGCTCCATGTCCCACGAGCAGGACAGCTCCAGCCCGCGCAGGCCCATCTTCGCGGTGCGGTAGACCTCCGCCACCGCCCACTCGATGTCGCCATAGGGCAGGCAGGCGAGGCCGATATGGCGGTCGGGGTAGTGGCTGCAGAACTCCTTCAGCCAGTCATTATAGATACGGAACATTTCCGCCGCCGCCTCGTGATCCTGCAGCTTCGAGGCGGAACCGAGGATGCCGAAGATCACCTCGGCATCGACGCCGTCGCGCTCCATGTCCTTGAGGCGCAGATGCGGATCGCTGACCCGGCGGATGTCTTTCTTGCCGTCGGCGAACAGGCCGGTCTCGGCCATGATGTCGACCCGGCGGTTCTGTCCCGGCACCAGCTTCGCGCCCGACGGCCCCACACCGTTCTTCAGGCCGAACGTGGCCCCGGCCTTGGTGACCCATTGCGGCCCGTCCGGCCCATCGGCCACGTAGGGCATGCGGTCCCGCAGTTCCCTGGAGGACTCGGACGTGAACAGGTCTGGCGGCATCCACGGCATATCGAGATGGCAATCGGCCGAGATTCGCTTGTATTGCATGGCTTTCCTCCCGCTCCACTTCAGCGTGGTTGGCTGGTGGAGCGAGTGTATGCCCTGGACCGCCTGGCGTCCAAGTGGTTGCGCCGGCGAGCGGGACCGGCTACCCGGATCGGGCATGGACAAGACACTCGCCGAAACGCTGACCGGCTGGCGCCGCCACCTGCACGCGCATCCCGAACTGACCCTGCACGAGCAGGAGACCGCTGCCTTCGTCTGCGCCAGGCTGCGCGACCTCGGCGTTCCGTTCGTCGCCGGCGTGGGCGGCCACGGCGTGGTGGCGACGATCAGCCGCGGCCGGTCCAACCGTAGCGTGGGCCTGCGCGCCGATATGGACGCCCTGCCGATCACTGAGACCACCGGTCTGCCCTATGCCTCCGGCAATCCGGGCGTGATGCATGCCTGCGGCCATGACGGCCACACGACGTCATTGCTCGGCGCCGCCGCGCTGCTGCGGCAGGACGCGTCGTGGACCGGCACGGTGCATCTGGTGTTCCAGCCTGCCGAGGAAGGCGGCGGCGGGGCGAAGAGCATGATCGCCGACGGTCTGTTCGAGCGGTTCCCGATGGAGCGGATCTTCGGCTACCACAACTGGCCCGGCCTGGATGCCGGCACGGTTGCGGTGCATGACGCGGCGGTGATGGCATCCGGCGGGCGGATCGAGTTCCGCGTGAAGGGTGTTTCCGGCCACGCCGCGCTGCCGCATCTGACGCGCGACCCGATGGTGGCCTCGGCGCATCTGCTGTTGGGCTTGCAGACCATCGTCTCGCGCAATGTCGATCCGCTGGATTCCGTGGTGATCTCCGTCGCCACGATGGAGGCGGGCACCGCGGCCAATCAGATCCCCGGCGAGGCCGTCATGCGCGGCACCATGCGCACGCTGCGCAACCAGACATGCGATCAGGTGGAGGTGGCGATCCGCCGCGTCTGTGCCGGCGTGGCACTGAGTTGCGACGTGCGGATCGAGGTGGCGCTGCGGCGCGGCAATCCGGTGACCGTGAATGCCCCAGCCGAACGGGACCTGGCGGCAGAGGCGGTGGTGGCGGCCGGTCTGCCGCTGCGGCGCGACATGGCGCCCGCGATGACCGGCGAGGACTTCGCCTGGTACCTGGAGCACCGGCCCGGCGCCTTCGTCTGGATCGGCAACGGCCCCGCCGAAGGTGGCCATGGGCTGCACAATTCGAGCTACGACTACAACGACGCAATCCTGCCTGCGGCCGCCGGCTATCTCGCAAGTGTGGCGAAGCGCGCGCTGGTGAGCTGAACGCAGAGACGTCGGCAACGAAGCGCCGTCACTCCCCATCTCCGGATCGCGCTGTGCTCATGCCATCGAGCGGGTGAGCTGACTCGTTGCTGCCATGCGTGCGAATGATCTCGTAACGAAGTCGGCCAATCGGCCCCTGTCATTGCGAGCGGAGCGAAGCAATCTCGCGGGGCGTTCTCCACGAGATTGCTTCGCTCCGCTCGCAATGACAGGCGGACGTGATGCTCGTCGATGGCTTCGCACGCTCTCGCACGCCGCGCCGGGCGATCTACAATCCTCCGAGCGGGTCCATGCTGTTCGAACGCCACGCCTGGAACCCGTCGAGCCATTGCGGCACCAGAGTGCCGATAGCAGTGGCCATCATCTGAACATTCTGAGCGGCCGGCGTGCTGCCCGTTGGCGTGTCCGCTGCGAACCCGGCGTTGCCTCGGTGCAGATCGTCGCCCGGTCTGATCAACTGGTTGTGCATGCACTCATGAAACCCCGTACGAGCGAGGTTCAGCCGCGTGGCGACGTCGCTCGTCTCGCGGCAACGCGAGATGTACACCTCGCTTATTCCGAGCGTTGGCGTCCTGTGGCCTGGCTGGGCCCCTCGCGGTGTCCACTGTGAAACCGTGTTGCCCCAGATAGTCTGGTCAGTCTCGGCAGGCACGGTCGCGGTGCGGAACTGCGGATGCAGCCTGATGACGCCTTGCGCCGGCCCCGGTACGAAGAAAACGATCAGGTTGATCGTCATGGGACTACCCGCGTCTTGCGACGGTGGATTCGATGGCGGTTGTGCCAGCCATTGCACGTCCGCAGTCCACACAGTGCTGCCCGCGGTTGCCCGTTGGCACACCGTCTGGAACCAGGTGGTGAGCGATGATCCGATCGCGGCGGCATGACCGGATACGCCGCTCGTTCCTCCTGCGACATCGATCAAGCGCACGACAAAAGAGTTGGTCGCCATGATTGCCTCCTGAGGGCGGGAAGCCTACAGCGGAACGGCAGCAGGCGTGTGAGATTTATCGCCGTTTGCCGTCGGCCGCGGTCATTACGGTAAACTTTGCGTTACGATTCAGCGATCCGGCTGAACAAGCAGTGGGGCCGCGGAGTGGATCTGTCTTCGCGCTACGTGACCGCCACATTGTCGATCAGGCGAACCGAGCCCAGCCGCGCGGCGGCGATCAAACGGGATCCAGCACGCGCCGCCGATAGCGGCGTGAGCGTCGGCCCATCCACCATCGCCAGATAATCGAGCGCAAAACCCGCCTGCGTCAGCTCGCCCCGCGCATCGGCGAGGGCCTCATCGGCCGCGTCACCTGCCGCGAGCACACGCGATGTCGCAATCAACACCGCATGCAGGCGCGGCGCACGACTGCGTTCCGCTTCCGTCAGGAACCGGTTGCGTGAGGACAGCGCCAGCCCATCCGGCTCGCGCACCGTCGGCACGCCGACGATCTCCAGCGGCAGATGCAGATCCGCGACCATCCGCCGCACCACCTGCAACTGCTGCCAGTCCTTTTCGCCGAAATATGCGCGGTCGGGCCGCACCTGGCCGAACAGCTTGGCGCACACCGTGGCCACACCGCGGAAATGCCCAGGCCGCGCATCGCCTTCCCACCGCTCCGCGGGTCCAGCCACTACGATCGTAGTGACATCCCCAGGCCGATACATCACCGACACATCCGGCAGCCAGGCGAGATGGCAGCCGCACGCGTCCAGCGCCGCCAGATCACCCGCCTCGTCGCGCGGGTAGCTCGACAGATCCTCGTTCGCGCCGAACTGCAGCGGATTGACGAAGATCGAGGCAACGACCGCAGCGCCGCTCGCCACCGCCGCGCGCACCAGCGCGCGATGTCCGTCGTGCAACGCGCCCATCGTCGGCACCAGGGCCAGCGCGCCATGCGCCGCCCGGAGCGAGGCGCAGCCGGCACGCAGCTCCGCGAGTGTGTGGACGATCAACATGGGCGGAACCTTGGTCGAGAGCCCGTCGCGGTGCAACATCGACCCAGACACGGAGGAGAAAGCGAAATGAAACTACAGGGTCAGGTGGCGCTGGTCACCGGCGGATCGCGCGGCATCGGCCGGGCCACGGCGCTCGCGTTCGCGGCCGAAGGTGCCGACATCGCGTTCTGCCATCTGGACGATGGAGCGAAGGCCGAGGAGACGGCGAACGAGATCCGCGCGCTCGGGCGGCGTGCGCTGCACCGCTCGGTCGATGTCGTGGACATCGCCGCCAGCCGCGCGTTCGCCCAGGAAGCCGCCGCCGCACTCGGCCCGATCGACATCCTGTTCAACAACGCCGGCATGAACATCCGCAAGAGCTTCGAAAACTACACCGAGGCGGAATACGACCGCATCATGGATGTGCACATGAAGGGCATGTTTTTCATGGCGCAGGCAGTCTATCCGGCCATGGTGGCGCGCGGGCGCGGCTGCATCATCAACATCGCCTCGCAGCGCGGTTTGAAGGGCGCGGTGAACTCGGCGCCCTATTCGGCGGCGAAGGCGGCGATCATCGGTTTCACGCGGTCGCTGTGCTGGGAAGCGGCACCGAAAGGGGTCCGGGTGAACGCTATTGCTCCGGGGCCGATCGACACCGACCTGACCGCGTCGATGAGCGAGGCGGACCGCGCCGCGTTCAAGGCGGCGCTGCCCGTCGGACGCTTCGGCCGCCCGGAGGAGATCGCCGCGACGGCGCTGCTGCTGGCTGGACCGGAGGGCGGCTTCTATGTCGGCGCCTGCCTGTCGCCGAATGGCGGGGACGTTATGCACTGACGCGGCGTGCATTGCACGGGTGGCGGCCATTACCCGCGATGCAGCCACGCCTGGAGGCGCCTGAACAGACCCGCGCTCCGCACTATATTTCGCGAAACGGATTGACGATGCGCAGCCGGCCATCGATCACCATCCCGTCCTGCATGTCCTCGGAGAACAGGACGTTGCAGTCGGCGCACATCGCGGCGGCGACCATCAGCGCGTCAAAGATGGTGTAGCCGTGGCGTTCGGCAAGGCGGAGCGCGTCCACGTGCATCTTGATGTCCATCGGAACGATGGTTCGGCAGACGGTGCGAATAGCGGCGAGCGCATCGCGCACCTCCACCCAGGTCATGCCGAGCTTGCGCCTCGCCACGTTGGCGAATTCGTTGAGCCCCTGCACGCTGGTGGCGCAGCCGCGCCCGAGCAGAGCTTGCGCCGCCGCCGCGCGCGAATCGGTAGTGAAGGCGTAGACCAGGATGTTGGTATCCAGGAACTCACCCGGCATCGAACTTACCGGGCGTTCGCTGCCTCACGGTCGAACTTCCAGTCGGCAGGAAGTTTCTTGCGGAAGGCGCGGATGCGCGCGAGAGCACGCTCGCGGCTTCGGTCGCGGTCGATGTCGAATGCCCGGTCTCCCGCGACGTGGACTTCAACCTCATCGCCGGCTTTCAGCTTCAGCGCCTCGACGACTGATGCTGGAAGGCGGATGGCGAGGCTGTTTCCCCATTTCGACACCTGCATGGCATCCTCCGTTGATATACGAGGCGCCACGTATATCTGCCGATGGGCGCCGTCAAGGAGGGGACTTCGCGGAGTAATGTCCGGCCGGTTCGGCCACCCCGAGGAGGTCGCCGCCACCGCGCTGCCGCCGCCTCGACCGCGCCGCCCTACCAAAGGCGGCGGACACCATAGGCTCCGAAACCTTGCTCGTTCGACACGAGAACCATGCTGTCGAGCATGGCTTGCGCGATCAACATCCGGTCGAACGGGTCCTTGAGCGGGCCGGGGAGTGCTCCGGCTGCCTGCCCGTGGGCAAACGTAATCGGCAATGGGACGAACCCTTGCGCGTCCAGCACGGCCGCAAGGTCGGCGGCAATCGGCGCGATGCCGGAGAATTTGCCAATCCGGAACCTGGTGGCGATCTCCCAGGCCGACGCAGCGCTGACAAAAACGGTGTTGCTGTCGTCGCCGATCGCGGCTCGGGCGGGCCCGGAGAGCGCGGGATCGCCGGCGATCCACCAAAGGAAGGCATGCGTGTCGAGCAGCAGGTTCAATCCCTACTGCTCCCACGCGGCGAGTTCGTTCGCCGGCAAGGGCTCGAAAAACTCGGGACCGACCGAGACGATGCCGCGCAGTGCGCCGAACTGGCGCTTGGGACCGACGGGGTGATACGGCACGATCTTGGCGATCGGATGCTTGCCGCGTGCCAGCACGATCTCTTCGCCTGCCTCGACCCGCGCAACGAGCCGCGAGAGCGTCGTCTTCGCGGTGTGAATGGTCACGGTTTCCATAACCGTCTCCTGACTAAGCTAAATTAGCTAACCATGCCACGCGTGGCAAGTCCGGCGCACGGCGGCGCCGCTCGGCGGGCATTGCGGATAACGGCTTGCCGATCGGTAACCGCCAAGCCCCTGTGCATCGGCCGCCGGCTGCTCTAATCCGGCCCCCATGCGGCAGGCGGAGCAGGAGTCCGGCAAGGCGCCGGCGAAGGCGTGGCTGCGGCGCGAACTGCGCCAGGGCAGCCGCGTGGCGCGGCCGGTCGTGCTGTGCGGGCTGGCGGGCACCGCGCTGGCGATCGGCCAGGCCTTCTGCGCCGCGCTCGTGCTGGGCACCGCACTGGGCGGCGGCAGCGCGGATGCGGCGATGGTGCTGGCGGCGTTCGCCGTGCTGGCGCTGCTTCGGGCGGCGCTGGCAGTCGCCGCTGACCGGGCGGCCTTCGATGCCGGTGCGACGGCGCGGCGGCGGCTGCGCAGCGATGCTCTGTCACGCCTGCTGCATGCGGGCCCCGCGCAACTCCGCGCACAGCATTCCGGTGAGCTGACGGCGATCGTGGTCGACCGGATCGAGGCGCTGGACGGGCTGTTCGCCCGCTGGCTGCCGGCGTCGGTGCTCGCTATCGCCGGCCCGGCCTTGGTGGCGCTTGCCGTGCTGCTGGCCGACAAGCTGGCCGGGCTCGTGCTGGTCCTGTGCGGGTTGCTGGTTCCGGCCGCCATGGCCGCCGCCGGCGTCGGCGCAGCTGCCGCCTCGCGCGGCCAGTTCCTCGCACTCGCCCGGTTGCAGGCACGCTTCCTCGACCGGGTGCGCGGGATCGCCACCATCGTGCTGTACGGCCAGCAAGAGGCCGAGGCGCGCTCGCTTGCCGCGGCGGCCGACGAGCTGCGGCGGCGCACTATGCGCGTGCTGCGTGTCGCCTTCCTGTCCTCGGCGGCGCTCGACCTGGCGGCCGCGCTGGCCTTCGTCGTCCTGGCGCTGCGCTACGGGATGGCGCTGCTGGCCGGCGGCCTGACGCATCCCGAAACGGCGCTGTTCGTGCTGCTGCTGGTCCCCGAGTTCTTCGCCCCGCTGCGTGGCTTCGCCGCGGCGTACCAGGACCGGCTGCATGCCACCGGCGCCGCCGAGGCCCTGGTCGCCCTGCCGCCGCAACCGGTGCCGCAGCCGGCGCGCGAGGTGCGTACCGTGGCGGCGCACGGCGTGACCGTGGCGTTCGAGGACGTGTATCTCACCTGGGATCGCACACGCGGCCCCGCGCTGAACGGGCTCTCGTTCCGCGTGCCGGCCGGCGAGACCCTGGTGCTCGCCGGCCCTTCGGGCGCCGGCAAGTCGACCGTGATCGAGATCCTGCTCGGCTTCGTCCGCCCTGACGATGGACGCGTAACCGTCAATGGTGCCGACATCGCCGACCTCGTGCCGCAGGCGCTGGCGCGGCTCACCGCCTGGATCGGCCAGCGCCCGGTGCTGTTCTCGGGCACAATCCGCGACAACATCCGCTTCGCCCGCCCGGAGGCAACCGACGCGGAGGTGGAGGAGGCGGCGCGCAGTGCCCGGGTGTGCGAATTCTCCGCTGCGCTGCCGGACGGTCTCGACACCAGGGTGGGTGAGGGCGGCTATGGCCTGTCAGGCGGCCAGGCGCAGCGCGTGGCGATCGCCCGTGCCTTCCTGAAGAACGCGCCGCTGCTGCTGCTCGACGAACCAACCGCGCACCTCGATCCGGCCACCGAGGCCGAGGTGCTGGACAGCCTGCGCCGGTTGGCATTGGGACGGACCGTGATCCTCGCCAGCCATTCCTCGGCGGCACATGGCTTTGCCGGGCGGCGGCTCGACCTCCGCGACGGCCGCGCCGCCCCCACACGCGGCGCGGCATGAACGACGTGCTTCGCATCCTCGGCCTGTGGCGAGGCCGTGCCGCCTGGCTTGCGGCCGGCATCGTGGTGTCGCTTGCCGCGCTGGCTGCCGGCGTGGCCATGATGGCGCTTGGCGGGGCAATGGTGGCTGCCGCGATGACCGCCGGCGTGCTGGCGGCACCGCTGGCGCTGCGTTGGCTTGGCTCGGCACGCGTCGTGTTGCGCTATGCCGAACGGCTGGTGACGCACGCCGCCACGTTCCGGGCGCTGGCCGACCTGCGCGTCTGGTTCTTCCGCAATCTCGCGCGCAGTGCCGCCGGCGGTCTCGGGTTCCGCCAGGCGGGCGACGTGCTGGCGCGTCTGGTCAGCGACATCGAGGCCCTCGACGGGCTCTACCTGCGCATCCTCGTGCCGCTGGCCGGTGCCGTTCTCCTGCTCCCCGCGCTCGTCGTGCTCGTCGGCATGCACAGCGCCTTGCTGGCGCTGGCAATCGGCGCGCTGTTTGCCATTGCCGCGTTTGTCCTGCCCTGGATCGGCGCTCGGATGGCCGCGCGTACGGGCCTGGCGCTGGCCAACACCACCGGAGCCCTTCGCATCGCCGCGCTGGATGCGCTCACCGGGCTGCGCGAGGTGCGTGCCTTCGGCGCCGAGGGCCGCATGCTGGCGGCCGTGCAGGCACGCGAGGCGGCCCTGCTGTCCACCCAGCATGAGCTCGCCGGCCGGACCGCGCTGGCCAACGCAGGCGCCTTCCTGTGTGGTCAGACGGCTATTCTGGCCGTACTGCTGGCGGCAGGCGCCAATCCCGCCGCAGCGGTGGCCGCCGCGTTTCTGGTCGTGGCGGCGTTCGAGGCAGTGGGCGGGCTGCCGCGTGCCGGGGTTCTTGCCGGCCACGCGGCCGCCGCCGCGCATCGCGTGCTGGCAGCCGCCGAAGCGCCGGTGCCGGTGCCCGATCCGGCATACCCTGGCGCGACGCCCGCCGGCTTCGCGCTCCGCTTCGAAGCCGTGCATTTCCGCTGGCTGCCGGATCGGCCGGCCGTGTTCGACGGGCTCACGCTCGACGTGCCGCAAGGTGCCCGTGTCGCACTGCTGGGACCGTCAGGCGCGGGCAAGTCGACCCTCGCCGCGCTGGCACTGAAGGTGGCCGCGCCGCAGCAGGGCAGGGTCCTGCTGGGCGGCGTCGATATCGCCACTCTGGCCGCCGCCGATGCGCGCGCGCGGATTGGCTGGCTCGCTCAGGCGACCCACCTGTTCGACGACACGATCCGCGCCAACCTTAGGCTCGCCCGACCGGAGGCCGACGAAACGGCACTCTGGGCCGCACTCGATGCCGCCAGGATCGGCGAGATGGTCCGCGCGCTGCCCGACGGTCTCGATACCTGGGTCGGCGAGGGCGGCGCTCGCTTCTCGGGCGGCCAGGGACGTCGGCTGGCGCTCGCTCGCGCGCTGCTGACGCCGGCGCCGATCCTGATTCTCGACGAACCCTGCGCCGGCCTGGATGCGGAAACCGAACGCGCCTTCCTGGCCACGCTGAACGAGGTGGCGGAGGGCCGCAGCGTGATCCTGATTACGCATCGCCTGACCGGCGTGGAGCGGCTGGATCGGATCTGGCGACTTTCGGCAGGCAAGGCGATCGCCGCCGCGGCGTAGCGGCGCTATTTCAGGACGGCGAGGCCCGCCAGGCCGCACGCGTATGCGGTCGGCAGCACCGCGAGAATGCCCCACATGTATGTCTTGCTCGGCTTGTCGGCGAAGCCGGCCACCATCTCGACGCGCAACTCGGCAACTTCGGCCTTGGTCGCGAGATGCGGCAGCGTCGCGGCCAGCATTGCCTTGATCTCGGCAATGCCCACTTCGACCCTGGCCATCCTTTCTTCGAGTTTGCTGGTGGTGGCTTCGAGCCTGCTCGTCGTCGATTCCAGCCTGCTGGTCGTCGTTTCCAACCTGCCGACTGCGGACTTGACGTCCCGCATGCCCTCCTCCAGCCGGGAAACGCGCTCTTCCATCCCTGGATCGTAGGGGCCGCCACCTTAGCTGTGCAACAGATGCGTCGGGCATGGCGGACTTTGTCGTGTCGTCGCGGTTGACTGCGGGTTAACCGACCGGCAGGAAGTTGGCTGTTTCGCGCGAGAAGGGAATCGGCCATGCGCCGCCTCGGCATCCTGTTCCTGCTATTGTGTGTCGCTACAGGCAGCGCTCGCGCCGCCGATGCACCGTCGCAGAAATTCGTCCTGTTCTTCCAGGAGTGGTCGGCCGCGCTGGATGACGCGGCGCAGGCGGTGATCAGCCAGGCTGCCGAGTGGGTGAAGTCACACCCCGGCAACGTCGCGCACGTCAATGGCTTCGCCGATCCCACCGGAAGCAAGCAGGCGAACACATTGCTCTCCGACCTGCGGGCGCAGATGGTGGTCGATCAGTTGCAGACCGACGGCGTCGATCCGAAGCGCATCCGTCAGCGCGGGCATGGCTCGGTGCAGTTTGCTCTCACGTCGCAGGAAAGCCGACGGGTGGAAATCAGCACCAGCCGGCACTGAGCCCGTGCTGCAGTCGCTGCTCGCCGAGGATCCTGCGACAGTCCTGCGTCGTGTGTTCGGCTTTCCTGGCTTCCGTGGCCAGCAGGAACAAGTGGTCAACCACATCATCGCAGGTGGCGATGCGCTGGTGCTGATGCCGACCGGCGGCGGCAAGAGCATCTGCTTCCAGGTCCCCGCGCTGTGTCGTCCCGGCACCGCCGTGGTCGTCTCGCCGCTGATAGCGCTGATGGACGACCAGGTGGCGGCGCTCCGCCAGCTCGGCGTTGCGGCCGGCGCGTTGCACTCCGATCTGGATCCCGCCGAGGCGCGCAGCGTCACGCGGGACCTGATCGAGCAGCAGCTTGATCTGCTGTATGTCTCGCCCGAGCGGCTGCTCGGCAACGGTACGCTGGAGCGCCTGTCACGCCTGCAACTCGCATTGTTCGCGATCGACGAGGCGCACTGCGTATCGCAATGGGGCCACGAGTTCCGCCCCGAGTATCGCGAACTGGCCTGCCTGACGGAGCATTTCCCTGGCATCCCGCGCATAGCACTCACCGGCACCGCCGACCCGCGCACGCGCGCCGACATCCTGCAGGCGCTCAGGATGGATCGGGCGGAAGTTTTCGTCGCCAGTTTCCACCGGCCCAATCTGCACCTCGCCGCCGCACCGAAGGTGGGCGAGACCGCGCAACTGCTCGAGGTGCTGGCGCGCCATCCGGGCGAATGCGGCATCGTCTATTGCGGCAGCCGCGCCAAGACCGAACGCACTGCGCAGAAGCTGCAGGACAGATCGATCCCGGCGATCGCATTCCACGCCGGCCTGGAGCCCGCGCACAAGCGCGCAGCGCTGGCCCGCTTCCGATCGGGTGAACCGGTTGTCATTGTCGCAACGATCGCGTTTGGCATGGGCATCGACCGGCCTGATGTGCGGTTCGTCGTCCATCTCGACATGCCGGACAGCCCGGAGGCGTGGTATCAGCAGATCGGCCGCGCCGGACGCGACGGCGACCCAGCCGACACCTTGCTGCTGTACGGCGGCCAGGATATCGCCCAGGCGCGCCACTGGCTGGCGCAGTCGTCATCCCCCGAGAGTCAGAAGCGCGTGATGCGCACGAAGCTCGAGGAGATGATCGCGCTCACCGAGGCGGTGACCTGCCGCACGCGCTCATTGCTCGCCTGCTTCGGCGAGGAGCTGGCCGAACCGTGCGGCCATTGCGACAACTGCGCCACGCCGCCGCTGATGGTCGATGCGACCGTGGACGCGCAGAAGGTGCTCTCCGCCGTCTACCGCACTGGCCAGGTGTTCGGGGCGATCCATATCATCGCGGTGCTGCGTGGCGAAACAACTGACGGCGTGCAACGCCACGGGCACGACCGGCTGCCGACCTTCGGTGTCGGCCGTGAACACGCGGCGCCTTATTGGCGCAGCCTGATACGTCAGCTCATCGCGGCGGGCGCGCTGGACGTCGATACCGAAGGCCATGGCGGGCTGTTCCTGGTGCAGGATAAGGCACGGCCGATCCTGCGCGGCGAGGCACGTGTGATGCTGCGCCAGGAGGGCAAACGCCGTGCCGAGGCGTTGCGTCCGGACCGTCGCATTTCGCCAGCACCTGCGGCTGGACCCCAGACGCAGACCCTGTTCGAGGCCCTGCGCGCATGGCGAGCGGCGGAGGCCAAGGCGCAAGCCATCCCACCCTACGTCATCTTCCACGACACGGTGCTGCGCGACATCGCCGCCGTGCGTCCCGCAAGCATGGAGGAGCTCGGCCAGATCAAAGGCGTCGGTGCTTCCAAGCTACAGCGCTATGGCGCCGCGGTGCTCGGCATTCTCGGGGGGCGAGCGTAACGGACGTAGGGCGGAAAAGCGCAGCGCATTCCGCCAACCGCCGCACCCGTG
>JBGPND010000107.1:0-16427 GCA_041487355.1 Acetobacteraceae bacterium | reverse complement strand
GCAACGCGCCCCGCTCATCGATGTCTCCCCGACGCGCGTTCCCTTGCGCGCTCATGTTTAGATTGCGCGGCTGGAACCAGACTCCAAGCGTGCCAACGCCTGCCGGACCTCGACCTCCAACGCCGGAAGTTCGTCCTGAATTGCGTGCCAGATGATCGGAACGCTGACCCGGTCGTAGCCGTGACGCAGGCGATTGCCCATGCCACGGATGTCGCCCCAGGGCTGCCCGGGCATCAGCAGGGCGGCCTGGTCGCCCAGCCGGAAGGCGGCCTCGCAAATCCGCTTCAGGCAGCGCTCGACCGCGTCGCGGGTACGGCCGTCGCGCTGAAACGTGTCGCGGTCCATGCCGGCGACGTAGGATCCGATGCGCTCGATGTTCTCGAGCATGTCCGCCAGGCAGACCATCGGATCATGGCTAGAAGGCACTGCGGCGGTCTCGCTCCACATTGGCCCGCAGACGCGGCTGCTCGATCGGCTCGGGCAACTGATCGACGTTGCGACCGAGGATTTCCGCCAGGCGCCGTTCCAGGCGAACCAGGCGGAGCAGCCCGATCCGCGCGTCCGGGTCAAGCTCCGCCACCAGGTCGATGTCGCTGTCGGTTGCGGCCTCACCGCGCGCGAGCGAACCGAACAGGCCGAGATGGCGGACGCCGGCGCGCTGCAGCTCCGCCGCATGCGCGCGCAGCGCGGCGATGACAGCGTCGGGCGTCAGTGGGGTTGGCACGGCCACGGTGTCTCAGCCTAACACAAGCCGCGCCGCGGCGAGCACCTCTACTGCGTAGGTCGCCGCTACGTCCCGATCCCCCCCAGCGCGAGGTACTTGATCTCCAGGTAGTCCTCGATGCCGTACTTCGAACCCTCGCGCCCCAGCCCGGATGACTTCATGCCGCCGAACGGCGCCACCTCGGTGGAGATGACCCCCTCGTTGATGCCGATGATGCCGTATTCCAGCGCCTCGGCCACGCGGAAAATCCGCCCCACATCTCGGGAATAGAAATACGACGCCAGACCGAACTCGGTGTCGTTGGCGAGCTTGATCGCCTCCTCCTCGGTCTTGAAGCGGAACAGTGGCGCCACCGGACCGAAGGTCTCCTCGCGGAAGATCATCGCATCCTTCGGCACGTTGGCGAGGATCGTGGGTTCGAAGAAGTTGCCGCCCAGTTTGTGCCGGTGCCCGCCGGTGACCACCGAAGCGCCGCGCTTCAGCGCATCCGCGATATGCTCCTCGACCTTCTTGACCGCGTCGGCGTTGATCAGCGGACCCTGGCTCACGCCCGGCTCCATGCCGTTGCCGACCTTCATCGCCTCCACCGCCGCCTTCAGCCTGCCGGCGAACGCGCCGTACACGCCTTCCTGCACCAGGATGCGGTTGGCGCAGACGCAGGTCTGGCCGGTGTTGCGATACTTGCTGGCCATCGCGCCGGCCACCGCGGCATCCAGATCGGCGTCGTCGAACACGATGAACGGCGCGTTGCCGCCGAGTTCCATGCTGGTCTTCTTGATCGTCGGAGCGCACTGCGCGAGCAGCTTGGCGCCCACTTCGGTCGAGCCGGTGAAGGTCAGCTTGCGCACCAGCGGGTTGGAGGTGAGCTCGGCGCCGATCTCGCCCGATGGCCCGGTGATGACGTTGCACACGCCCGGCGGCATGCCGGCCCGTTCCGCCAGAACCGCCAGCGCAAGGGCGGAGAACGGCGTCTGGCTGGCGGGCCGGATCACGCCGGTGCAGCCGGCGGCCCAGCCGGGGCCGGCCTTGCGCGTGATCATCGCGCTCGGAAAATTCCACGGCGTGATCGCGGCGAACACGCCGATCGGCTCCTTCAGCACCAGGATACGGCGGCCCTTGGCGTTCTGCGGGATCGTGTCGCCGTAGATGCGCTTGCCCTCCTCGGCAAACCACTCGATGAAGCTGGCGGCATAGGCGATCTCGCCCTTGCTCTCGGCCAGCGGCTTGCCCTGCTCGGCGGTCATGATCACCGCCAGATCGTCGGCGTTCGCCAGCATCAGGTCGTTCAGCTTGCGGAGGATCGCCGCGCGCTCCTTCGCCAGCATGGCGCGCCAGCCTGCCTGCGCACGATGCGCCGCCTCGATGGCGCGGCGTGTCTCCGCGGCTCCCAGGGCGGGAACCTCGCCGATCGGCTCGCCGGTGGCCGGGTTCTTCACCACGATCGTCCGGCCGCTGTCGGCCTGCACCCATTTGCCGTCGATGCAGTTGGCCTGGCGGAACAGCGTGGGGTCCTGCAGTGGCAGCGGAGAGGTCGGGTTCAGCATGGCGGGTCCTCCTTGCCTCGGTTTACCGGGAAGATAGGACGGCGGGGGCAGAGTGTCAGGGTGGAGGCTTGCGAATGCCTCTATTCGTAGCTACATTCTGCTGGTGCCGATGTGGAATTCGAGTGGGACGAGGCGAAGCGGTTTACCAACCTGCGCAAGCACGGCGTGGACTTTGTTGTTGTTGAATGGTTCGACTGGCGGTCCTTGATCGAAACTGAGGACGTGCGGAAGCCGTACGGCGAGACCAGATGGCGAGCGCTTGGGCAGATTGGCGATCGGCTGCACGTACTAATCTACACCAGGCGCTACGGACGTGTCCGCGTGATCAGCTTACGCTCAGCGAACAGGAAGGAGCATGCCGAGTATGAAGCGTCGTCGTCTGATTTACCCGACACCTGAGGAAGACGAGGCCATCAATCGGGGTATCGCGCAGGATCCGGACAACCCGGAACTTACCAAGGAAGACTTTGCCCGGATGCGTCCTGTCCGCGAAGTCCATCCCGACATCGTCGCCGACTACATCCGTCGCATGCGCGGGAAGCAGAAGCGGCCGACCAAGGTGCTGGTCTCGCTGCGGCTGGAAAGCGAGGTGGTGGAGCGGCTGCGCGCCTCCGGTCGCGGCTGGCAGAGCCGGGCCAACGACATGCTGCGCAAGGCGGTGCTTGGCTCGTAACGCGGCTACGCGCGGAGTGCTTCCGCGATGTCGGCCGAGCCGTCCCAGATCATCGACACCGCGACGTAGAGCACGATCAGCAGGCCAGCCCAGGCAATCCAGCGTTGCCGCTCCAGCACATTGGCCAGCAGGTTGGCCGCCACGCCCATCAGCACCACTGATAGCAGCAGCCCCAGCATCAGCACCCAGGTGCTGCCGCTGGCCACGCCCGCCACTGCCAGGACGTTGTCCAGGCTCATCGACACGTCGGCGAGGATAATCTGGATCATCGCCTGGCCGAGCGTCTTCCGCCCTGCTTCGCCTGCGGCCTCGCGCCCGTGCGGGCGTCGCAGCTCGCGGAACATTTTCCAGCAGACCCACAGCAGGAGCAGCCCACCGGCGAGCAGCAGGCCGATGATGGCCAGCAATTGCAGCGCGATGGCACCCAGCGCGATGCGGATCACCGTCGCGCCGATGATGCCGAGCAGGATGGCGGGACGCTTCTGCGCCGCCGGCAGGCCGGCGACAGCCAGGCCGACGACGATGGCGTTGTCGCCGGCGAGCGTGATGTCGATCAGCACGACCTGCGCCAGGGCCACCAGGTCGTGGGTCAGCGCGATTTGATCCATGCGGTGCCGCCCTCGGTGGGTTTCGCGTCCGGCACTTGTCAGGCACCGGTGCGGCGGTCTAGCTGGCCTCCCACCAGGATGGGACAGGGCAGCGATGGTTCCCCGGTATACCAGGCCAGAGATGGAAGCCATCTGGGCACCTGCCAACCGCTACCGCATCTGGTTCGAGATCGAGGCGTTGGCCGCCGAGGCGATGGCGGAGCTTGGCACCATCCCCGCCAGCGCCGCCCGCGCGATCCGCGAAAAGGGTGGCGCGAAGGTCAACGCGATCAGCCAGGCCGACATCGACCGGATCGACGTGATCGAGCGAGAGACGCGCCATGACGTGATCGCCTTCCTGACCTGGCTCGCCGAGGCGATCGGGGAGGACAGCCGCTTCGTGCATCAGGGCATGACCAGCTCCGACGTGCTGGACACCTGTCTGTCGGTGCAGCTCACCCAGGCGGCCGACCTGCTGCTCGCCGACCTCGCCGCGGTCCTGGCAGCGCTGAAGGCGCGCGCGTTCGAGCACAAGTTCACCCTGACCATCGGCCGCAGCCACGGGATCCATGCCGAACCGACCACCTTCGGCCTGAAGCTGGCCGGGCACTACGCCGAGTTCGCCCGTAACCGCGCGCGATTGGTGGCGGCACGCGCCGAGGTGGCGGTGGCGGCGATATCGGGCGCGGTCGGCACCTTCGCCCATGTCGATCCGCGCGTGGAGGAGTACGTCGCGGCGAAGCTGGGACTGACACCGGAGCCGATCTCCACCCAGGTGCTCCCGCGCGACCGCCACGCGATGTTCTTCGCCACGCTCGCGGTCATTGCCAGCGGCATGGAACGGCTGGTGACCGAGGTGCGGCATTTGCAGCGCAGCGAGGTGCGTGAGGCCGAGGAATTCTTCCATCCCGGCCAGAAGGGCTCCTCGGCCATGCCGCACAAGCGCAACCCGGTGCTGAGCGAGAACCTGACCGGGCTCGCCCGGGTGGTGCGCGCTTCAGTGGTCCCGGCGCTGGAGAATGTCGCTCTGTGGCATGAGCGCGACATCAGTCATTCGAGCGTCGAACGGGTGATCGCGCCGGATGCCACCATCGCGCTGGATTTCGCGCTGGTGCGGCTCGCCGGGATGATGCAGCGGCTGGTGGTGTATCCGGAGCGGATGCTGGCGAACCTGGAAAGCCTGGGTGGCGTGGTGCATTCGGGCGAGGTGCTGCTGGCACTGACGCGGGCCGGGATTTCGCGCGAGGACGCCTATGCCATCGTGCAGCGCAATGCGATGGCAACGTGGGAGAAGCTTGGCACGTCGGAGGGCCGCAGTTTCCGCGCCAACCTGTTGGCGGACCCGGAGGTCGCGCGGCGGGTCTCGGCGGCGAAGCTGGATGCTGCGATGGACCCGATGTTGCACACGCGGTCGGTGGACCGGATCTTCGCGCGCGTGTTCGGGGAGCAATCGTAATCGTATTCGTAGGGCGGATAAGCGCAGCGCAATCCGCCATTGGCGAACGGTGCGGGTACGGCGGATTGCGCTGCGCTTATCCGCCCTACGTCCCTCGTTCAGCCGCGGCGACGGTGGCTTCGAGCCGCGCCATGGCCCGATCGTGCGGCATCAGCCGCCCAGTCCGCATGTCTTCCAGGCCGCGTTCAATGCCCTCGATGATGTCCGCCTCGCGCGCCACATAGGCGGCGATCGCTTCGGCGGCCAGAACGGACTTGGTGCGGTGCGTGGCGTCGGCGAGGCGGCCCAGAAGCTGCTTGACCTCCGGGGTCAGCCTGACCGTCAGTGTCGTGCTTGCGGGCATAGAGAAATCCGTTTCGTGCGCGGATGTGCACAGCGTAGCACACTGGCGCAGCTTGCTGCGAGGTCCGGTGGTCCGTTCGGCGTCCCTTGGCTGTGCCGGGGCGTGGGCGTAAGTCACCGAACCAATGTGCACCGTCGTCCTGCTGATCCGGGCCGGCCACGCTTGGCCGCTCGTGCTGGCCGCCAACCGGGATGAGCTTCTGAACCGGTCCTGGGACTTGCCCGGGCGTCACTGGCCCGATCAACCGGACGTGATCGCCGGGCGCGACCGCTCGGGCGGCGGCACCTGGATGGGGGTGAACCGCCACGGAGTTGCCGCCGCGGTCCTGAACCGGCAGGGCAGTCTTGGACCCGCAGCCGGCAAGCGAAGCCGCGGTGAACTGCCGCTGCTCGCCCTGGCACACCGCTCGGCCAGCGAGGCAGCCGCCGCCATTGCGGCGTTGGGCGCGGGCGGCTGGCGGAGCTTCAACCTGGTGCTGGCAGATCGGTGGGGCGCGGTGTTCGTCCGCGGCCTCGGCCACGGTCATCCGGAGGCGCAGCCTCTCGCGCCTGGCCTGCACATGGTGACGGCGCATGACCCGGATGACCCGGACAGCCCGCGCGTTGCACGCCATCTGGCGCGCTTCCGGTCCGCTCAGGCCCCCGGGTCAAGCGCCCGGGGGCAGGCTCCCGAACCGGATGACTGGCGCGCCTGGCAGGGAATCCTGGCGGACCGGACCGGCCAGCCCGGTGAGCAGATCAACGTCGTCCCGCGCGGCGGCTTCGGCACCGTCTGCTCGTCGCTGCTGGCTCTCCCGCAGGCGGGGCTCCCCGTCTGGCTGTTCGCCGCCGGCCCGCCGCACGAGGCGCCATTCCAGCCCGTCCGCCTGATCCCGACCCATGTCCCCGGGCTTGACCCAGGGAACTGACCACTGCCAGGGCGTGGCGGCGCAGCCCGTGCGCTGCTATATCCGACCTGCCGTCCCCGCCCGGCCGGCCGGGAAGGTGAACCGCCTAAAAGGGGATCGTGATGGCCCGCCGCCGCCAGCTCTATGAGGGGAAAGCCAAAATCCTGTTCGAGGGACCGGAGCCCGGCACCCTCGTGCAGTATTTCAAGGACGATGCAACCGCGTTCAACGCCCAGAAGAAGGGCGTGATCACCGGCAAGGGTGTGCTGAACAACCGCATCAGCGAGCATCTGATGCTGCGACTGGCGGAGATCGGCATTCCGACGCATTTCGTCCGCCGCCTGAACATGCGTGAACAGCTCATCCGCGAAGTGGAAATCATTCCCCTGGAGGTCGTCGTCCGCAATGTCGCGGCCGGCAGCCTGTCGAAGCGGCTTGGCATACCCGAAGGGACGCGGCTGCCTCGCTCGATCATCGAATATTACTACAAGAACGACGCGCTCGAGGACCCGATGGTTTCCGAGGAGCACATCACCTGCTTCGGCTGGGCCAACACCGCCGATCTCGACGACATCGTCGCGCTGACGCTGCGCATCAATGACTTCCTCACCGGCCTGTTCCTCGGCGTCGGCATCTCCCTGGTCGATTTCAAGCTGGAATTCGGCCGGCTCTGGGAGAACGAGGAGATGCGCATCGTGCTCGCCGACGAGATCAGCCCGGACAACTGCCGTCTGTGGGACTCCAAGACCAATGAGAAGATGGACAAGGACCGCTTCCGCCGCGACCTCGGCAAGGTGGAGGAGGCCTATCAGGAGGTCGCCAAGCGGCTCGGCATCCTGCCGGAGGCGGGGGTGCGCGACATGAAGGGCCCGGAGCTGATGCAGTGAGGGCCACCGTCACGGTGATGCTGAAATCCGGCGTGCTCGATCCACAGGGCAAGGCGATCGGCCATGCCCTGCATACGCTGGGCTTCAGCAATGTCGGCGAGGTGCGCGCCGGCAAGGTGATCGAGCTCGAGCTGCAGGAAACCGATCCCGACCGCGCCCGCGCCGCCGCCGAGGAGATGGCGCGCAAGCTGCTCGCCAATACCGTGATCGAAAGCTACCGGGTCTCGGTGGATGGATAGCGAGCGTCACGTCCAGGCTGTCATTGCGAGGAGCGTAGCGACGCGGCAATCCCGTGAATGCGCAACACCCCCGAGATTGCCGCGTCGCTGCGCTCCTCGCAATGACAGGGGAAGCGCTTGGCGGAGGCCCAGGGGCTGGGTCCCCGCTTTCGCGGGGATGACGTTGGGGGCGGTCGCCCTCGCCATTCCCGCCGCATCCCAACCCGCTCCAGGCTGGAAGCTGATGACGGCAAAGCAGCTCGCCGCGGCCTGCCATTCCAGCGATGCGGCGCAGCACGCCACCTGCGTCGGCTATGTCAGCGGCATCTACGATCTGCAGTTTGCGCCGAGCCTGCCACGCGGTGTCTGCCCACCGCAGGATTTCAACCCTGACCTGCTCACCGAGGTGGTCACCGCCTATCTGGACACTCATGAGGATGGTCCGGCCCCCGCCGCCATCGGCCAGGCCATCGTCCGCTTCTTCCCCTGCGCGGAGCCGCGCAAATGAAAGCCGGCATCGTCGTCTTTCCCGGCATCAACCGCGAGCGCGACATGGCGATCGCGCTGACCCGCTCGGGCGCCACGCCGCGCATGATCTGGCACAAGGAGACCGACCTAGCCGGCCTGGACCTGATCGTGCTCCCCGGCGGCTTCTCCCACGGCGACTACCTGCGCTGCGGCGCGATGGCCGCGCATTCCCCGGTGATGACCGCCGTGCGCGAGCATGTCGCGCGCGGCGGCTACCTGCTCGGCGTATGCAACGGGTTCCAGATCCTCACGGAGGCCGGCATCCTGCCTGGCGCCCTGCTGCGCAACGCCTCGCTGCGCTTCCTGTCGATGGATTGCCATCTGCGCGTCGAACGCACCGATACCGTGTTCACCGGCCAGTACCAACGGGGGGAAGTGTTCCGCGCGGTGATGGCGCATGGCGACGGCAACTATTTTGCCGATGACACGACGCTGGATCGGTTGGAAGGCGAGGGGCTGGTGGCGCTGCGCTACGCGACGCCTACCGGCGAGATCACGGCGGAGGCCAACCGCAACGGCAGCGCCCGCGGCATCGCCGGCATCCTGAGCCCCAGTCTGCGCGTCCTCGGCCTGATGCCGCATCCGGAGGATCTGGTCGATCCGCTGATGGGCGGCACCGACGGCAAACCCTTGTTCGACGCGCTTGCCGCAGCCTGATGCAGCGTGAGGTCAACCAGGAGCTGGCCCGCGAATTCGGGCTGAGTCCTGACGAATACTCCCGTGTCCTCGAGATCATGGGCCGCACGCCAACGCTGACCGAACTCGGGGTGTTCAGCGTCATGTGGTCGGAGCACTGCAGCTACAAGTCGTCGCGCGTCTGGCTGCGCCAGTTGCCGACCAAGGCGCCCTGGGTGATCCACGGCCCGGGCGAGAACGCCGGCGTGGTGGATATCGGCGACGGCCTCGCCGCCGTGTTCAAGATGGAGTCGCACAACCACCCGAGCTTCATCGAGCCCTATCAGGGCGCGGCCACCGGCGTGGGCGGCATTCTCCGGGATGTGTTCACCATGGGCGCGCGGCCGATCGCCAACCTGAACGCACTGCGTTTCGGCCGGCCCGACAACCCGGTGACGAAACGTATCGTCGATGGCGTAGTGCGGGGCATCGGCGGCTACGGCAATTGCGTCGGCGTCCCCACCGTCGGCGGCGAAATCAATTTTCACTCCGCCTATGACGGCAACCCGCTGGTCAATGCGATGACCGTCGGGATCGCGTCCAGGGACCGCATCTTCCTCTCGGCCGCAGCCGGGGTCGGCAACCCGGTGGTGTATGTCGGCTCGAAGACCGGGCGTGACGGCATCCATGGCGCCACCATGGCCTCTGCGGAATTCGCTGCCGACGCCGAGGAGAAGCGGCCAACCGTCCAGGTCGGCGATCCGTTCACCGAGAAGCTGCTGATCGAGGCGTGCCTCGAACTGATGGCGACCGACGCCATTGTCGCCATCCAGGACATGGGCGCGGCTGGCCTGACCTCATCTTCGGTCGAGATGGCGGCCAAGGGCGGCGTCGGCATCGAGCTCGATCTCGACCAGGTCCCCGCCCGCGAGACCGGCATGACCGCCTACGAGTTCATGCTCTCCGAGAGCCAGGAGCGCATGCTGATGGTGCTGCGCCCGGACCGCGAGGCCGAGGCGCGTGTCATCTTCGACAAATGGGAACTGGATTTTGCCGTGGTTGGCCATCTCACCGACACCGGCCGCATCACCGTGCGCCATCACGGGCAGGTCGAGGCGGATATCCCGCTTGCCCCGCTGAACGACCAGGCGCCGCTGTATCATCGCCCCACCACCGAGACGCGGAAGCAGCCGCAGATCAATCCGGGCAAGGTGGAGGACCGTGTCGGCCTGACGGCCGCGTTGTGGAAGCTGATTGCCTGCCCGGACCTCGCCTCGCGCGCTTGGGTGTGGGACCAGTACGACAGCACGGTCGGCGGCCAGACGGTGAAGCGCCCGGGTGCCGCGGATGCCGCCGTGGTGAAGCTGGAAGGCCTGTCGCGCGCGCTTGCGCTGACCACGGACTGCACGCCCCGCTACTGCGCCGCCGATCCGGAAGCCGGCGGCGCCCAGGCGGTGGCCGAGGCGTGGCGCAATCTGACTGCGGTCGGTGCCCGGCCGCTGGCGCTGACCGACAACATGAACTTCGGCAATCCCGAGCGGCCGGAGATCATGGGCCAGTTCGCCGCCGCGATCCGCGGCATGGCGGCGGCCTGCGAAGCGCTCGACTTTCCGGTCGTGTCCGGCAATGTCAGCCTGTACAACGAGACGCGCGACCCATCCGGCACCGTGCGGGCGATCCTGCCCACGCCGGCGATCGGCGGCCTCGGCGTGCTGGATGATGCGGCCCAGGCGGTCGGCATCGCGCTTGGCCCCTGGCTGGATATCGTGCTGGTGGGGGTCACGAAGGGCTGGCTCGGCCAGTCGCTCTGGCTGCGCGAGATCGCCGGCCGGGAGGAGGGCGCCCCGCCGCCGGTGGACCTTGCCGCCGAACGCGCGACGGGGGATTTCGTCCGTGGCCAGATTCTGGCCGGCCATGTCCGCGCCTGCCACGACGTCTCCGATGGCGGGCTGCTGGTCGCGGTGGCGGAGATGGCGATGGCGGGCCTGACCGGTGTCAGGCTGTCCACCGGCCCGCGGGAAATCCCGAGCCATGCCTACTGGTTCGGCGAGGATCAGGGGCGCTATGTGCTCGCCGTGCCGGATGCCGGGTCGCTGATCCGGGCCGCCGAGGCGGCCGGCCTTGCGGCGGTGCGCATCGGTACATCGGGCGGACAGGATTTGACACTGCCCGACGGGGGCACAATATCTGTCAGAGCGTTGCGCGCGGCGCATGAACGCTTCTTCCCGTCCTGGATGGACGGGAGCGGCTGAACCCCGGGGAGGGACCGGCATGGCGATGGCGGCGAGCGAGATCGAGGCGCTCATCAAGGCGGCGATCCCCGACGCGCGCGTCACCGTCGAGGACCTCGCCGGCGACGGCGACCACTACGCCGCGACCGTGGTGTCCGAGCAGTTCCGCGGCATCCCGCGTGTGAGGCAGCACCAGATCGTCTATGCCGCGCTGCGCGGCCGAATGGGGGGCGAGCTGCACGCCCTCGCGTTGCAAACCTCAGCCCCAGACTAGGAGTTTCCGCCGATGGCCAACGACGTGTCAGACCGCATCCAGGGCGAGATCACCGAGAATACGGTGATGCTCTACATGAAGGGCAACGCGATGTTCCCGCAATGCGGGTTCTCGGCGCGGGTGGTGCAGATCCTCACCCACATGGGCGTGCCGTTCAAGACGGCGAACGTGCTGGAGGATGAGGAGCTGCGCGAGGGGATCAAGCAGTTCTCGCAGTGGCCGACGATCCCGCAGCTCTATGTCAAGGGCGAGTTCGTCGGCGGCTGCGATATCATCACCGAGATGTTCCAGTCAGGCGAACTGGAGGCGCTGCTGGCCGAGAAGGGCGTCGAGCACAAGACCGAAGCGTAAGCCGGCTGTCGGCGCCAAGCGCCGGCTGTTAATCCATTCTTGCCGACCGATGCGCAGGCTGGTGCCATGCGCATCGGCGTCGTCATTCCAGCTTACAATGCCGCTCCCTGGATCGGGGATGCGATCGCTTCGGTTCTTGCCCAGACGCATGGTAACTGGACGCTGGTGGTGGTCGACGATGGCTCGACCGATGCGACCGCTGATGTGGTGGGATGCTTTGCTGATGCGCGGATACGCCTGGTCCGCCAGGCGAATGCCGGTGTGTCGGCGGCACGGAACCGCGGGATGGCGGAGTGCTTAGCGACCACCCCCACCCCAACCCTCCCCCGCTTCGCGGGAGAGGGAGCGACGGAGCAGGGGCAGGGGCGGGGGGCGTTGTCCCATCTTCCTCGCCCCCTCTCCCGCGGAGCGGGGGAGGGTTGGGGTGGGGGTCGGGTAGAGAGCCTGCTCTTCTTCGACGCCGACGACTGGCTGGCACCGGACGCAATGGCGCGCCTCGTCCGTGCGCTCGACTCATCGCCGAACGCTGTTGCCGCCACCGGCGCATTCGCATTCGTCGGCTCGGGCGGCGCGCGTCAGCCTCCGTCAGGCGACATCCTGCAACGCCTGCTGGTGCGCAATCTATTTGCCAACGGTGGGCACCTGTTGCTCCGCCGCGCGGCCGTGCAGGCAGCCGGCGGCTTCCTCCACGGCATCGCCTATGGCGAGGACTGGGAATACTGGATCCGCATCGCCTCGCAGGGTCTGTTTGTCGCGACGCCAGGCGCCGAGCCGGTGCTGTTCGTCCGGCAGCATCCGGGTGGCGCCTATCACCGCCTCGCCTCGGATCCCGCCGCGTTCACCCCATGCATGGCTGCGATCTTCGCCAACCCCGCGCTGCTCACGCGCTTCGGCCCGCGGCGGCTCGCCGCCATTCGCCGGCGCACCGAGGCCGAGAACGACTGGATCATCGGCCGCGAGCTGATCCGCCACTGCCGGTTCACCGAGGGCAGGGCCTGGTTACGCCGCTCGGTGCGGGCAAACCCGAGCCCGAAGCGTGCCGCCCTGCTCACCGCCGCCCACGTGCTGGCGCTGCTGCCGCCGGCGCTGCGCGGACCATTCCAGCCGTATCGGCTCAAGACCCGCGCTGTGACGCGTGCACTCCGCCCAGTGTTGGATTGCTGAACGGACTGCGCATCACGGGCTGGTCGTTGCGCCACGCCAGGCGGAAATAGAGTGCGGCAATCTCGCCGTAATTCTCGAAGCTGACCGAATTCTCCAGGGCCTTGCGGTGCAGCCGTTCGGCCTGCGCCGCGTCGCCCTTCTCCCGCTTGATGTCGGACCAGAGATCGTAGGCGCCCGATGCCTCGGGATACGCCTCGACCGCCTTGGCAATGGTGCGATCCGCGCCATTCACGTCGTGCAAACCCAACTGAGCGGCGGCCAGTGTCATGTAGGCGGTGCCGAGCAGGACCTTGTCGGTCGGCGGCTTGTCACGCAGCAGCATCTCGATATGGTCAGCCGCCTCCCGGTCATGGTCGATCTGCAATTCGGCGAACGCGACATTCACGCTGGTCACCGCGTCCGCTATCGTATTGTCGGGGCACGAAGCCTCCGCGCGTTCGAACCAGTCGTGCGCCGCGTTCGCATCGCCGTTGAACAAGGCGATGAGGCCATTCAGGTTTTCGAACAGCGAGCGTTCGAAGCTCTGCGGAGTCGGCGCCAGCCCGGCCATCGCGAACTTGATGATGGTCTGGGCATGCGTGAAATCCTTGTCCCCCGCATGGCTCTGCATCTCGTTGAGTGCGGTGATGTAGGGGTCGATGTGGGCCATCCCGACGACCGCCGCGCGTTGCAGCAAGTCGACGATCGTCTCGCCAGGTTCCAGGGTCAGTTGTTGTTGGAACGAGGTCATCCGTTGGTGCCCCGTGCCGGTTACCAGAACCTTGGCGGCTCCACCCTCGCCGAACAGGCTGACCTTGATCTGGTCCGGCCGATAGCCGAGCTGGGCCTGCAGTGCATAGGCGACTGCTTGCATCTTCATGGCTTCAGCCACGCCCATCGCAAGCCCTTCGAGACGGCCGACGCGGATCACCGGCCTGGTCATCACCGTTGGCGTCACTGCGATGCGCTGGGCCTCCTGGTTCAATACGTCGTCCACGAGGGCAACGTTGATCGTGGTCTTTTCGAATGTGCCGATGGCTTCCGCCTCGAGAATGGCATCTGGCGGATGCATCGCAGCATCGAAGCCAAGGTATCCCACCATGAGCAGGAGCACATAGGTCAGCGTCGTCAGGTCCATCCGGCATCTCCCGGCAGGGCGGATTGGCGGTCAGTGATACCGGCGGCGCAGGCCTTGACTTGTAATCGTCATTCCCGCGAAATCGGGAACCCAGTCGGACCAGCACTCATTTCTGCTTGCAGCCCTGGGTTCCCGCTTTCGCGGGAATGACGACAAACGAGTCATCGTCTCAGCTCGGCGGTATAACTCGCCAGTCTGATGCCACTGACGGACGGGTTTGTCCTTGATCTGTATCAATCCGCGCGGATCACGCCGCGCGAACGCGGGCCAGCCGCGCCTGCAGCGATCCCACCAGGCCCTGTGGCAGGAAGATGATGAACACCACCAGCAGGCTGCCGTAGATGATGTTGTCCCATCCCACGGCGCCGGTGCCGAAGCCGATCCGCAGCACCTCCGCCAGCAGGATGGTGATGAACGCCCCCACCGTCGGGCCGAGCAACACGTAGATCCCGCCTACCACGGCGGCGAACACCATCTGCAACGACACGGAGATGCCGCTGACGGTGTCGGGCGAGATGAACATCTGATACTGGCAGTAGAGCGCGCCGGCGAACGCGGTCATCGCCGCGCTGAGCAGGGTGATCTTCAGCTTCTCCCAGGTCACGTGCACGCCCGCCGCGGCCGCCGCGTCCTCGTTCTCGGCGATCGCCTCCAGCGCGTAGCGCAGCATGCTTCGCTCGACCCGGTGGCGGATCAACAGACTCACTGCCCACACGCCGAGCGCGATCAGGTACCACGTCACCTTGTCGGTGAACTGCAGCGCGTAGATCGAACTGCCGCCGTTGTAGCGCTGCGGCGTGTAGCCGAGCGAACCACCGGTGATGTCGCGTGCCGCGGTGATGACCTGCAGCACGATGGCGCTGAGCGCCAGCGTCACCAGGGCGAAGTAGTGGCCGATGATGCGGAAGCGGAAGCAGGGCCAGGCGATCACCAAAGCCGTTGCGGCGACGACCAGCATCGCAACCGGGATACCGAGCCACGGCGTGAGGTGGAAATGGTTCCACAGCAGGGCGGTGACATAGGCGCCGATCCCCATGAATCCGCCATGGCCGAGCGAGACCAGGCCGAAGCGCCCCATGACCGACCAGGACGTGTACATGGACGACCAGATCAGCACGATTACCAGGATGTGCAGCGGGTAGGGCGCGTGGTAGACGAACGGCAGCGCGACGAGCGCGATGCCTGCGATCCATGGCAGCAGCCGGCTCATGAGCGGCGCGCCATCAGGCCTTGCGGACGGGCGAACATCATGGCGATGAAGAAGGCGAAGGCGAACACGTAGCCCCATTCCAGGTCCAGGTAGAGCCCGCTCACCGAGATGATCTCGGCGAACACGAACGAGGCGACGAAGCCGCCGATCATGTTGCCGAGCCCGCCGAGCACGCAGATCATGAAGGTGATCGGGCCGAAGGTGAGGCCGATGAACGGGTGCACGTCGTATTGCAGCACCAGCAGGGTGGAGGCGAGCCCCGCCAGCGCGCCGCCGATCGCCGAGGTGATCACGTAGATGCGCCGGGCATCGACGCCCATCAGCGGCATGATCTGGCGATCCTGGGCGATGGCGCGGATCGCCGTGCCGGTATAGGTGCGGGCCAGGAAGAAATACAGCACGACCATGCCGGCCAGGGCCGCGCCGAACGCCAGCAGCCTTGCGTAGCTGATGAACATGTCGGAGATCGCCAGCACCGGCAGCCTTATGCCGAGATTGTGGAAGTCGATGCCGAACATGACGGTCGCGGCGCTTTGCAGCAGGAACAGCACGCCGCCGGTGGCCAACAGTTGATTGATCGGTGCGGCGCCGAGCAGTGGCGCGATCACCAGCAGGTGCAGCGCGACGCCGAGCCCGCCAACGCCGGCGATGCAGATCACCGCCGCGATCAGGAAAGGCACGTGGTAGACGGCAAACAGGTAATACATGCCGTACATGCCCAGCATGATCAGTTCGGCGTAGCAGATCCACACCACGTCGATGACGCCGAAGATCAGGTTCAGCCCGAGCGCCAGCAGCGCCAGCACGCCGCCGAGCAGCACGCCGTTGATCAGCGCCTCCAGCAGGTAGATGTCAAAGATGTCGAACACGCTTCAGACTCCGAGGTAGGCTTCGCGGATCGTGGCACTTTCCAAGAGCTCGCTGGCGGCACCGGATGCCCGCAGGCTGCCGGCTTCCAGCACGTAGGCGCGGTCCACCACGCGCAGCACCTGGCGGACGTTCTGTTCGACGATGAGCACGGTGAGCCCGCTCGCGCGGATGCGTTCCACCAGGCCGAACACCTGCTGCACGATCACCGGTGCCAGTCCGGCGGACGGTTCGTCGAGCAGCAGCAACTTCGGTTCCGACATCAGGGCGCGGCCGATGGCGCACATCTGCTGCTCGCCGCCCGACATGGTTCCCGCCAGTTGGTTGCGCCGCTCGAGCAGGCGGGGGAAGAGCTGGTAGACGAAATCCAGGCGCTCGCGGAATTTCGGTCGCGCCGCCGGGATGAAGGCGCCCATGCGCAGATTGTCCTCGACCGTCATGCGCGCGAACAGGCGGCGATTCTCCGGCACGTGCGCGATGCCGAGTTCGACGACGCGGTGTGCCGGCGTCGTCGTGAGGTCGGTGCCTTCCATGTGCATGCTGCCGCGCATCGGGCGGATCAGGCCGGAGATCACGCGCATCAGCGTGGTCTTGCCCGCGCCATTGGGGCCGATCACCGCCACCGCTTCGCCAGCGTTCACTTCGAGCGAGATGCCGAACAGTGCCTGGAAGCTGCCGTAGCCAGCGTCGACGGAACGGAGTTGCAGCATCAAAGAAGGCCCCCTCCCCAACCCTCCCCCGCTTCGCGGGAG
>JBGPND010000106.1:0-16474 GCA_041487355.1 Acetobacteraceae bacterium | reverse complement strand
GCGGCCCCGGCGGGCACAGCCGCGTCGATCTGCCGCGCCAGTGCCAGTGCCCTGCCGCGCAATGCACCGAAGCTGATGCGGTCGGTTCCGTCGGTCAGCGCCAGTGCGGATGGATCGCACGCTGCGACGGACTCGAACAACGCGAACAGCGGACGTTGCAGGCAGGCCGGCGACAGTGGGGAGAACGGCACGCCGACCGGGCCTCTGTGGTCGAGCGGGATGTCAGCCGGTTGTCGCCAAACCGGAGCCGACCGGGTGTTTGCTGGGATCGATGGCATGGGCGTGCAACGATTCGGTGCCTGGCGGGCATTGTCAATGTCGCCATGCGCGCCGGACGGCCGGCGGCGAGTTGGCATCGGGCGGCGAGCCTCCTTCGGTGCTCAACAGGGCGCTCGCTTCAAGGCTGGTCAGCAATGCCTTTCCGGACAGGCAGGCCTTCCGTCCGGAATCTTCGAGGGGCCGACGGTAGAGCGCCTCGATGAGCGGCTCGACAATGGCGAGGTGCGGGTCTACGCGATCGGATTGATGAACGGCGTCGAGGTCACCGTGATCTACGTCGACCGGGAGAATGACGAGCGGCAACTGATATCGGCCTGGAGGGCCGAGCCACATGAACGACGATACTTCTGGCGCCACGTCGAAGACTGAACCAGGCACCGATTGGCGGCGGCTGCGCAGCATGACCGATGAGGAGGTGCATGCCGCAATCGCCAGCGATCCCGACGTCAAGCCGACGGACGAGGCCTTCTGGAAGGGTGCGCGTGTGGTGATGCGCGGGGCAAGGAGACGGTGACGATCCGTCTGGACGCCGATCTGCTGGAGTGGTTCCGCGCCGAGCGGGGCTATCAGACTCGCATCAACGCCATCCTGCGTGCGTACGTGACTGCGCAGACCCGGGGTCGCTGAAAGTCAGACACACATCCCTCTTGTGGTATTATATTACCACACGCCCAAACCCTTGACCCCGCCATGCTTTTCCCCCATACCCCGCCGCCAGATCGCAGGGACCCCTCCCCAATGCAGAAGACCACCCTCTCGCTGAAGCCCGCGGAGGTGACGAAGGCCTGGGTGCTGATCGACGCGGAAGGCGTCGTGCTCGGCCGCCTCGCCTCAATCATCGCCAACCGCCTGCGCGGCAAGCACAAGCCGCAGTTCACCCCGCATGTCGACTGCGGCGACAACGTCATCGTGGTCAACGCGGCGAAGGTGCGCATCACCGGCAACAAGCCGGACCAGTCGGTCTTTTACTACCACACCGGCTATCCCGGCGGCATCAAGGGCCGCACCATCCGCCAGCGCCTGGACAGCCAGCACCCCGAGCGCGTGCTGGAAAAGGCGGTGGAGCGCATGATCACCCGCGGCCCGCTGCAACGGATGCAGATGAAGCACCTGTACGTCTACGCCGGCCCCGAGCACAAGCACACGGCGCAGCAGCCGAAACCGCTCGATGTCGCCGCCATGAACCCGAAGAACAAGCGAGGCTGATCCAGCATGTCCGGAACCCAGACCCGCACGCTCGCCGACCTCAGGGACATCGTCGCCGCCCAGCAGGCCGTCACCGGCACCGCGCCGGCGACCACCGATCGGCCGAAGGTCGAACCGAAGCGCGACGCGCTCGGCCGCTCCTATGCCACGGGCCGGCGCAAGAACGCGGTGGCGCGCGTGTGGATCAAGCCGGGCAAGGGCGAGATCACCGTGAACAGCAAGAAGGTCGTGCAGTATTTCGCCCGCCCCGTGCTGCGCATGCTGCTCACCCAGCCCTTCCTGGTGGCCGACCGCTACAACCAGTTCGACGTGTTCTGCACCGTCACCGGCGGCGGCCTCTCCGGCCAGGCCGGCGCGGTGCGCCATGGCATCTCGCGCGCGCTGACCTACTACGAGCCGGAGCTGCGCGGCATCCTGAAGGTCGCCGGCTTCCTCACCCGCGATTCGCGCGTGGTCGAGCGCAAGAAGTACGGCAAGGCGAAGGCCCGACGAAGCTTCCAGTTCAGCAAGCGATGAGAACTGGCGGTCAGTTGTCAGTGGTTGGTGGTCGGAGCGCGACGTAGGCTTCCGGCCAATAGCGGCCGGAGGATCGAGATGGCTTCCAAGCCTAGCGTGTTCATCGACGGCGAGGCCGGCACGACAGGACTCGGCATCCGCGATCGTCTGCGCGCGTTGCCCGACATCGAACTGAGGAGCCTTCCCGCCGACCGGCGCCGCGATCCCGCCGCGCGGCGCGGCATGATGGCCGAGGTGGACCTCGTCGTGCTGTGCCTGCCGGACGATGCGGCGCGCGAGTCGGTGGCGCTCGCGGATGGGCTCGGCAACGCGGCGGCGAAAATCCTCGACGCCAGCACGGCGCATCGCGTGCATCCGGACTGGGCGTATGGCTTCCCGGAAATGCAACACGGCCAGGCCGAGCGCATCGCCGCTGCACGGAAGGTCGCCAATCCGGGCTGCTATCCCACCGGCGCGATCGGCCTGCTTCGCCCGCTGGTGGATGCCGGCATCATTCCGCCCGACTTTCCGGTTACCATCAACGCCGTCAGCGGCTACTCCGGCGGCGGGCGGCCGATGATCGAGGGCCACGAACGCGACGGCGGCCCGGCCTTCGAACTCTACGCGCTGAAGCTGGAGCACAAGCACGTCCCGGAAACCGAGCTCTATAGCGGCCTCTCCCGCCGGCCGATTTTTGCGCCGTCGGTGGGCCACTATCGCCAGGGCATGCTGGTCTCGGTGCCGCTGCATCTCGATACGCTGCACGGCAAGCCCACCGGCGCCGACCTGCATGCGGTGCTCGAAGCGCGCTACCGGGGCTGCGAGTATGTCCGCGTCACCGCCCCCCCGGCGGATGGCAAGCTGGAGCCGCAGGCGCTGAACGAGACGAACCTGCTGGAGCTCTATGTGCATGCCAATGAGAAGCATCGCCAGGCGGTGCTGGTCGCGCGGCTCGACAACCTCGGCAAGGGTGCGTCCGGGGCGGCGGTGCAGAACGTTCGCCTGATGCTCGGTCTTCCCGTCGGCGTCGCGCGGCGGGAGGCAGTGGATGCCTGAGCCGCTCACCGGCCAGGGCCCGATCTACACGCTGGACGGCGTCACGCCGAAAGTGGCGCCGGACGCGTTCATCGCCCCCACCGCGGCGGTGATCGGCGACGTGGAGATCGGCTCGGAGACCGGCGTCTGGTTCCATTGCCTGGTGCGCGGCGATCTCAACTACGTCCGCATCGGCGCGCGCACCAACATCCAGGACGGCGCCATCATCCATGTCGATTCCGGCGGGCTTGCCGCGATCATCGGTGACGATGTCACCGTCGGGCACAACGCGGTCATCCACGCCTGCACGCTGAAGGACCGTGCCTTCGTCGGCATCTCCGCCACCGTGCTGGACGGGGCGGTGATCGAGGAAGGCGGCATGCTCGGCGCCGGCGGCCTGCTCACTCCCGGCAAGGTGATCGGCCGCAATGAGCTGTGGGTCGGCGCGCCGGCGCGGCTCATCCGCGTGATGAGCGACGAGGAGCGGCGGAAATTCGACCGCAACGCGGTAGTGTATCGCGAACTGGCCGCCCGCTTCCGCGCCGGGCTCGGCAGCGCGACGTAAAGCCACTCTACGGAAAGCGCCGGCCTGCCCCATTTCCTTCAGGACGGAAGGAAGAGGGTTCGAGCCATGATCATCCGTCTCGGTGTCGTGCTGCCCTGTCTGGCAATCGCCGCCTGCGCCGTCCAGCCGCCGCCCGACACGGCGTCGCTTCCGTTCGGCGCGTTCGGAACCCTGGACAATGACGTGGGCGCGGCAAACCAGGCGTCCTGGGCCTTCGCCGCACCGGCACGCACGCTGAATGATCCGGTCGATGCCGCCAGGGCGGCAGCCGCGGTCGACTACCTGGCGGGCGAGCTCAGCAGCAACCCGCGCTGGGTGACGCTGTCGCCGCTGACCAGGCAGGAGATGCTTCAGGCGCGCGCCGACGTTCGCCGGGCGCTGGGGATCAGGCCCGATGCGCCATCGCAGCTTGTCGTGAATGCTCTGCTGCAGTTCGCCTCGGCGTGGCAGTCCGGCAATCAGGCCGCCGCGATGCAGGCGCTCGCCTCGCCGGTTTTCACGCTGCCGCCGCAGCAGACGCTGCACGTGCTGACCAACCTGCCGTACATCCGGTCGGCCAACATCGCGACCGCCGATGCAGCCACGCAGATGCTGCCGGGCGGTGACGTCATCCGCAGGCGATAGCAGTACTTTGCCTAAATAAGGATCTTAGTGACCCATCCGCGTCATGAATATGCATATATATCAGTCAAAAACTCATATGGTACGCTACTAAGATTAAACAGCCGCATTTTCGCCTGGACAAGAGGCAGAAACTTATGCTGCGCTGCAACAGAACACAGGCTTTGCTTGCAGGAGGCATGAATGAAAAAATCGATCCACCGGTCCGTCCGGCGAATCACCCTCGCGTGCGCGATCGCGCCGCTTCTGGCCTGGACCGTCCCCCAGCCGGCCCAAGCCGAGTCAGTCCTCACCGTCGCGATGACCGCCGGCGACATCCCCAACACCACCGGCAATCCCGACCAGGGGTTCGAGGGTTTCCGCTTCGTCGGCTACAATATCTACGACGGGCTGGCGCTCTGGGACCTGTCGCGCAGCGACAAACCCTCCGACATCAAGCCCGGGCTCGCCACTTCCTGGGAGGTCGATCCGAACAACCACCGCCGCTGGATCTACCACCTGCGCCAGGGCGTGAAGTGGCACGACGGCTGCCCGTTCACCGCCGATGACGTGGTATGGAACATGGCGCGCGTCACCGACCAGAAGGCGCCGCAATTCTACACGCTGCAGATGGCGCTTTCGCGCACCTACACCACCAATTTCGAGTCCATCGAGAAGATCGACGACAACACCATCGCGATCACCACCAAGGTGGTGGAATCGCTGTTCCCCTACTCGATGAGCTACCTGCTCATGGTCAGCCGCTGCCGCGCGGAGGCGCTGAAATACGACTGGGGTGCCTACGCCGAGCATCCGTCCGGCACCGGTCCCTACCGGTTCGACCGTATGGTCGCGCATGAGCGGCTCGAACTGCTGCCGAACAAGGAATACTGGGACCCGAAGCGCATCGCCAAGCACGATCGGCTCGTCCTGCTGCCGATGCCGGAAGCCGCCACACGTACCGCCGCGTTGCTCACCGGCCAGGTGAACTTTGTCGAGGCCCCGTCGCCCGACGCCATCCCGCGCCTGAAGAGCGCCGGCATGCAGATCGTCACCAATGTCTATCCCCACAACTGGCCATACACGCTGAATTTCGTGCGTGGCCCGATGACCGATATCCGCGTCCGCCGCGCCGCCAACTACGCGTTGAACCGTGCGGAGTTCGTCGAGCTGCTGGGCGGCTTGGCGCTGGAGGAATACGCCACCATGCCGCCGGGCACGCCCTATTTCGGCAACCCAGTGCGCTATGACTACAACCAGGCCAAGGCCAAGGCGCTGCTCAAGGAAGCCGGCTGCATGCCGTGCAAGATCGTGCTGGCGATCTCCACCTCGGGTTCCGGCCAGATGCAGCCGCTGCCGATGAACGAGCTGGTGAAGTCGCAGCTCGAGGAAGTCGGCTTCCAGGTCGAGTTCAAGGTGATGGACTGGAACTCGCTGATCGAGGTCAGCCGCTCCGGCGTGGTGAAATACCCGGAGATCGACGGCTTTAACGGTTCGCGCGCTTTGCTCGATCCGCTGAGCGCGCTGATCAAGCCGGTGTGGAAGCTGCACTGGTCACCGGCCGGCGCGAACTGGGGGCATTTCTACGATCCGGAGATCGAGGAGCTGGTCGGTCAGATCCTCAACGAGTTCGCCGCCGACAAGCGCCTGGCGATGCTGACCAGGCTGCACGAGCTGGAGAACGACCGCGCGCTGATGATCTGGGTGGTGCATGACCTGAATCCGCGCGCCCTGTCGCCGAAATTGCATGGCTTCGTGCAGGCGCAGAACTGGTTCCAGGACCTGACGCCAATCTCCGTGGATCCCTGAGGATCGAACCCGCAATGAACTGTCCACCTGTCATTGCGAGCCGCAGGCGAAGCAATCGCGTCGGAGCCTGCCCCCGGGCTTGACCCGGGGGTCGCTTCGCTCCTCGCAATGACACCATGGGCATGACGATTGAGGAGTCCTGACGATGCTTGGCTATATCGCGCGGCGGATCCTGTTCGCCATCCCGATCGCTTTCGGGGTCAGCGTGGTCTGCTTCTCGCTGGTCTATCTCTCGCCAGGCGATCCGTTGCAGACCATCCTGCCCTCGGACGCAACGGCCGAAATGGTCGAACAGATCAAGCACGCCTACGGGCTCGATCGGCCGCTGCCGGTGCAGTTTCTCCTCTGGCTCGGCCACGTGCTCACCGGTGATTTCGGCATGTCGATCGCGACACGCCGTCCGGTGATCCTGGAAGTCACCGGTGCACTGTCCAACACGTTCATGCTCACCAGCTTCGCGGTGCCGCTGGCTTTCACGATCGGCTACACGATGGGCGCAATCGCCGGCTGCTTTCCCGGTCGCGCCGTGGATCGGGTGGTCACCGGCGCTGCGGTGGTCGGTGTCAGCCTGCCCAACTACTGGCTCGGCATCGTTCTGGTGATCGTGTTCGCCGTCGAGCTTATGGTGCTGCCGGCTACCGGCATGGGGCCGAAAGGTTCAGCGCAGTTCAGCATTTTTCGCTGGTCGGACGTGCAATATCTGGTGCTGCCCGTCGTCACGCTGTCGATGATTCCGGTCGGCATCATCTCGCGTACCACGCGCGCGGCGGTGGCGGAGGTGTTGAACCAGGACTTCGTCACCACGCTGCGCGCCAAGGGGCTCGGCGAGATCGCGGTCATCCGCCACGTGCTGAAGAACTCGGCACCGCAGGTGATGGCGGTGATGGGTCTGCAGTTCGGCTATCTGATGGGCGGCTCCATCCTGGTGGAGACCGTGTTCACCTGGCCCGGCAGCGGCTTCATGCTGTCGAAGGCGATCATCAACCGCGATATCCCCGTGTTGCAGGGAACCATCCTGTTCCTGGCGATGATCTTCGTCGCCACCAATCTTGTCGTCGATCTGCTGCAATCCGTCATCGACCCGCGGATCCGCCGGGCCTGAGCAGGAGAGAAGCGATGTCACAGACTGCCTCGCTCCCGATCGGCGCCCGTTTCGATGATGATTCACCGCCGGCACTCCGCGTGCGCGGTTACTGGAGTTCGGTTGGCTACCGCCTGCGGCATGACCCCGCGACATTGTTCTTCGGTTTGATCGTGCTGCTGATCGTGCTGGCGGCGATCTTCGCGCCGCTGCTCGCGCCGTTCGATCCCTACAAGGAAGGCGTCGTGCTGCGGCTGAAGCCGTTCGGCTATCGCGGTCATCCGCTCGGCACCGACGAGCTGGGCCGCGACCTGCTCAGCCGGCTGATCTACGGCGGACGATCGTCGCTGCTGATGGGGCTGGTTCCGGTCTGCATCGCCACCGCGCTCGGCGGCACGCTCGGTGTGATCGGTGGCTTCGCCGGGCGGCGGGTGAATGCCGCGATCATGCGCACGATGGACGTGTTCTACGCGTTTCCCTCCGTGCTGCTGGCGGTGGCGATCTCCGGTGCGATGGGCGGCGGCATGGCGAACGGCATGGCGGCGCTGGCGCTGGTGTTCACCCCGGCAATGTGCCGCGTGGCGGAGACCGCGACGGCACAGGTGCGCAGCCTCGACTTCATCGAGGCGGCGCGCGCAACCGGCGCCGGCATGTTCACCATCGTTCGCTACCACGTGCTCGGCAATGTGCTTGGCCCCGTCTTCATCTATGCCTCCAGCCTGGTCTCGGTCAGCATCCTGCTCGCCTCGGGCTTGTCATTCCTTGGCCTCGGTGTGAAACCGCCGACCCCCGACTGGGGCCTGATGTTGAGCACGCTGCGCCAGTCGATCTATGTCGCGCCGCTGTCCTGCGCCCTGCCGGGTGCGGCAATCTTCGTCACCTCGATCTGCTTCAACCTGGTGAGCGACGGCATCCGCTCCGCCATGGATGTGCGGCTGTGAGTACCGCACTGGACACGCCACTACGCCCCCTCTCCCGCGCAGCGGGGGAGGGTCGGGGAGGGGGAGCCGACCCACGCGACGTGGGCGGCCCGGCGCAGCCACTGCTGATCGCGCGCGATCTTGCCAAGCATTTCCACGTCCGCGGCGGCAGCAAGTCCGCGCGCGTGCGCGCCGTGGACGGCGTGTCGTTCACCCTGTTCAAGGGCGAGACGCTCGGCATCGTCGGTGAATCGGGCTGCGGCAAGTCGACCCTCGCGCGGCTGCTGCTGCATCTGGTCGAGCGCGATGGCGGCGAGCTGATCTTCGACGGCGAGCCGGTCGGCGCGCCGCGCGGCATCACCGTGGCTGCCCTGCGCCGCCATGTGCAGATGGTCTTCCAGGACAGCTACTCGTCGCTCAATCCGCGCATGCCGGTGCAGGATTCGGTCGCGTTCGGTCCGTTCGTGCATGGCAGGAGGAAGCCGGACGCAAGGCGTGTCGCGCGCGAGATGCTGGTGAAGGTCGGGCTCAACCCCGATCTGTTCGGGCAGCGCTATCCGCACGAGCTGTCGGGCGGGCAGAAGCAGCGGGTGAACATCGCCCGCGCACTGGCGATCGAGCCGCGCATGGTGATCCTGGACGAGGCGGTGTCGGCGCTCGACAAGTCGGTGGAGGCGCAGGTGCTGAACCTGCTGCGCGCGCTGAAGGCGCAGTTCAACCTGACGTATCTGTTCATCAGCCACGACCTGAACGTGGTCCGCTATATCAGCGACCGCGTGCTGGTGATGTATCTCGGCCGCGTCGTGGAACTGGGTCCGTCCGAGGAAATCTTCACCCGCCCGCTGCATCCTTACACGCGCGCGCTGCTTGGGTCGCGCCCGTCGATGGATCCCGCGCACCGCATCGAGGAGCCGCCGATCACCGGCGATCCGCCAAGCGCGATCGATCCGCCCACCGGCTGCCGCTTCCACACGCGCTGTCCGTTCGCCGAAGACGTATGTACCGCGAAGTCGCCGGAGCTTGGCGCGTGGCTCGAGCGCGGTTCGCATGTCGCCGCCTGCCATATGCTGGACGCCGGCTCCGGCCATTCGGCGGCACCGGCATGAACGCCCCAACCGCCACCTCTACCGTCATGGCCGTCCCCGGGCTTGACGCTGGGGCATCGGCCGAACCGCCGCTGGTCGAAGTGGACGACCTCACCGTGCGTTTCGTCATGCGCGAGGCGACGGTGCATGCGGTGAACGGTGTGAGCTTCAGCGTGCGCCCCGGTGAGGTGTTGTGCATCCTCGGTGAATCCGGCTCCGGCAAGAGCGTCACCTTGCGCGCCATGTTGCGCCTGTTGCCGCCGCGCCGGACACGCATCGAGGGCGCCATCCGCATCGACGGCCAGGATGTGCTGGCGCTCGACAAACGCCGGCTGCGTGACCTGCGCGGCGGCCTGGTGTCGATGATCTTCCAGGAACCGATGACCGCGCTCGATCCGGTCTACACGATCGGCACGCAGATCGCCGAGACAGTGATGCGGCACAAGGGGGGCAGCCGCGCCGAAGCCCGCGCGCGGGCGCTCGAACTGCTGGAGCTGGTGAAGATACCGTCCGCGGAACGAAGGCTCGACAATTATCCGCACGAACTGTCCGGCGGGCTGCGCCAGCGGGCGATGATCGCCATGGCACTGTCCTGCGGGCCGCGCCTGCTGCTGGCCGACGAACCGACGACGGCGCTGGATGCCACCGTGCAGATCCAGGTGCTGATCCTGCTGCGGAAATTGCAGCGCGAACTGGGCATGGGCACGATCTTCGTCACGCACGACCTCGGCGTGGCCTCCGAGATCGCCGACCGCATCGCGGTGATGTATGCCGGCCGCATCGTCGAGGAAGGTCCGGTGGCCGAGGTGCTGCGCGCACCGCTGCATCCCTACACGCAGGGCCTGCTGGCATCCACGATGCACGGCCAAAGCCGCGACCACGACATCGAGGCAATCCCGGGCAGCCCGCCCGACCTGCGCCGCCTGCCTGCTGGATGCGCCTTCGCGCCGCGCTGCGTCCAGGCGCAGTCCGAATGTCGCGCTGCGGTGCCTGCACCACGCTATCCATTGCACGGACGCATGGCGCGTTGCCTGCGCGTCGCCGGTGATGACGCGTCGCAGCCATGGCCTGGCTTGCAGCATTCGGTCAGCCCGGCGCATGTTTCCAGCGAACGATGAGTCCAAGGGCAATGTCAGATGAGGAGGGGATCATGCAGCCTGAACCCGGAGACGAGGCACTCGATTTCCTGATCGCCCGCGCAGGACTTTCGCTCACCCCGGAGCAGAAAGCCGAACTGAAGGCCGCCTATCCGCATGTCGCCGCAATGGCGGCGCGCGTGCGCAAGCCGCGCGGCCGCATGGCCGAGCCCGTGCTGACCTACGGCTTCGCCGAGGAGGATCTGACATGAGCAGCATCCCCACGATTGCCGAAGCCGCGAAACTGATCGCCGCGAAGCAATTGTCGCCGGTGGAGTTGACGCGCGCCTGTCTCGACCGCGTTCACTCACTGGATAGTGAACTGCACAGCTTCATCCTGCTCACCGAGGAACGCGCGCTCGCCGATGCGCGCACGGCCGAGGCTGCGATCATGGCGAACGGTCCGAGCGGTCCGTTGCACGGCATTCCCATCGGCTTGAAGGACATCGTCGACACCAAGGGCATCCGCACGACGTGCCATTCCAAGATCCTGCGCGACAATGTTCCCGACACCGATGCGACCTGCGCGACGAAACTCGCCGAAGCGGGTACGGTGCTGATGGGCAAGACGGCGACACATGAATTCGCCGATGGTGGGCCGTCTTTCGATCTGCCCTGGCCGCCGGCGCGCAATCCATGGAACACCGGGCATTTCACCGCCGGATCGAGCAGTGGCACTGGTGCCGGCGTGGCGGCGGGGCTGATCCTCGGCGGCATCGGCACCGACACCGGCGGCTCGATCCGCGGTCCATCGGCACTGTGCGGCATCGCCGGCATCAAGCCGACCTATGGTCTGGTCAGCCGCGCCGGCGTCGCTCCCGCTGCATTCACGCTGGATCATATCGGGCCGATGGCCTGGACCGCCGAGGACTGCGCGCTGATGCTGCAGGCGCTCGCCGGCCACGATCCGCGCGACCCGGCCAGCGCGTCGCGACCAATCCCCGACTACACCGCGCAACTCGGCACCGGCATCAAGGGCATGCGCATCGGCGTGATCCACCATTTCCACGAAGTGGACCACAAGGTCAGCGAAGGCACGCAGCGCGGCATCGACGCGGCGATCGACACATTCCGCTCGCTCGGTGCCGAGGTCAGCGAAGTGACGCTGTCGCCGCTGCACGACTGGCACGCCTGCGGCACGCTGATCTCGCTTACCGAGCGTGCCTCCGCCTACGACGAATGGGCCCGCACCCGGCTCGGCGATTTCAGCGCGCGCGTGCAGCAGCGGCTGATGCTGGGCGCGATGGTGTCTGGCGTGGATTACGTGCAGGCGGTGCGGCGCCGGCGCGAGCTGCGCGCCGAATTGCAGGCGGCGATGTCCGGACTGGACGTGGTGCTGACCGCGGCGCAGCCGCGGGAGGCGCCGAAGATCGACGCAGTCCCGGACTGGGATGTCGGCCAGAAGCCCAGCTTCACCATGCCGTTCAACGTGTCGGGCTACCCGGCGATGTCGATCTGCTCGGGCTTCGGCGAGGGCGATCTGCCGGTCGCGATCCAGCTCGTCGGCAAGCCGTTCCAGGAGCCGACGCTGTTCCGCGTGGCGGATGCGTTCGAGAAAGCCGCGCCGTTCCGTGCCCGCCGCCCGGCGCTGTCCGCCACCCTGGTCGCCGCCTGATCGAAGGAAACTGCCATGGCCCAGCATGAACTTCGCGCCTCGCCGAAGACCGTCCGCATCGGCGTGTTCGACGCGACCTTTCCGCCTGTCCTGACCATCGAATCAGGCGACAGGGTGGTGGTGCAATGTGTCTCCGGCCGCGAGGAGGTCATGCCGCCGGCGAGCTCCGGCTTCACGGTGCCGCCGGAACTCAGTGCGATCATCGCGGCCAATCCAGGTTCGCGCGCCGGACACATCGTTACTGGCCCGATTGCCATCGCCGGTGCGGCGCCGGGCGACATGCTGGAGATCCGCATCGAGAAGATCGAGCCGGGCGCCGACTGGGGCTACAACGTGATCCGCCCGCTCGCCGGCACGCTGCCGGAGGATTTCCACGAGACGGTGATCAGCCACATCCCGGTCGATCGCGCGCGCGGTGTGTGCTTGCTGCCCTGGGGAACGGAACTGGCGCTGGCGCCGTTCTTCGGCGTGATGGGCGTCGCGCCGCCGCCCGCCTTCGGCACGATCGCATCGAAGGAGCCGCGCATCCATGGTGGCAATCTGGACAACAAGGAGCTGACGGCGGGCAGCACCTTGTATCTACCTGTGTGGGTACTTGGCGCGAATTTCTCGGTGGGTGACGGGCACGGCGTGCAGGGCGACGGCGAGGTCTGCGTCACCGCGTTGGAAATGTGCCTGACCGGCACGTTCACCTTCGTGTTGCACAAGGGCGGCGGTCCGACGCGTCCGCTGCTGCGCCAACCCAAGGCAGAGACGCCGAATTACTTCATCAGCATGGGCCTGAACGAGGATCTCGACCAGGCGATGAAGCAGGCGTTGCGCGAGATGATCAGCTTCATCTGCAGCCGCAGCAATCTGTCGCGCGAGCAGGCGTATCAGTTCTGCTCCTTGGCGGTGGATTTCCACGTGACGCAGACGGTGAATGGCGAGAAGGGCATCCACGGCATGCTGCGCAAGGGGCTGCTGTTCTGATGGACGCCGTCAGCACCAACGTCGCAACCGAGCCGTGCCAGCTCACCGCCGCCGAGGCTGCTGCGTTGATCCGCGCCAAGCAGCTTTCCTGCGAGGAGCTGTTGCGGTCCTGTCTCGCCCGCATCGCCGCGCGTGACGCGGAAGTGCGGGCCTGGCTGTGGCTCGATCCCGACCACGCCATCCGCCGCGCACGCGAACTGGACAAGCTGCCGTCGAAGGGGCCGCTGCACGGGCTGCCGTTCGGCGTGAAGGACATCATCGACACGGCGGACTATCCGACGACGCAGAACTCGCCGATCTACGACGGGCTGCGCGTCGGGCGCGATGCGGCCTGTGTCGCGGTGGTGCGTGGTGCCGGCGCGCTGATCCTTGGCAAGACCGACACGGTGGAGTTCGCCTCCGGCGGGCGCAAGGCGCTGACACGCAATCCGTATAATCTTGCGCACACGCCGGGTGGTTCGTCGTCCGGTTTGGGCGCGGCGGTCGGTGATTTCCATGTGCCGCTGGCGTTCGGCACGCAGACCGGCGGCTCGCATATCCGGCCGGCGTCTTTCAACGGCATCTACGGCATCAAGCCGACCTGGAACCTGCTGAGCCGCGAAGGCGTGCGGATGTCGTCGATCACGCTGGATACGGTTGGCTGGTACGGCCGGTCTGTGGACGACCTGATCCTGGTCGGCACGGCGTATCGCCTCGCAGAGGACACGACGCCGATCGCGGTGAAGGGTTTGCGCGTTGGCTTGTGCCGCAGCCCGGTCTGGCATGCGATCGAACCCGCCGGGGCGACGGCGCTCGAAACCGCAGCGAAACGACTCGCCGAAGCTGGCGCGATCGTTGAGGACCTGGTGCTGCCCGAAGCGTTCAACCGCCTGCACGACGCGCAGAACACCATCGTCAGCAGCGAAGGCGGCGTCTCATTCCTGCCCGAATACATCAACGCCCACGCGTTGCTCGCTCCCGACCTGAAGGCGAAGGTGGAGAACCCCACCGGCATCACGCGCGAGGCACTGCTGGCGAGCTACGCGGTCGCGGATTCCTGCCGGTCGGTGTTCGACGCGATGTTCGGCGCGACCCTGGACGTTGTGCTGACGCCAAGCGCGCCGGGCGAGGCGCCGGAAGGGCTGCACACGACCGGCAACGCGATCTTCAATCGCATGTGGACGTTGCTGCATGTGCCGTGCGTCGGCATCCCGGTCTGCCGCGGGCCGAAGAACCTCCCCGTCGGCGTCACGCTGGTCGGGCCGCGCCTGACCGACGCGGGGCTGCTGGCCATCGCCAAGGCTGTGGCACCGGTGATCGACCGCGATCCGAAATCCGGACTGCGCGAACTCTGGGCCTAGCGCGATGCCCGCGCCGTCACGTGGCAGCCGGTGCCAACGTGTTGCTGCAGTCGGTGCTGCGCCGCGCCAATCGCTGACCCGTACGCCCGACTGTCATTGCGAGCGGAGCGAAGCAATCTCGGGGTGATACCAAGCGCTGAAAACATTGACTCTCTGTCCGGTCGCACTGGCGCTGCGTACCGCCGTCATGGCCGTCCCCGGATCAAGTCCGGGGACGGCCATGACGGGAAGCGCCGGGCACCGTACGTCATTCATTTCAGCGTCGGGTATGAGTGCGCACTCCGATCGAGCTTGCTTGGCCGGGTCAAGCCCGGCCACCGCTACGCTACTCGCAATGACACTTTGGTATCAGCTCAGCCGCACCTTCACGTAGCTGCCCGGCGCGTCCTCGATCGGCTTCAGCTTGCCATCGCCGGGCACCCGCGCCGGCACCTGCGCCTTCGCCTGGCTGCTCACCCAACGGTGCCAGTCGGGCCACCAGGAGCCGGCGATCTCGGTGGCGCCCTTGAACCACTCCTCCGGGTTGGGCGGCAGATCCTTGTTGATCCAGTGGCTGTACTTGCCGCCTTCCGGCGGATTGACCACGCCCGCGATATGGCCTGACGCCGCCAGCACAAAGCGCTTCGGCCCACTCAGCAACTGCGTGCCGCGATAGGTGGATTTCCACGGCGCGATGTGATCCTCGCGGGTCGACAGGAAATACGCCGGCGTCCTGATCTTCGTCAGGTCGATCGGCACACCGGCGAGGCTGATCCCGTTCGGCACCGCCAGCAGATTCTTCTGGTACATCTTGCGCAGATAGAAGCTGTGCATGCGCGCCGGCATCCGCGTCGAATCCGCGTTCCAGTACAGCAGATCGAACGGGAACGGGTCATTGCCGAGCAGGTAGTTGTTCACCACGAACGACCAGATCAGATCGTTGGCGCGCAGCATGTTGAACGTGGTCGCCATCTCGGAGCCTTCGAGATAGCCGCGCTTGCTCATCTTCTCCTCGATCGCCTTCAACTGCTCTTCGTCGATGAACACGCCAAGCTCGCCGGCCTCCTCGAAGTCCATCATGGTGACGAAGAACGTGGCGGACTTGATCCTGTCGTCGCCCTTCACCGCCATATAGGCCAGCGTGCTCGCCAGCAGCGTGCCGCCGAGGCAATAGCCGATCGCGTTCACCTCGCGCTCGCCGGTCGCCTGCTCGATCGCATCCAGCGCGGCGAGATAGCCGTCCGTCATGTAGTCCTCGAAGCCCTTCTCCGCGAGTTTCGTGTCCGGGTTCACCCAGGAGATCACGAACACCGTGTGGCCTTGCGAGGCGGCCCAGCGCACGAAGCTGTTCCGCGGGCGAAGATCGAGGATGTAGAACTTGTTGATCCAGGGCGGCGCGATCAGCAGCGGCCGCTTCAGCACCTTGTCGGTTGCCGGGGTGTACTGAATGAGCTGGATCAGGTCGTTCTGGAACACCACCTTGCCGGGTGAGACGCCGATATTCTCGCCCAGCTTGAAGGCGTCCATATCGGTCATCTTGATGTGCAGCTTGCCCTTGCCGCGCTCGAGGTCGGCGAGCAGGTTGTTCAGGCCCTTCAGCAGATTCTCCCCGCCGGTCTCGGCGGTCTTGCGCAGCACCTCGGGATTGGTCAGCAGGAAGTTCGACGGACTCATCGCATCGACGAACTGCCGCGAGTAGAAATCCACCTTCTGCGCCGTCTTCGGATCCAGCCCATCGACCTGCTTCACCACGTCCTGCACGAAACGCGCGGACAGCAGGTAGGATTGCTTGATGAAGTCGAAGACCTCGTTCTCCTTCCACGCATCGTCCTTGAAGCGGCGATCGGTCGAGGGCGCGTCGATCACCGGTTCGGCGTCCATGCCCATCATGCGCCGCGCGGTGTTCTGCCAGAGCGTCATGTAGTCCTGCCAGAAGCCGAGCTGCGCGGCCATCAGGCCGGCCGGGTTGGCCATCAGCCTGGCGGTCATCTCCATGAAGGCGCTGCCGATGTTCAGTGGATCGGGCGCGTGCTCCTCGCTCGCCTGGCGCTTGAGCCATTCGCCGACGATGCGTTGGGAGCGTTCCGCTACGTCGGCCATCGAACGACCGATCTCCGCCGGGTCGGGGAGCTTGAACCCGGTGGTTTCGGTCTTGTCCTTCTCGGCCATACGCGTCCTTTCCGTCGGCACCACCACAAGCTACATCAGGGCGAGAGGCCTGGAGCGGATTCGACGATGTTGATCAGCGGAAGTGGTGGGCAACCTAGGGGTGCGCGTGATCGGGTTCAAGCCGATTGCGGCTCGGCATCCGGCACGTCTGGCCTGCGTTTTCGCCTCTCGCGGGCAGCTCCGGCGGC
>JBGPND010000105.1:0-16499 GCA_041487355.1 Acetobacteraceae bacterium | reverse complement strand
GGTGGGTATTTTTTTGGCGCCATTGTCCCCCCCCTGCCAATTTGGTGCGGGGGGTAGGGGGCTGCGCTTTCCCGCCCCCGGTGGCGTGGCGGACCCCCTTGGGGCTTAAAGGCGACGCCCTTCCCCCCGACCGTGCTTCTATTCCGCTGCCAGCGCTTCCTGCTCGGCAAATGCCCGGTCCACCTCGTCCTGCAGCAGGCTGGTCAATTGCCGGCGCAATGCCTCGACCTCGCGGGAAAACAGATCGCGCGGACGCGGCAGGTCGATCGGCACGATCGTCTTGACCAGGCCTGGCCGCGACGTGAACACCACGACCCGGTCGGCCAGTGCCACCGCTTCGTCGATATGGTGCGTCACGAACAGCACGGAGGCACCGGAGCTGCGCCAGACATCCAGCAGGAAGTCCTGCATCTTGGCGCGCGTCTGCACGTCGAGCGCGGCGAACGGCTCGTCCATCAGCAGCACCTTCGGCCGCATCGCCAATGCGCGCGCCACCGCGACGCGCTGGCGCATGCCACCGGACAGTTCGTCGGGGCGTTTGTCCAGCGCCTCCGACAGCCCTACCCGTGCCAGGGCGCGACGTGCCGCGTCCTTGCGCTCCGCCACCGAAACGCCCTTGAGCGACAGGCCAAAGCTTACGTTCTGCCAGACCGAGAGCCAGGGAAATAGCGAGGTCTCCTGGAAGATCAGGCTGCGTTCCGGTGACGGCGTGTCGACGCGTTCGCCGAACGACCAGATTTCGCCGCCGCTTGTCGCTTCCAATCCGGCGATCACATACAGCAGCGTGGACTTGCCGCAGCCGGACGGCCCCAGCAGAGCGATGAACTCGTTGGGCGCCACATCCAGGTCGATGCCGCGCAAGGCTTCATGCGCGCGCGGCGTGCCGTCCGCCCAGGTCTTGCCGACCGCGCGGCAGACCACCGCGTCCTTCGAGGAGAACGGGCGGATCGGATTAAATGCCACTCAGCACCTCCCGCGGCACCCAGTAGAGCAATCGCCGCTGCACCTGGCGAAGCAGGAAATCGAAGCTGAAGCCCAGTATGCCGATGAGTCCGATGGTGAAAAACACCAGTGAGGGATTGAAGGTGTTGCGCGCCAGCATGATCACCTGGCCGAGACCGTAGCCCACGCCGGTTGCTTCGGCGATCAGCACCACCATCCAGGCACCGAACAGATTGAGCCGCAGCACCATGAACAGTCCGGGCAGGATCGCCGGGATCACCACGCGGGCATAGATCTGCCGCTTGGTGGCACCCATCGTGCGCGCGACATTGATCAGATTGCGGTTCACCCCGTCGATCTGCGTGATGGTCGCCAGCACCATGTGGAAGAACAGCGCCACGACAACCATGAACACCGCCGGTCCGTTGCCGATGCCGAACAGAAAGATCGCCACCGGCAGCCAGGCGATCGGCGACACGGGTGCCAGCAAGGTTATCGTGGGTAGCGTCAGCCGCTCGAACAGCCGGAAGTAGCGGATCGCCACACCGGTGGTTATCGCCAGTGTGAAGGCGATGACCAGCCCGGTCAGGACGCGCCCCGTGGACGACAGCACCGTGTAGAGCACCGCCATCGCCGGGCTCGGCCCCGTGCTCACGCCGACGCCGATCTGCCAGCGGTTCACCGTGTTGAAGAACTTCGCCTGGTCGACGATGTCGCCGATGAAGACATGCGGCGGCGGCAACAGCTTCGGGTCCGACCAGCCGAGCGCCCAGCACAGTTCCCACAGCCCGGCGAACAGCCCGATCGACAGCGCGCCCCAGAGTAGACGCGGCGCGGCCTGCGCGACGGCTGACCAGATCGAGGCCCACGGCAAAAGGTCCAGCGGCGAACCGCCCGCCGGACGCAATGCCGCGTCAGGCAGCGGATTTGTACTTGAGCTTGCCATACAGGTCCTGGTTCTCGGCGATCACCTGCTCGAGCAGCGTCCAGTCGATCGCGTCACGGCCGGGCTTCTTCTTGATGTAGCCCATCTCGACGATCGACTCGACGCGATCGAGGATGAACTGTGTCTGGCTGCGTGCGTCCACCACCGAGGGCTGCTTCGTCATCGCAATGCGCGCATTGTCGATCGAGGTCTTGTAGTACGGACCGACCAGAATCTGCAGCGTCTCCTCCGGCTTCGTCTCCGCCATGTACTGTGCCTTCATCATGCCCTTGATCAGCGACTTCAGTGCAGCGGGCTTCTGCTTGATCAGGTCGGCGCGCACCGCCAGCACGCAGTCGGTGTAGCCGGGCCCGTAGATGTCGATGCCGTCCGACAGCATCACGCTGCCTTTCACGTCGTTCAGCAACGCGGTGGCATAGGGCTCGATGGTGCAGATCAGGTCGAGTGCACCGGCCTTGAACGCCTCCACGGCCTCGGGCGTGTTGCCCATGTAGCGGACATTGATGTCCTTGAAATTCACGCCGTGCTTTTTCAGCCAGTCGAACGGCAGCACCTCCAGCGTGTCCATCTGGAACGTCCCCAGCGTCTTGCCCTTCAGCTTGTCCGGGCTGTCGAGCCCCGGCTGCGCCACCAGGACGCAGCCCTGGATGCCACCGCCGGCGATGATCTTCACCGGCGCGCCAGCATCGAACAGCGCGACGAAACTGGTGTACGGGATCAGCCCTGCGTCCACCTGGCCGGCGCCGAGGAACGTCACCTGTTCGGCGAAGCCCGGCGTGATGATGAAGTCGAGCATCACACCATCGTCCTTTGCCGTCTGCAGCGCGTTCGCCAGGAAGTAGTTCAGATTGCAGAAGCCGGAGCCGTGCGTCGATTTGATATGCGTCTCGGCGGCATGCGCGCTGCCCATCATACCGGGACCAACCGCGAGCGTGAGCGTGCTGGCTGCGGTGGCGCGCAGGAAGCCCCGCCGGCCGAATTGCATCGCGCGCAGTTGGGACAGGTTGATCGTGCCGGAGTGTTCACACATGACGATTCTCCTGTGCGGGACGCGCTGGCCCTGCGCCAGACGCTGTGGTGATGGCCGATGCCGCCATGTCAGATCCCCAAGAGCGGGAGGGACTGGCACGCCAACCGAAAGCTACCGCCGGAGCGGTGCTGCGCTGTCTTGATCCCGCCGACATGAGCCTTGCGAGAGTCGTGCCAGTTCATGATGCGCGGAATGCAGGCATGTACGCGATATAGCTTCTCAGATAGGCCGATTTTCTAGGCGAAATGCCCAATAGATAATCATATCTGCTGGCGACCAAAGCATTCGCGAAGGCTGGTGAAATCCGCTGCGTACAGGCAGCATGGTCGCACAAGGCGCAACCCGACCGGACCACGCGATGCGGCTATCCCACCGAACCATCCGGCCCCAGGGCCGCGCGATCAGCTTCCGTTTCGATAACAACCCAATCCCGGCGCTGGAGGGCGAAACGATCGCCGCCGCGCTGTCGGCCGCGGGCATCGTCGCATTCCGCCGCACCGCCAGCGGCGCGCCGCGCGGCCTGCATTGCGGCATCGGTGCCTGTTTCGACTGCGTGGTGACGGTCGACGGCCGCATCGGCCAGCGTGCCTGCATGACCAAGGTGGCGGACGGCATGGTCGTCTCCGGCGAGGCAACTCTGCCGCTCGCGCCCCTCGGTGCCGAACCGGAAAGCGCGCAGGCAGAGGAGCGGGTCTGCGACGTGCTGGTGGTCGGCGCGGGACCGGCCGGGCTGTCGGCGGCGATCGCCGCGGCGGACGCCGGAGCGGCGGTCGTGGTGCTGGACGAACGCAGCGCCACCGGTGGGCAATACGCCAAGCCGCTGGCCGACAGCCATGCCGATGCGGCGCCGGATGCGCAGTTCCGCCTGGGCACGCAGCTTCGCGATCACGCGCTAGCCGTCGGTGCGCGGATCGAGACCGAGGCCACCGTTTGGGGCGGCTTCGCGGCCGACGAGATCGCTGCCCTGGTGCAAGGCCGCGCGGTGACGTTCCGGCCACGCCGGCTGGTGCTGGCACCCGGCGCGCATGAGCGGCCGGTGCCGCTGCCGGGCTGGACCCTGCCGGGCGTGATGACCACCGGGGCATTGCAGACTCTGGTGCGGGCGCAGCGTGTCTGTCCGGGCGAGCGGGTGCTGATCGCCGGTAGCGGACCGCTCAATCTGCAGCTTGCCTGCGAGCTGCTGGCGGGTGGCCTCAAGCCGCTCGCTGTCGTGGAGGCAGCGCCCCGGCCCAGCCTCGCCACATGGCGCGAGGCCTGGACCATGGCGCGTACCGCAGCCGATCTGGTGCGCGAGGGCATCGGCATGTTGCTGACGCTGAAGCGTGCCGGCGTCCCGGTGCTTTGGTCGGCGCGGGTGAAGGACTTGCACGGCGAGGGCCGGGTGCAGTCGGCGCATGTCGCTGGCCGGACGTTCGATCGCACCTACGATGTCGATGTTGTCGCGCTGAACCTGGGGTTCCAGCCGGAGGTCGGGCTGGCGCGCGCGCTCGGCGTCCCGCAGCGGTTTGTCGATGTCGGGCTCGGGCATCTGGCGAGCGAGACGGACGCGGACGGGCGGACTTCGGTGGATGGCGTGTTCGCCGTCGGCGACGGTGCCTCGCTCGGTGGGTCGCGCGTGGCGATGGCGCGCGGCCGGCTGGCGGGGCTGGCGGCGGCGCGCGATCTCGGCCTGTCAGCCCCGGATGAACCCGCCACGCGCGCGGCTTTGGCGCGGGCGCTTGGGTTCCAGGATGCGCTGTGGCGGTTGTTCCGCCCGATCCGTCTGCGGCCCGGCTCGCTGCCTGACGAGACAATCGTCTGCCGCTGCGAGGAGGTGACGGCGGGACGGCTGCGCCAGGAGCTGGCGGGCGGCCTGACATCGCTGCCGGCGCTGAAGAAGGCGACGCGTGCCGGCATGGGAAGCTGCCAAGGGCGCTTCTGCTCCGCCACCATCGCGCGGCTCTGCCCCGACTCGCCGGATGACTTCGCCTTCGCCGCGCCGCGTGCTCCGCTGCGCCCGGTGCCCGCCGTGCCGCTGATGTTCGAGGCGCCCGAGTTCGAGGCGCCGCTGCTGCAGGCGCCGAACCCACCGGCGCGCCTGCATCCCTTGCCCGATCTCCCGGCCGAGTCGCGCCATGCCGACGTGCTGGTGATCGGCGGCGGACTGGCCGGGTTGTGCACCGCCTATTTCCTCGCCAGGGACGGCGCCGACGTGCTGCTGGCGGAGCGCGACGAGGCCGGCATGGCGGCCAGCACGGCGAATGCCGGCAGCCTGCACGTGCAACTGCTGTCCTACGATTTCGACGACGACACGCCGGAGGATGGCGGCCCCTCCGCGCACACGCTGCCGCTGGCGCCGCGCAGCATCGCGCTGTGGCAGCAGATCGCGGCGGAGGCCGGCGAGAGCCTCGGCATCCGCACCGAGGGCGGGCTGATGCTGGCCGATAGCGCCGCCGGCATGGACTGGCTGCGGCGCAAGTCGGCGATGGAGCGGCGCTGGGGCATCGAGAGCCACGTACTTGGCGCCAACGAGCTGCGCGACCTGGCCCCTGCGCTGGCCGAAACGATGGTGGGCGCTGATTTCGTTCCGGCCGAAGGCTACGGCGATCCGCTGCGCGGCACCATGGCGGTGCTGAAGCTGGCGCAACGCCACGGCGCCCGTCTGCTGCGCGGCGCCGAGGTGCTGGCGATTGCGCGCGACGGCGCCGCGTGGCGGGTGACGACGAGCAAGGGCTCGATCACCGCTGGGCGTGTGGTGAACGCGACCGGCCCCTGGGCGGCACGCATCGGCAGGATGGTGGGGCTGGACCTGCCGGTCAGCGGCACGGTGCAGCAGGTGATCGTCACCGAGCCGGCGCCGCCGTTGACCCGGCACCTGATCGCGCTGGCGCACCGGCATCTATCGCTGAAGCAGCAGGCGAGCGGCGGCTTCCTGGTGGGTGGCGGATGGTTCGGCGGCTTCGATCCGGCAAGCGGCCGGACGCACAATCTGCGCCGCAACATCGAGGGCAATCTGTGGGTCTGCGCCCGCGTGCTGCCGGTGTTGCGGAGCCTCAACATCATCCGTTCCTGGACCGGGATAAACCCGGCGATCGACCGCGCACCGATACTGGGGGAGGCGCCGGGGTTGCCGGGATTCTTTAACACCGTGACTGCCAACGGCTACACGCTGGGGCCGGTGGTGGGGCGGATCACCGCCGATGCGATCCTACGCGGCGAGGCGGTGAATCCGCACTATCGACTGGAGAGATTCGGGTGAGTACCATTTTGCGGGCCGGGTACGGCGGTGCTTGCCACCAAGCCAGTGATTGCCGGCAATATTGCTGACACGACCTGGCTCGGCACAACGCGCGGTATCTCTTTACCCTGCCTGCCGCTCGGGTTGCCGCGTCCTGAACTCCGCCAATCGCGTGCAGTCGATGAGCTGCGGGATATTCTGCAGGGTGAACACCTTACCGCGCGTCGACAGCAAGAGCTTCTTCATATCCTCCCGTCGCACGCCGAAGCCGCGGCCGGCGATGCAAGCAACCACCTCGTATTTCGGCGGCTCGTGAGGTTGGCGCCCTGCCATGCTGAGCGCGCCCAGATGCTGAACCCGTGTCACCTTGTCGCGTGCCGTCCCGTCATCTTCGGTGATCTTGGCCTCGATGACGATATGCGGCGTGAATTCATCCGGCACGATGAAATCCGGAGCTTGGTCGAAGTTGGTCACTCGCTCAGCGCGTTTGGTCTTGCGGAATGTGATCCCCGCTGAAGTCAGCATCGCCTCAATCGCGGATTCCAACACGTCCCCCACCAGCTCCGACACGCTGTCACGGTGGCCCGCAAACGGCCGGCCGAGAAAACGCTCATAGAGCAGCATGGCGTACGGCACGCCCAGATCAGCGATGGGTTGTAAGCTGGCGAGGCCGTTGCGCGTGTCGGCCTTGTCGAGGCGATGCAGCTTGCCCGGTGCGTCGGAAACGGACTCCGCCAGCATCTGGCATGCGGTGGTCACCAGCGCTCGGAGACGCTGCTCAGTCACGCCGCCACCGGCACGCAACGGCGTCGTCGGCTTCATGCGGACCGTTCGGTCAAGAGTACGTGCCGCGCCCTGCGGCACAACAATGTTCATGCGCCGCGCGGTGACATAGGCCCATTCCGGTGGCGTAAAGCCGAGCATCGTCCGCAACACGATCAGCGCGATCGGCTGCTCAATAACCGTCAGGATCACCGGCTCTGGCGAAAGGTCGCGAAACCCGGCGGTCACGCGCTTCAGTGCCTCGTAACCATGCGCGAAGACGGGATACTCAACAAAGCCATCGCCCTTGGGCAGCGTCAGGAATTCTGATTGCAGGGCACCAAATACCTCGTCGACATAAGCGTCCAGATGATCGCGGATTTCCTCAAACGGTACCTCAAACGGGAACGGCATCGCGGTGATCCAGGGTGAGGAGAGTGGGATCGGCCGCAACGACCGCTTCTGCGGCCACAGCACTGGCAAGCTCGTCAATCATGGTCTGAGCGTTGCCAAGTTCGGCAAGGACTTTACCGAAGCGGGCAAGTCGCTTTGCCGTGGATTCCGCAGGGTCCCAGCTCTTCCGCAAGCGCCCGATCGCCAGGCGCGTGAGATGGCCATAGACGATGCAGCGCATGTCGCCGGCGGTCGGCTTCATGCCGGCCTGGCGGAGCTGCTTGAGCTCGCTCCGGATGCGCGCCGTCAGATTGGTCGGATTGTCGTACAGAAGGACCGGCTCGATATGGATAGGATCGCGGCAAACGAACACGGTGTCGACGATGGAAGATCCGGTGCCGTGAATGTGGATTGAGCCGCCCATCTCTGCCGGGCAAGGCAGAGCCGCCGTACAGGTCAAGCCGGCATCGAGGATCGCCACACCGACGGCCTGATACGGCTCAAGCTTGTTGTGGTGGAATGTGAAGGCCAACGGGGCCCCGGGTTTCAGCGCCCGAGCCATGGCGCCGTAGACGGAAGCCAAGCCGTCGGTGAAATGATCGATGCCCCGCGCCTGCGTCGTGTTGCCGGTCAGTTCGTCGGCGGAGCGCGAGGAAAGGCGATTGAAGCCCTCGGCATCGGTACTCACCAACTGACGGAGCCACACGTAGCAGAAATCCATCAACTCGCCATACTGGACATTGCCGAAATACGGCGGATCGGTGAACACGGCGTAGAGGCTGTGCGGAGGCAGTTCGACAGAAGTCGAGCTAGTGCATCGGATGGTGACGCTGCGGGCACGGGCCTCTTTCTTGCGCTCGCCGATCCACTCGCCCCAGATTGGTATGGTGACCTTGCGGCGCCCTTCCTGGCGCACCTCGAAGGGTGCGTCGCAGTAGTGTTTGGCGCGAGCGTATTTCTCGATGATGTTGCCCCAACCGCCGGAGCCGACATTGCTGCCGTTGCCGTTGATGATGCCGAGCAGGATGGATTCGCACTGTACCAGGCCGACCGGGAATCCGTGCACCGAGAAAATATCGAGCGACTTCAAAGCCATGGTGTCGTATCGGCATAGCATATTCTGGTAGCGCAGCAGATCGGAGAGATTGGTGGCGAGCGCGTGCCGCCCGCGGGTAGGTGTTGACATGACGGCACGCGCGGCAGGCGCAGCGGTTGCGCTTCGCCGGTCCTTCGACAGTCAGGCCAGCGTGGCAGTTTCGGCACTCGCCGGGTCGACCGAGGTCGGCAACCTCGTTGAGCTCACCGCAGTCGGCACAGACCAGAACGTTCTTCGGGTGTCGCGTGTCATCGGCAACGAGGTAGCCGGGGAAGAGATCGACGTCCTGGCCGCATCTTGCACAGTCGAGCACCTTGACCCACAGGAAATACTTCACCGGCACGTCGGCATCGCCGTAGAGCGGGCAAGCGGTGCGATAGCTGGCGCCGATGTCGCGCTCCAGCGTCGTCAGCAGCGTGTCGGCTGTCTCGCGGTAGATGCCAAGATCAAGGTGCTCGATCTCTTCGCGGACGATCCACGCCGCCATCGGGTTGATATCGAATCCGAGCACGTCGCAGCCGACGCGGTTAGCCTCCAGGAGGGGGGTGCCGCCGCCCATGAAGGGATCGGCGACAACTCGCTGGGGAAAATCGTTTGCGACAAAATAGCTCTCGGCAAGAGGACGCTCGGCGAACTCGGCGAGTATCAGGCCGCGGAAGAGGGCGCCGGGGCGGCGGGCAAACCATTTATGGACGGCGATGATCGGTCGGTAATTCTGTTGGATCTGCTTCTCCTTGAGCGCCAGAGCGGCGATCAAGGCGATATCGAAGCGTGTTTCAATGGACATGAGGTCGGCCAACCGGTTGTTACGCTCGAAGCCCGGCGCGCCAGCACCCGCAGCCATATTCCAATCTTACAGTCAGTTCAAGAACGAAGAAAGAACTTTAGCTGGCCCGACAAAACGCGTGTGCCATGGTATTCCATCGTCTCACGGCGATGCAGGCCTCTTGTGCGTGTCCCCTCGGTGAACTCTCCAGGCTGGCACACGGTAGGGCGCGCCGCGCGTGGCTCCGCGTGCTTTCCAGGCGATCCTGCACGCCGAGGCGGTGAACCCGCACTATCGGCTGGAGCGGTTCAACTGACTATCCTTCCGTGCGCGGGGACCCGCGTCGCACGGATCTGCCATCATGGCGAGTCGGTGCGACTCGCCAACGGGCGACTGTCCAATGCCGCCCGGAGCGCCTTGGCAAGGTCCTGGTGCCGATACGGCTTGCGGAGCATGTGATACCGACCCTGCGTCCCGTTGCCGTCCATCGGTAGCTCCCTGTCATGGCCGGTGGTGAACAGGAGCTTCAGGCCTGGTTGCAGAAGCCGCGCCGCCGCGGCCAGATTGTAGCCGGACATGCGTTCCGGCATCACCACGTCGGTGAACAGCAGATCGAACCTCTCGCCGGATTTAAGAGCGGCGAGTGCCGCTGGCCCACTCGCGGCGGTGCTCACTTTGTAGCCCAGCGTGATGAGGTAACGCCGCGTCACGTCCTGCAGCGAAGGATTGTCGTCGACCAGCAGTATCGCTTCGTTTCCCCCAGGGTCGGGAGGGGCTGCACCGAGCGCATCCTGCATGGCAGCGGCGTCATCCCGCGCCCGCGGCAGATAGAGCCTGATCGTGGTCCCGACGCCCACTTCGCTGTCTATCCTGAGATGGCCGCCCGACTGCTTGGCGAAGCCGTAGATCATGCTGAGGCCGAGGCCGGAGCCGACGCCTGGAGGTTTGGTCGTGAAGAACGGCTCCGTTGCCCGTTCGATCACTTCGGGCGGCATGCCGGTACCGGTATCGGTCACCGCCAGCACGACACAGTCACCCTCGCTCATCTCGGCGTTCTCGGCCGCACTCTTGTCGTCCAGATGCGCGTTGGCGGTCTCGATCACGAGGCTGCCGCCATATGGCATCGCGTCACGCGCATTGAGTGCCAGATTGAGCAACGCATCGCCGATCTGTGACGGATCGGCGTGGGTCAACCAGAGCTCCGGCGCCAACTTCGCCGTGACTTGGATCGACTCCCCGAGGGCGCGGCCCAGCATCGCCACATGGCCGGGCAGCAACGCGTTCAGATCGATGTTCCGCGGCTGCAATGGCTGCTTGCGGGCGAATGCCAGCAGGCGGCGAGTAAGCTCCGCCCCGCTCAGTGCACTGTCCAGGATCCCGCGCGCCTCCTCAACGTGATCGGGGTTGTCCCGCACCGCGGCCAGCAGGAACTCGGCATTGCCGATGATCACGCCCAGCAGGTTGTTGAAGTCGTGCGCTATCCCACCGGTGAGCGCGCCCACTGCCTCCAGCTTCTGCGACTGCCGAAGCATCTCCTCGGCACGCTGGCGCTCTTCGGTCTGCTGCGTCAGCGCGCGTCCGGCGGCCTCCAGTTCCATCGTCCGCTCGGCCACGCGGCGTTCCAGGGTCTGGTTGAGCGTGTGCAGCGCCTCTTCCGCCTGCAACCGCTTGGGCCCAGTGACATCAACGAAGGTGATCACGACGCCCTCGACTCTCTTGTCGATCGTCCGGTATGGCCGCATCCGCATCAGGAAGGTCGCGTTGCCGCCGGAGACCTGCACCTGCCGTTCGACGATCTGCTGCTTATCAAGCACCGTGGCGACGTCCGCCGGCAGATCGGCATAGGCCAGGCGGCTGGCGATATCGGTGATCGGCCGGCCGAGGTCGTTCTCGCGCAGGTGGAACAGCTCCGCCACCGGCGGCGTGAAGCGTGTGATGTGCAGGTCCGGGTCCAGGAAGATCGTCGCGATCTGCGTGCTGTCCAGCAGGTTCTGCAAATCGTTGTTGAGCTTCATCAGCAGCTCGTTCTTGGTGATCAGCTCGGTATTGATCGTCTGCAGCTCTTCGTTGATCGACTGCATCTCCTCCTTGGCGGTCTCCAGCTCCTCGTTGGTCGCCTGCAGCTCTTCGTTGGTGGACTGGTACTCCTCGTTGAAGGACCTCAGCTCCTCGTTCGCCGTTTCCAGATCGGTGATGGTCGCCAGAAGCTGCGAACGGGTTGCCGCCAGTTCCTGCGCCATCCGCTGGTCGTCGGCTTCCGCCGTATCCGCCAGGCTGGGTACGTCCGCCGCTCGGCCGCGCATGGGGCCGGAATCGTGGAAGGCCACCACATAAAGATCCCGATCGGTCCGATTGTCGGAGATCGGCTGTACGATCAGCGTGATCCCATGGGTTCGGCCTTCGAGAGCGAGCGTCAGGTCGGTCTCGACAACCGTCTCGTGACCGGCGATCGCCTTTTGAACGGCGGCCCGCCCCGCGCGACGCAACGGCTTGCGCAGGATGCCGAACAGGCTGAGGCTGGCGACGCCGGGCGAGGGCTCCAGGAAGCGTCCGACCGCACCACCGGAAAACCGAATTATCTCGCGCGCCCGGTTGATCACCACATAGGCGGGCGAATACCGCTCCAGCGCACGGCGCGCGCTTCGGTCGATCGCGTCCTCGACGATGGCGGCCGGACGCGTGCTGATCCCGGGCGGCGTCGGCCCGGCGGCGGCGCCTGGTGCCACGCCCGACAGTGCCGCATCCTGGCGCTGGAAGATCCGCTGCCGCTTGTCGATCTGGATGAACAGCCTGGCGCCGCGCGCCACGCTTTCCGACGGCCCCAGGAACAGGTAGCCGCCTGGGTTGAGCGCATAGTGGAAGTGGCGGACGACCTGGCTCTGCAATTCGATGCCGAAATAGATGAGCAGGTTGCGGCACGAGATCATATCGAGCTTCGAGAATGGCGGATCCCTGATCAGGTTATGGACCGAGAACACGCACATCTCGCGAATCTCGCTCACCGGGCGGTGGAATTCGCCGTCCTGGACGAACCATCGGTTGCACACCTCCGGGCTCAGGCGGGCCAGCGCCGGCTTGCGATAGCGCGCGGCCCGCGCGATCGCGATCGCCTCCTCGTCGATATCGGTGCCGAAGATCTGCACTTTCGGCGACGTCCCCTGCCGGCCCATGACCTCCCCGAGCAGGATCGCCAGGGAATAGACTTCCTCCCCGCTGGCACAGCCGGGGACCCAGAGCCGCACCTGCTCGCCCGCCCCCTTGCCGGCCAGAATCTTCGGCAACACTGTCTCCTGCACGAATTGGAAGGCGGCAGGGTCACGCATGAACTGCGTGACGCCGATCAGCAGTTCGTGGAGCAGCCGGTCGATCTGCTCCGGCTGGCGTCGCAGGAGATCGATCAGGTCCACTACCGTAGCGGCGCCCTGGGCCTGCATGCGACGGTGGATGCGGCGCAGCAGCGTCGGTTTCTTGTACTGGCTGAAATCGTGGCCGGTCCGCCCGCGCAGCAACGCGCAGATCTCGGCGAAGTGCTCGGGATCCACCTCGTGCGGATCATCGCCAATGGGCGCTCGTGTGGCTTCGCGCAGCGACTTCTGGTAGTCGAGCAGCTTCGCGGGCATTGCACTCACGGGCAGGAGGTGGTCGACGAGGCCGGTGGCCACCGCGCTATGCGGCATGCCGGTCATCGCCTGTCCATCGTCCCCGGCCTGGGCGAGGACGAGTCCGCCCCGCTGCTTGACCGCGTCCAGGCCGTGCGATCCGTCGCCACCCGCGCCTGAGAGGACGATGCAGACAGCATGATGCTTCTGGTCCTCGGCGAGGGAGGCGAAGAAGCTGTCGATCGGCCAGCGATTCACCCGCGCCGGCGCGGGACTGGAAATGACCAGCCGCCCGCCGCTTATCGTCATCGTCGCATCGGGCGGAATGACGAACACCGTGTTCGGCGCCAGGGGCATGCCGTCGGCGGCTTCCACCATCTTCATTGCGGTATGCGGGGCGAGCAGGCTGACCAGCAGGCTCTTGTGAATGGGATCGAGGTGCTGGATCAGCACGAACGCCATGCCGGTGTCGGGCGGTAGGTTGCTAAGGAAGGTTGTGAAAGCGTGCAGTCCGCCCGCCGAGGCGCCGACCGCCACAGTCAGATAGGGCAGGATGCTGGCGGGCTGGGGCTTGCCGGCCACGGCATCGCTATGCGCGGCAGCCGCACGGTTGTTGCGCGACGGCTTCCTGACGGCCCGGCGCGATCCTGCAGGCCTGTTGGGCATCTTGCCTTTCGTCCGGATTGCAAACGACCAACGGCGGTGGAGGCGCGCTCGATCAGCGTCGGTTTGGTAGCAGATGCGTCACGGCGTTGCCAGCACTATAGCGGAACGTCTCCAGCTTACCAGAACCGGGGTGATCGGCTACGTCTGGATGTGCCTGCAAGTGATTCCGGCCTCGCGCCGTTCGACATCATCCGTTCGTGGGCCCGTGCGTGCCCCTGTCATTGCGAGGAGCGAAGCGACGAAGCAAGCTCCCGCCAATTGGGCATCAGTGCTTTGTCTATCTCCCGACCGACCATCGCTGATATCGGGGGGGGGCGCGTAATCTGGCGTGGCACGTCCGCCAGTGACTGGCCGCGGTATCACCCCAGCATAGCAAGAAACTCGCCGACGGCCTCGATGAACCCCTTCGTGTTCTGCCCATGCACGTTGTGGCCGCAATCCGGCACCGTCACCAGCGTCCCCTCTGGCAACGCATCGCGCAACCGCTCCGCCGCGTCCGCCGTCAGGATGCCCGAGTTCGCGCCTCGCACCGCCAGCACCGGCAGCCTGAACTCGCGTGCATCGTCCAGCGTGATGTTCTCCAGCGGGCTGCTGCCGCGCACGAGCCCCAATCGGCGCGGATTGGAATCGCACTTGCTGACGAATTTTCCGTCAGCCCGCTGCAGCATGTTGTATTTCACTGTGCGTTCGATGTGCTCGCGCGAGCGGTACGGATCGTACTGCTGCACGTTCCGCACAAAATGGTCCAGATCGTCGAACTCTTCATTGTTGCGCACGAACCCGGCGATCACCTGACGCCCCCGATCCGACACCTCCGGGCCGACATCGACGATCACCAGCGCGCGCAGCAGCGACGGGTCGCGATTGGTCAACAGCATCGCGTTGCGCCCGCCCATCGAATGACCCATCAGGATCGGCCGCGCCAGACCAAGCGCGCCAATGAAAGCCTCGGCATCCAGCGACATCTCGTGATTGGAATACGCCACGTCGCGCGCCCATTCGCTGTCGCCATGGCCGCGCTGGTCCAGCGCCAGCACGCGGTAGCGACGTGCCAGATGCAGGCTGACCAGGTCCCAGGAATGCGCCGACTGATGCCCGCCGTGCAGCAGCACGATGGGCGGCGCGTCCGGCGCGCCCCACTCGAGGAAATGGAACCGCATCTGCCGCAGCACGATGTTGCGCGACCAATACGGCACCTCCGGAGCATGCGGAATTCCCAGGTCCGTCGCGCTGGCGAGCAGCAGGCGGAACTCGTCCGTCTGCGTCATGTCCAGGGGCTGTGTGGTTGGCGCGAAGCTGTTCAGGTACATGCGGATATCTCGATTTCGTGCTGGTGATGCCACGTTCCGCGAAGGGCGCGCCGGTAGCAAGAGCCGGCTGCCCCTTGCCAGCCGGTGACCGCCGTTCGACCATCCGCGACCGAAGCTGGAGACCCACGCCATGCAGTACACCCCGCCGCCGCACGTCACGCAGCACTGGCAGCTCAGCAAGCCGTCGGCCAAGGGCCGCCGCGGCATCGTGGTGTCGCAGGCCAAGGGTGCGGCCGAGGCCGGCGTCGCCGTGCTGGATGCCGGCGGCAATGCGATCGACGCCGCGGTGGCAACCGCCTTGGCACTCGCCACCCACGAGCCATGGAACTCCGGCCTCGGCGGCATCGGCTTCGCGCTGGTGCACCGTGCCGGCCAGCAGCGTGCCGAGGTGGTGGATTTCGGCCCGCGGGCGCCGCGCGGTGCGGATCCGGCGCGCTACAAGCTGACCGGGCGGATGACGACGGACCTGTTCGCCTGGCCGGAGGTCGAGGGCGACATCAACATCCACGGCCCGCTCTCGGTCGCCATCCCGTCCTCGGTCGCCGGCTACGACTACATGCACCGGCAATGGGGGCGGCTGCCGCTGGCCGAGGTGATCGCGCCGGCGATCGCGCTGGCGCGGCGCGGCCTGCCGCAGGACTGGTACACCGCGCTGAAGGTTGCCACATCCGCCTCGGCGATCCGGCTGTATCCGGAGACCGCGCGCGTCTATCTGCCGAACGGATTGCCGCCGGTGCCGCCCTACCAGGGCAAGCCCGGTTTCTTCCGCCAGGGCAACCTGCCGGCGACGTTGGAGCGCCTCTCCAAGGCTGGCCTGCGCGACTTCTACGAGGGCGAGGTTGCCGCCTCGGTCGCCGCCGACATCAAGGCGCTGGGCGGCGTGGTGTCGCTGGAGGATCTGCGCGATTGCCAGGCGCGCACCTGGCCGGCGGAGGAGGTCGGCTGGCGCGGCCGAACGCTACAGCTTACCGGCGGGCTGACCGCGGCGCCGACGCTGACGCGCGTGCTGGCGGGAATGGCCGATGCGCCCTTTGGCGGTGCGGCACCGTCACCCGCCTGGTATCGCGCGCTCGCACGGGTGATGAAGGCGGCCTATGCCGAACGCTTGTCCGGTCTTGGCGAATCCGAGCCGCTTGCAGCCGAAAGCTGCACCACGCATCTGACGGTGTGTGACGCCGACGGCAACACGGTGGCGATGACCACCACGCTGATGTCCTCGTTCGGCAGCCGCGTGCTGCTGCCGCAATCCGGCGTGCTGCTGAACAACGGCATGATGTGGTTCGACCCGCGCCCCGGCACGCCGAACTCGATCGCTCCGGGCAAGCGGCCGCTGTGCAACATGCTGCCGATCATGCTGACCGAGAACGGCAGGCCGTACCTGGCTGCCGGCGCTTCGGGCGGCCGGCGCATCCTGGCGGCGGTGTTCCAGCTCATGACGTTCATCGCCGATTTCGGCATGAGCGTGGAGGCGGCGGCGCATCATCCGCGGATCGATGTGTCCAGCGCCGACAGCGCCAGCGCCGACCATCGGCTGCCTTCCGCCGTGCTCGATGTGCTCGCTGCGGACGGCCCGTTGGAGGTCGTCGAGCACAGCGCCGTGCCGATCAACTTCGCCTGCCCGAATGTGATTGTTCAATATGCCGACGGCGGACGCATCGGCATCAGCGACGCCGCCTCGCCCTGGTCGGGGGCCATCGCGCAGGCGTAAGCAAACCCCACAAATCGTGATGGGTATCGCTGCGCTCCACCCATCCTACGGCGTGGCGTGGCGT
>JBGPND010000104.1:0-16532 GCA_041487355.1 Acetobacteraceae bacterium | reverse complement strand
GCCATGCCCTACGCGGTGCGGAACGTATTGGCCTATGTGCCACTGGAGCGGCTCGCGCCGGGCGACATGCTTGCCACCAACGACGCCGCACTCGGTGGCGGGCACTATCCCGACATGTTCCTGGTCGCGCCGGTGTTCGATGACGCCACTTTGCTCGGCTATGTCGTGACCACGGCGCATCATGTCGATGTCGGTGGGATGTCGCCAGGTTCGCAGGCGGTGCAGGGCGTCACCGAGGCTTTCCAGGAAGGCATCCGCATCCTGCCGGTGAAGCTGGTGCACGGGGGAGAGTACGATCCCGACCTGCTGCGCGTCATCCTCGGCAATGTGCGTCTGCCGGAGAAGATGCGCGGCGACCTGCTGGCGCAGCGCAACGCCAACCATGTCGGCGCCGAACGGCTGCGTCATCTGTTTACAACCTACGGCGCAGAGACGATGGCGGCGGTGATCGACGCGATCATCGAACGCTCGGAACAGAGAGCGCGCGAGCTGATCGGCCGCCTGCCGGAGGGAACCTACAGCTTCGACGACTACCTCGATGACTACGGCCCCGGCACCGAGCCGATCCGCGTCGCGGTGGACGTGACGCTGAAGGATGGCGAGGCGGTGGTGGATTTCTCCCGTTCGAGCGATCAGGTGCCGGCGGCGCTGAACTGCTACATGAACTACACGCGCGCCTACGCGAGCTTCGCCATCCGCGTGTTCGCCGGCATCGACATTCCCAACAATGCCGGCATCGAGCGCGTGATCAAGGCAGTGGCGCGCGAGGGAAGCTTCTTCAACGCGGTCTACCCGGCGCCGTGCGGCGGGCGCGCGGCGGTGCAGGTGCGCATCTTCGACGCGATCAACGGCGCACTCGCCCAGGCCGATCCGTCACGCGCGATGGGCGCATTCTCGCATTGGGGCAATCCGAACATCGGCGGCATCGACAAGGCGACCGGGCGGCCCTGGATCATGTACGACCTGCTGCTGGCGGGCTATGGCGGGCGGGCCGACAAGGATGGCGCCGAGGCGCTGTCGCCGGTGATGAACTGCGCCAACGTTCCGGTCGAGGTGCACGAGACGAACAATCCGGTTCGCATCCATCGGCTCGAGCTGCTGACGGACACCGCCGGTGCCGGGCGTTTCCGCGGCGGCGCCGGATTGCGCAAGGATGTCGAGCTGCTGTGCGACGATGCGACGTTGTCGCTGCTCGGCGAGAGGCACAGGTTCCGCCCCTACGGATTGTTCGGCGGTGCCCCTGGTGCGCCCGCGCGCACCGTGTTGCTGCGCGATGGCGTGGAGACCGAGCTCGGTTCCAAGCAGGTGCTGCGGCTGCGGCGTGGTGACGTCGTGAGTTTCCGGCTTTCCGGCGCAGGTGGCTACGGCGACCCAAGGAGCCGCGACCCAGACCGTGTCCGCGCCGATGTCCGCAATGGATTCGTCAGCCCCGAGATGGCGCGCGAGGTGTACGGCGTGTCGACAGATCCGTTATGACGCCGCCCGAAGCCTCACGTGTGGTACAGGCACCTGTTCCTGCTCCAGATGCGACAGGAACGTCGCGCAGTATTTGCTGGCCGTGGTGTCCCACACGCGTTCGCGCAAGGCCCGGTATCGGTGCAGGCGCTCCCCGAGCGGCATCGACAATCCCTCATGCATCGCATCGGCGATCTCGTCCGCGTCGAACGGGTTGACGATGAGCGCTTCGGTCAGTTCCTCCGCCGCGCCGGCGAAGCGCGACAGGATCAGCACGCCGGGGTCCCTCGGGTCCTGCGCGGCGACGAATTCCTTCGCCACCAGGTTCATGCCGTCGCGCAGCGGCGTCACCAGCGCCAGCCTGGCGATGCGGTAGAATCCGGCCAGGGTCTGCCGCCGGACCGCGCGTGTCATATAGCGCAGCGGCACCCAGTCGAATTCCGAGAACCGCCCGTTGGTGTCGCCGACCAGCCGGTCCAGCTCGCGCCGCAGTCGCTGGTAGGCACCCGAATCCTCGCGCGAGCGCGGCGCGACCTGCAGGAAACTGACCTGCCGCCGATGCTCGGGGTACTTGGCAAGCAGTTTGCCGAATGCCTCGAAGCGGTTGACCAGTCCCTTCGAATAGTCGAGCCGGTCAACGCCGATGGCGAACGCCCGGCCACCGAGGCTCTCGCGCAGCCGCTGGGTTTCCGCACTGCGCTCCGCCTGCACCGCGGTCTCGGCAAAGGCGTCCGCGTCGATGCCGATCGGGTCGACGATTGCCCGGACCCGCTTGCCTGCATAGGTGAAACTGCCGTCGCTGTCGGTGGGAATGCCAAGGATTTCGCGCACGCAGTCCAGGAAGGCCTGCCAGTAGCTTCGCGTGTGGAACCCCACAACGTCAAAGCAGCACATGGCGCGCAGCAACTCAGCGGCGCGTGGCAGCACATGCAGTAAAGCGGGCGGCACGAACGGCGTGTGCAGGAAGAAGCCGAGGCGATTGCCTACGCCGATCCGGCGCAACTCCTCGGCCAGCGGCAACAGGTGGTAATCATGCACCCAGATCAGGTCGTCGCTGCGCAGGAGCGGTGCGAGTGATTCGGCGAACCGCCGGTTCACGCTGCGATAGCCTTCGTAGTCCTCGCGCTTGAAGTTCACCAGACCGAGGCGGAAATGCAGCAGCGGCCACAAGGCGCCATTGGCAAAGCCGACATAGAACGCGCGGTAGTCAGCCTCGGAGAAATCGATCGTCGCGTATGTGATGCCGTCGGCCCGCTGCAGGCGAGGCTCAACGGTCGTCAAGCCTGAGCGCCTGCCGCTCCAACCGAACCAGAGTGTGCCCGGACGCAATGCGTCGGCCAGCGCGACCGCCAAGCCACCGGCTTGTGGCCCCCGCTCGGAAGGCAAGGGCACTCGGTTGGACACCATCACGAGCCGCGCCACATTCCCTCCTCCACTTGCGGGCGCATGCACGGCTGCACGCAAACGACAATGATGGATCCCGCGCTCGGAACCGAGCCGGGTGAAAGACACCACATATCATCAACGCGCAACGATACCGCGTAGATTGCAGCCGCCCCATAACTTCGCTGTGATGTGGTCCCGTTGAGCCCGATATCAAGCGGATTGCGGCGAGTCCCGCCGCAAAAAAAACCCGATTCCGCCTGTATGATTGATTGATAGCCCACGGGATTTTGCAGGCTGGAGGTTTTCACGAACATGCGAGTTGCCCAGATCGCGCCGCTGACAGAGTCGGTGCCACCGCGCCTGTATGGCGGGACCGAACGGGTCGTCTCGTTTCTCACCGAGGAGCTCGTGGCCATGGGTCACGACGTGACCCTGTTCGCCAGCGGCGATTCTGCGACCAGTGCCGATCTGGTGGCGGCGTGGCCGTGCGCCTTGCGATTCGATCCCTCGATCCGCGACGCCATGGCGCCCCACGTGCTGATGATCGAGCAGGTCTACCGTCGCGCCGCGGAGTTCGACGTGCTCCACTTCCATCTCGACTACTGGACATTCTCGCTGTTCGGGCGCCAGCCGACGCCGTTTCTGACGACGCTGCACGGGCGGCTCGATCTGCCCGAGCTGGTGCCGGTCTTCGATTGCTTTCCCAATGTGCCGCTGGTGTCGATCTCCGATGCACAGCGCCTTCCCCAGCCGCGGGCGAATTTCGTCGCAACGGTGCATCACGGTCTGCCGGTGAACCTGCTGACACCGCGGCCGGTTGCACCGCGATACCTGGCGTTCCTCGGACGGATCTCCCCGGAGAAACGGCCGGACCGTGCGATCCGTATCGCTTGTCGGGCCGGCATTCCATTGAAGATCGCCGCCAAGGTGGACCGGGTCGACGAAGCCTATTTCCGCGACACGATCCGGCCGATGATCGATGGAACCAGCGTCGAGCTGATCGGCGAGATCAACGATGCCGAGAAGCCGGAATTCCTCGGCGGCGCCATCGGGCTGCTGGTGCCGATCGACTGGCCGGAACCGTTCGGCCTGGTGATGATCGAGGCGATGGCCTGCGGCACGCCGGTCATTGCGTTCAACCGGGGATCGGTGCCGGAGATCATCGAGCATGGCGTGACCGGATTCATTGTCGAGGATGAGGCGCAGGCGGTCGCGGCCGTCGGCAAGCTTGGGCGTCTGTCGCGCTCCGCCATCCGCCAGCGCTTCGAGCGCCGCTTCACCGCGCGGCGCATGGCCGAGGACTATCTGGCGCTGTATCACCGGCTGGCCGTGAAGGCGCGGCCCACGCTGCGCGTGGTCACCTGAGCGTCGCTGGTCGGTGGTCAGCCGATGCTGACCACCGACCAGCTTCACCTGCATCCCCGTTCGTCGCAGGCGGAATGATGGGTATTGCTGCGCTCAACCCATCCGCCTACGCCGCCACGCCGCGATCCGTAGCGGGTCGCCAGTCGTGATGGGTATCGCTGCGCTCAACCCATCCTACACGTTGCTGCGGCGTACGATGGGTTGAGCGCAGCGATACCCATCATTCCGGCGAGATTCCGTTTATGCTGAACGTGCTTCAACGGGGGAAACCTCGGAACCGCGCCCTGAGGTCCTGCCGAAACGCGGCCACGAATTGTGCGGCACCAGGGGTTGCGCCTCCGGAGCGGACGCGTCGGACGGCCCGTTTGATCACTCCCCCTTCGCGTCCGTGATCGGGCATGGAGGTCCGGGCCGGAATCGAACCGGCATACACGGATTTGCAGTCCGCTGCATCACCACTCTGCCACCGGACCGGCTTGGTGGAAGGCGGCGGTATATCGGGTGAGCCCCCACGCCGGGTCAAGCCCCGGATCCAGTCCGGAGCCTGCCCCCGGACTTGATCCGGGGGTCGTGGCTTGGCGGCGCGGCCCGCTGGCCGCTATAAGCGGCACCGTTCCCAACACGATGAGCCCGCGATGGACAGTGCCGCCCTGGCGTTCACCGAAGCCCGCAACCGCATGGTGGACAGCCAGGTCCGCCCGAACAAGGTCACCGATCCGCGGATCATCGCCGCGATGCGCCGGTTGCCGCGCGAGCGCTTCCTGCCGCCCAGCCTGGCGGCGCTCGCCTACGCCGACGAGGACGTCCCGCTCGGCGGCGGCAGGGTCCTGCTGGAACCGATGGTCATCGCCCGCCTGGTGCAGCTCACCGCGGTTGCCGAGGGCGAGCGGGTGCTCGTGGTCGCCGCGGGCCCCGGCTATGGTTCGGCGCTGCTCGCGTCCTGCGGCGCCAGGGTGACGGCATTGGAGGATGACGCGACGCTGCTGGCGCTGGCCCGTTCGGCGCTCGCCGAATTCGCGCCCGGCGTGAGCCTGGTTGCCGGGCCCCTCGCGGCAGGCTGGCCGGCCGGCGCGTCATACGACGTGATCCTGATCGAGGGCGCGGTGCGGGACATCCCGCCGGCGATCGGCGAGCAGCTTCGCAAGGACGCGGGCAGGCTGGTGACCGTCTGCATGGGCAGTGGCACCGGTGGCCAGGCGGTGCTGGCCGAGGCCACCGCGGCCGGCTTGCGTATTCAGCCGATGTTCGACTGCGCCACACCGCCGATCCCCAGCCTGGCATCGTCGCCCGGCTTCGTGTTCTGATTGGCGTTTGGCCGGCCGCTGTGGCACACCAGCGGCTGATCGAACGGGGAGCGGGCATGGTTTCGCGGCACGGTTTGCTCATCGGTCTCGGCGTTGCCCTGGCGGCGGCTCCTGCGTTCGCCCAGGCGCCCAACTCCAGGTCCGCCACCGCCGCTTCATCGTCGCAGCCGCCAGCCAGGGCGGCGCAAGCCAAGCGCGTGACGGTGGCGCAGGCGACGCCGGCGCAGCCACTGCCGGGCGCGAACACGGCGCCGGCCACGTCGCAGATCGGCGTGCCGCACACGCTGGCCGAGGCGCTGGCGGCGACCTATGCCAACCAGCCTGCGCTGCAGGCCGAACGCGCTAAGCTGCGGGCGACCGACGAGAACGTGCCGCAGGCGCTGGCCGGCTGGCGCCCGACGGTCGTGATGGCGGGGACTGCCGGCTACGGCGATGGCATGGGCCGCGCATTCACTCGGGCTGGTGGTGGCGCTTGGCTCAACGTGCAGACCGACCGGCTCATCGGCACCGCCCAGGCGACATTGACGCAGCCGCTGTACACCGGCGGCAAGGCGCAGGCGAGCGTCAACCGCGCCAAGAACCAGGTGATGGCCGAGCGTGCCACCCTGATCGGCCAGGAACAGACCAGCTTCTCCAACACGGTCAGCGCTTATGTCAACGTCATCCAGGCGCAGCAGCTCCTGGCGCTGAACGTCAACAACGAACAGGTGCTGGCCAAGCAGCTCCAGGCGACCAACGACCGGTTCCGGGTGGGTGAGATCACCCGCACCGACGTGGCACAGGCCGAGGCGGCTCTCGCGGGCGCAACGGCGCAGCGGCAGACCGCCGAAGGCACCCTGCAGACCGCGCGCGGCACGTTCCAGCAGGTGGTCGGCTTCTACCCCCCTGGCGACCTGGTCGAGCCGCAGCCGCTCGCCCTGCCGGTGAAGAGCGAGCAGGAAGCGACCGCGACGGCGGCGAACAACAATCCGACGGTGGTCACCGCTCTGTTCAACGATGCCGCCGCGAAGGACGCGGTGGACGTCGCATTCGCCCAACTCATGCCGCAGGTCAGCCTGCAGGGCCAGGTGTTCCAGCAGAACAACGCCGGGGCGCGAAGCGCCCAGAACAATGGCTACCAGGCGGTGGTGAGCGTCTCGGTGCCGGTCTATCAGGGTGGCGCGGAGTATTCCGCGGTCCGCCAGGCGAAGCAGTCGTCGCAGCAGACCAGCAGGTTGGTGGACGACGCACGCCGCACCGCCGTGCAGAACGCGGTGCAGGCCTGGGAGACGCTGGCCGCGGCGAAGTCCGCCGCCGCCAGCACACGGCAGCAGATTCGTGCCAACGAGATCGCATTGGAGGGCGTGGAGCGCGAGGCAATCGTCGGCAGCCGCACCACGCTCGACGTGCTGAATGCGCAGCAGTCCTTGCTGAATTCACGGGTCACGCTGGTGCAGAACCTGACGCAGCTCGTCACCGCGTCCTATCAGGTTGCCGCGGCGATCGGCCGACTGACCGCGCGTGATCTGCACCTGCCGGTGCCGCTGTACGATGAGACCGCGTACTACAGCGCGGTGAAGGACAAATGGGTCGGCCTCGGGGACTATGCCAGGGACCAGCCTGGTCGCTGAGCATGCGAGATGGCAACAGGACGAGACGGCACGCAGCATGAGCACATCGCAGACACCTCCCGGACCGGCCCCCGGATCAGGTCCGGGGGCGGCGGCCGAGACTGGCGCAGGCTCCGGAGCGCCATCGTCGGATGATCCCTCGATGGAGGACATCCTCGCCTCGATCCGGCGCATCCTGAGCGAGGACGAGGTGACGGCGCAGGCCGCGCCGGCCTCGCAGACCGCGCCGCCCGAGGACCAGGCCGCCAGCGGTGGAGTCCTGGTGCTGGATCCCGCCATGATGGTGCCGGAACCGCCAGAGAGCGTCGTTTCCGCGCCCCAGACGGCGCCGGTGCGGGTCCCGTCGATGGCGCCTGCGGCGGCCGTGATCGTGCCGCAAGGCCTGGTGGCACCGGAGGCCGCCGCCGCCGCGGCTTCCTCGGTCGGCAGTCTGGTCCGTACTCTCGCGGCGGAGCGAACCATGCAGGTGTACAGCGGTGGCCCCACCATCGAAGAAATCGTGCGCGAGGAGCTGCGGCCCCTGCTCAAGACGTGGCTTGACGCAAACCTGCCGCCAATGGTCGAGCGTCTGGTTCGCGCCGAGATCGAGCGCGTGGTAGGCCGCGCATCACCCTGACCGTATTGCCATAGCCGGCCTCCTGCGGCATCCGCGTGGGGCCGCAAACCGAGGCTGTGTGATGCTGGACAAGACCTACAATCCGTCGGAGATCGAGTCCCGCCTGTATGAAGGCTGGGAGCGGGCAGGGGCGTTCGCCTGCGATCCGGACGCCAACGCCCAGCCCTTCACCATCATGATCCCGCCGCCGAACGTCACCGGCAGCCTGCACATGGGCCATGCGCTGACCTTCACCGTGCAGGACACGCTGATCCGCTGGCGCCGCATGCAGGGGCGCGACGTGCTGTGGCAGCCCGGCACCGACCATGCGGGGATCGCGACGCAGATGGTGGTGGAACGGCTGCTGGCGGAGCAGGGCGTGGATCGCCGCGATATGGGGCGGGAGAAGTTCATCGAGCGCGTCTGGCAGTGGAAGGCGGAATCCGGCGGCACGATCACCCGCCAGTTGCGCCGGCTCGGGGCGTCGCTGGATTGGCCGCGCGAGCGCTTCACCATGGACGACGGGCTGTCGGCGGCGGTGCGCAAGGTGTTCGTCGAACTGTACAATACAAAGGACGAGAGTGGTCGGAGGCTGATCTATCGCGACAAGCGGCTGGTCAACTGGGATCCCAAGCTGCAGACCGCGATCTCCGACCTCGAAGTGGAGAACCACGAGATCAAGGGGAGTCTCTGGTATATCCGATATCCGGTCGCGGGCGAGCCAGGCAGGTTCATCACCGTGGCGACGACGCGGCCGGAGACGATGCTGGGCGACACCGCGGTGGCCGTGCATCCCGATGATGCGCGCTATCGAGACCTGGTCGGCAAGTATGCGATCCTACCCTTGGTGGGATGGCCGATTCGGATCATTGCCGACGATTATTCCGATCCGGAGAAGGGCACCGGCGCGGTGAAGATCACGCCGGCGCACGACTTCAACGACTTCGTTGTGGGCCAGCGCCAAGACTTGCCAATGCCGTCGGTACTTGACCGTACGGCGAGAGTCAGTCTTGCCGAAATCAAACCGTATTGGTCGATTAATGTCAGCGGTGATGACGATTTCGAACAAGCGCTCGCAGACGCGCGCGCGAGGTTTCCTTTCCGGCACTTTGGCCAACCGTCATTCGTCAGCTCGCTCGAAGGGAAGGATCGTTTCGAGGCGCGTAAGGCAATCGTTGCCGAACTCGAGAGGCTTGGCCTGCTGGAGAAGACCGAGCCGCATACGCATCAGGTGCCACACGGCGACCGCAGTGGCGTGCCGATCGAGCCGCTGCTGACGACTCAGTGGTACTGCAACGCCGAGGTGCTGGCGAAGCCGGCGATCGAGGCGGTGGAGACCGGCAGGACCGTGTTCGTGCCGAAGCAGTGGGAGAACACGTTCTTCGCCTGGATGCGCGAAATCCAGCCCTGGTGCATCTCACGCCAGCTCTGGTGGGGTCACCAAATTCCCTGTTGGTACAGCTCCGAGGGAAACGAGTTCGTCGCCGAGACCGAGGAGGAGGCAAAGGCAGCAGCGCGCAAGCATTTCGGTACCGATGTACTGCTGACGCAGGACGAGGACGTGCTGGACACCTGGTTCAGCTCGGGGCTGTGGCCGTTCTCCACGCTCGGCTGGCCGGAAAAGACCAAGGAGCTGGCACGCTATTATCCAGGCGACGTGCTGGTCACCGGCTTCGACATCATCTTCTTCTGGGTCGCGCGGATGATGATGCAGGGCATCCACTTCCTGGGCGAGGTGCCGTTTCGCACGGTCTATATCCACGGCCTGGTGCGCGACGAGCGCGGCCAGAAGATGTCGAAGTCGAAGGGCAACATCATCGACCCGCTCGAGCTGATCGACCGCTACGGCGCCGATGCGCTGCGCTTCACCATCTGCGCGCTGACCGGCCCGGGGCGCGACGTGAAGCTCGGCGCCGCGCGCGTCGAGAGTTTTCGACGTTTTGTCACGAAACTGTGGAATGCCGCGCGGTTCTGCGAGATGAACGCGATCCGTCCGGATGCTTCATTCGATCCGTCGCGTGCGAGCCTGCCGCTGACGCGCTGGATCCTGGATGCGATGAATCGCGCGATCGAGGAAGCCGGCGCGGCACTCGAGGCATACCGCTTCGACGAATATGCCGCCGCCTGCTACCGCTTCACCTGGGATACGTTCTGCGACTGGTTCGTGGAATTCGCCAAGCCGGTGCTGGCCGAAAGCGATGCTCCGGCCGCCCGCGAAGTGCGCGGTACCGCTGCCTATGTGCTCGGCAACATCCTGCGCCTGTTGCATCCGGCGATGCCGTTCGTCACCGAGGAGCTATGGGACCGCTTCGGCTACGGCGAGGCTTACAGCCTGATCCGCACCGCGTGGCCGGAGCCGGCGCGCGTGCCGGACGCGGCGGCGGCGCGCGACGAACTCGACTGGGTGGTGCGGCTGATCTCCGAAGTGCGCTCCGTGCGCACCGAGATGAACGTGCCGCCGGGCACGCGGACACCGATCCTGCTGCGCGATGCCGCGGCGGAAACACTGGCACGCGGCCAGCGCTGGATGGAAGCGATCCGTCGCCTCGCTCGCGCGTCGGAGCTGAAGCCGCTGGCGGGCGAGATGCCGAAGGGTTCGGCACAACTGGTGCTCGGTGAAGCGACCGTGATCCTGCCGCTCGCCGACGTCATCGACATCGATGCGGAGCGCACACGCCTTGCCAAGGAGCGCGACAAAACGGCCGGCGAGGCGCGCAAGATCGCGCAGAAGCTGGACAACGCCGATTTCGTTCGCCGCGCGCCGGAAGAGGTGGTGGAAGAGAACCGCGAGCGCCTGGCCACCGCGCAAGCCGATATCGCGCGGCTGGAGGCAGCGCTGCAACGGATTGGATAGCAGTAGCAGTAGGGCGGATGAGCGCAGCGTAATCCGCCAATTCCGTGTTGAGTGGCGGGTTACGCCTTCGGCTAACCCGCCCTACGCGGCTGCTTCATCCACATAGAGGGCAAGGGTTGAGCCGGACGGCACCGCCGCGCACAATCACGGCAGCGCCCGGCGCGAACTGCAAGGAAGAACTGATATCCATGACTAGCACACCACTCCGCGGCGCCGACATCGTGATGCGCACGCTGGAACGCGCCGGGCACAACACGATCTTCACGCTGTCCGGCAACCACATCATGTCGCTGTTCGACGCGGCGATCGACACCAGGCACACGCTCGTGCACACGCGCCATGAGGCGGCCGCGGTGCACATGGCCGACGCCTGGGGCCGGCTCACCGGAGAACCGGGGATCGCCATGGTCACCGGCGGCCCGGGCCACGCCAACGCCGCCGCCGCGCTGATCACCGCACTCGGCCAGGAATCGCCGCTGGTGCTGCTGTCGGGCCACACCGAGACCTCGCAGCTCGGCCGCGGCGGCTTCCAGGAATTGCGCCAGGCCGAGATGGCGGCACCCGCCGCGAAAGCATCATGGACGGCCACTGCAACCGAGACGCTCGGCGCCGAGGTGGCCAAGGCGATCAGGATCGCACGATCCGGCCGTCCCGGCCCCGTGCATCTCAGCCTGCCATCCGATCTGCTCGATGCGACCGTCCCGGCCGATGACATCGTGTGGCCCCAGCCAAGCGCATTCACCGCTTCGCCCGTCGAACTCGCCGAACCGGCAGCCGACGCCATCCTGGGCATCATCGCCACGGCGCAACGACCATTCCTGCTCGCCGGGCCGGCGCTCGCCAACCGTTCCGGGCGCGATCTGCTCGCGCGCCTCGAAGCCGCGACGCAGATTCCGACCGCCATCATGGAAAGCCCGCGCGGCTTCAACGACGCCACGCTCGGCGCCTTCGCCGATGCGATCCGCCGCGCCGACCTGATCATCCTGCTCGGCAAGGCGCTCGACTTCACGCTGAAATTCGGCGAACCGCCGGCGATCGATGCCGCCTGCCGCTGGATCGTCATCGACCCCGAGGCGGCGCTGGTCGACCGGGCGATCCGGGAGAAGGGCGAGCGCGTCGCCTTCGGCTGCGTCGCCGATACACGCCCGGCCGGCGAGACGCTGATCCGCCGCGCCGCGGGGAAGCTTCTGTCGAGCGCCGCATGGCTTGGCGAGGTGCGCTCGCATTTCACCGACCGGCCGGCGGCCTGGGCGACGCTCGCCTCGCGGACACCGGGCAAGCTGCATCCGATCGAGGTGTTCCGCGCGCTCAAGCCCTATGTGGAAAAGCACGCCGACACGGTGCTCATCTGCGACGGCGGCGAGTTCGCGCAATGGGGGCAGAGCGTGCTGCCGGTGGTGCCCCGGCGCATGATCAACGGCGTCGGCGGCTCGATCGGCTCATCGCTGCCGATGGCAGGCGCGGCATGCGTGATCGAAAGAGCGGCGCCGGTGTTCGCCGTGCTGGGCGACGGAACCTTCGGCTTCCACATGGCGGAATTCGAGACCGCGGTGCGCTGCAACCTGCCGTTCGTTGCGGTGGTCGGCACCGATTCGCGCTGGAACGCCGAATACAACCTCCAGGTCCGCGACTACGGCCCCAACCGCACCTTCGGCTGCGAGCTGCTGCCGACGCGCTACGACCTCGTCGTCGCGGCGCTGGGTGGGCACGGAGAACTGGTGCAGAACGCCGACGATCTGCCAGGCGCAATCGAACGTTCGCTCGCGTCAGGCAAGCCCGCCTGCATCAACGTGATGATCGAAAGCATCCCGGCGCCGCTGGTGCGGCGCGGCGGATAATATGCGGCAGTCCGGCGGGGCCATGTGGAATAAATCATACAACGCTCCCGACTATTGCCTCATGTTGCAAGCAGGCTTCCTGTTCGTCGTCATGCCGGGCGCAGGCTCGGCACCCACGTCTTTCTGTGTGGCGGCAAAGTCGTGGATGCCGGTGCCAAGCACCGGCATGACGTGTGAGAGCAAATGCCGACACGCCAAGTCTTTGGGCTTCTGGTGTAATACCAACCGCCGTTGCTGCTGACACTTGTCGCCGCTCCCTCGCCGTCATGGCCGGGACAAGCCCGGCCATGACGGGAAAAGCGAGCGCTGACCAAGGGTCATTGATTCGGGCGGTTGGTATAAGGGCGATGATCAGGACCAGCTATGATCCCGACGCGAACGCCATGTTCATGTGGTTCGGTCCCGAAGGCACGAAGTCGACCGGGAGCGAGGAGGTCGCACCCGGCATCCTGCTCGATTTCGATGCCGCCGGAAACGTGGTCGGCATCGAGGTGCTCGACGTGAGCGAACGCAGCGCGAAGCTCGCCAGAGCTGCCTGCGAGAGGCCGGCCGCCGAGTGAGAGAGACGAAGTCTTCGGAAGACTTCGCGCCCTTCGTTACTCCGCCGCCACCGCCACCGTGTCTCCCAGCCGCACGCCGCGCACCGCGTATTCGGCGGCCACCTTGATCGCCTCGATCATGCTGACAGCGCTTGCCTTGCCGGTGCCGGCGATGTCGAACGCGGTGCCGTGATCGACGCTGGTGCGCAGGATCGGCAATCCGAGTGTCACGCTGACCGTCTTCTCGAAATCCATCATCTTCGCCGCGATGTGGCCCTGGTCGTGATACAGCGACAGCACCGCGTCGTAGCGGCCGATGCGCGCCATGTGGAACACCGAATCCGCCGGCACCGGCCCGCTCACCCGCATCCCGCGCGCCCGCGCCGCTTCGATCGCCGGCTTGATCGCCTCGATCTCCTCGCGGCCGAACAGCCCGTCCTCGCCGCCATGCGGATTGAGCGCGGCAACCGCGAGATGCGGCGTCTCGATGCCAAGCTGGCCCAGCGCCTTCATGCTGTTCTCGATGCCCTTCAACGTGCGTTCACGAGTGATCAGGCGGCACGCCTCCATCAGCGAAACATGGCGGGTCAGGAAGAAGATCTTCAGCCCGCTGATGGTGAACATCGTCATTTCCTCGCGCGCACCGGTCTGGTCGGCGAACATCTCGGTGTGGCCGATGAACGGGATCTTCGCCGCCTTCAGCGATTCCTTGTTGATCGGCGTGGTCGCCACGCCGGCGACGCGGCCGGCGATCGCCAGTTCGATCGAGGTGCGGATCGCCGCATACGCCGCCTCGCCGCCCAGCGCCTGCACCTTGCCGATCCGCAGCACATCGGGATCCACGGTCTGCTGGTGCAGCACATCGATTACGCCGGGGCGATCGGCGATCTCCTCCGGCCCGGCGATGCGGTTGAGCGAAGCCGACAGGCCGCACACCGCCAGCGCACGCTCGAACACCCGCGCGTCGCCGATCAGGAAACTGCGGGAGACCTCCCGCACCTCCGGCGAGAGCATTGCGCGCACCGCGATCTCCGGCCCGATGCCGGCGGGATCGCCCATCGTCACAGCCAGAACCGGTCTTGCCTCGGTCATGTCGGTGCCCTTCTCTTGTCTCTTCCGCATCCGCACGCTTCATAGCACACTGCCGGGCCAAACAAGTTCCAGGAGGAAACGCATGCTCCGTATCTATGGTTCGGCCCGCTCGCGCGGCGTCCGTACGCTCTGGATGGCCGAGGAACTCGGCCTGAAATACGAGCACATCGACCTTGCCCCGCGGTCGCCCGGCACCCGCACGCCGGAATACCTGGCGCTGAACCCCAATGGTCGCGTGCCGACCATCGACGATGACGGCTTCGTGCTGTCGGAATCGATGGCGATCAACCTCTACCTCGCGAAGAAGCACGGCAAGCTCTATCCGTCCGATGCAAAGAACGAAGCCCGCGCCTGGCAGTGGAGCTTCTGGGAGACCGATCGGCTGGACCGCCAGTTGACGACATACGCCAACAACGCCTTCGCGCTGCCGGAGGCGCAGCGCAACCCTGCCGCCGCCAAGGCCGCCTGGGACGAGATCGCGCCGGCGCTGGATGTGCTGGAGACCGGGTTGAAGCAGTTGCAATGGCTCGCCGGGAATGAGTTCACTGTGGCGGACCTGAACGTGGCCGCGGCAATGTATCGCGCGCTGTCGTTCGATCTCGCCAAGTGGCCGCAGGTGCACGAATGGCTGCACCGTTGCTGGGACCGCCCCGCCGGCAAGCGCACGCGGGCGATGCGGGAGTAGTTCGGCTGTATGTCATTGCGAGGAGCATAGCGACGCGGCAATCTCGTGGGGTGGGGCGGATCCCCACGAGATTGCCGCGTCGCGTTGCGCCACGCAAAGACAGCGGGGGCGACTACTTGTCCAGCCAGATGTCCTCGAAGCGCCAGCCGTTGTAGATGCTGTTCACCATGATCGAGACGTTCTTCACGTAGGGCTGCCAGCACGCCGCGGCCTTGTTGTGCATGATGATCGGCCGCGCCACGTCCTCCACCAGCTTGCGCTCGATGTCCCAGACCATCGTCTTGCGCTTCTCTACATCCGTCTCGATCGACTGCCGGTCGTACAGCTTCTGCAGCTCCGCATTGCAGTAGTTGGTGTAGTTGCGCAGCGACCCGCAGGCATAGTTCTCGTAGAAATTCTGGTCGGGATCGTCGACCGAGTTGCCGGTCAGGTTCAGCCCGACGCTGTAATCCTTCTTGAACACCCGGTTGTAGTAGACGGTGGTGTCCGCGACATCGAGTTCGCCGTCGATATAGATCTCCCGAAGTTGGTCGATCAGGATCACCGCGGGATCGCGGAACGTCGCGATGTCGCGGGTGAACACTTTGGTCTGCAAATGCTTGTCAGGCCCGTAGCCCGCCTTGCGCATCAGCGCCCGCGCCGCCTCGCGGTTCTTGGCGATGTCGGGATCGTAGCCGGGCAGCGTCTCCAGCATCTCCCGCGGCATGCCCCACACGCCCTCGGGCGGCGGCAGCATCGAGGCGCCGATGCGCGCCTCGCCCTCGGTCAGCAGCGTGATGAACGCCTTGCGGTCCAGCGTCAGCCCCAGCGCGGCGCGGATGTCGGGATTGTCGAACGGCGGGGCGTCGCGGTTGATGATCAGGTTGGTGCTGACCGCGGTCGGCCGCATGACGCACTGCGCCTGTGGTGCCTGCGAACGGATGTCCTTCAGCAGCGGCACCGACACGTCGGTCGGATACGCCATGTCGAACTTGCCGGCGATGAACGCCAGCATGCGCGTGGCACGGCTGGCGATGATGCGGTACTCGATGCCGTCGAGATACGGCAGTCCCGGCTTCCAGTAATCGGGATTGCGCGTCATGCGGATGATCTCGTTCTGGCGGAATTCCACGAATTTGAACGGCCCCGTGCCGATCGGCTTGGTGCGCATGGACGCGGACGACACGTGGCACGGATAGACCGGCGACCAGCCGGCGGCGAGCAATGCCAGCAGCGACGGCTGCGGCCGTTTCAGATGGAACGTCACCTCGTGCTCGCCGTTGACCGTGATGCTTTCCAGGTTGCTGAACCAGGCCTGGCGCGGGCTTTTCCGAATCTTCCCTTTCTCCAGGCCGGAGATCATGTCCCAGGTGCATTTCACATCAGCCGAGGTGAACGGCTTGCCGTCGTGCCACTTCACGCCGTCGCGCAGGGTGAAGGTCAGTTCGGTCATCGCCGCGTTCCACGTCCAGTGCGTGGCGAGCTCGGGCACGATCGTGCTCAGGCTGTTCTGCGCGACGTGCTGGTCGTAGATGACCAGGTTGTTGAACAGCGGCATGAAGGGGATCACGACGGACGCCGTCGCCTCTTCCTGGATCGACGGACTGGGCGGGTTGTCCATGTGTTCGATCGTCAGCACGCCACCGTGCTTCTGTGCGTGTGCATCCGTGCCGGACAGTAGTGTCGCGGTCAGCAGTACGGCGCCGATTGTCGTGCGCATGTTTCCCCCGGTTCTTGTCGTGCGGAGAGGCTGGTCAATTCCCCCCTGGTCCGCAAGCCGTGGTGTTTGGCGTGGCATGGCAATCGAGCGCACCGCCCGGCATTGCTGCG
>JBGPND010000103.1:0-16624 GCA_041487355.1 Acetobacteraceae bacterium | reverse complement strand
GGCAGAGGGTTGTGCAATGCAGAGAATGACAGTTGAAACGGAAGCCGGCCGCCTATCGGACGAACTGCTGCGTCGTGGCGTCGCCGCTCGCGTGCTTGCCATCGTCGAGGTCGTCGACGAGTCGGATCTCCCGATGGCCGCTCTGGCGCAGGCCGGCGGCGCATTCGCAACCCTGGCCGATGAACCGGACCTTTATTCCGATGCCGACCTTACCGATCGTAACGACTGAGTGTTCGAGTTCGGAGCCATCGTCCTGGCTCGTTTCCCCTTTACCGACCTGTCAGGTTCAAAGCGTTGGCCGGCACTTGGCGTTTCACGGGACAATGAGCGCCGGTCGGGTGCCCCACTGCGATGTTGCTTCGGCACTGGCAAGTTCGCTTGCCGCCGACAGGCTGAGCGAGCATTCTCCCTGGCATGGCCACTACCCTGAAGATGCCGTCGCGCCATATGACCGTCGCCGAGTTCCTGGACTGGGACGCGGGAGACCGCACCGGTGCGCTCTGGCAGTTGCGGGACGGCGAGCCGGAGATGATGGCGCCTGCCTCCGACGCCCATGGCTCGATCCAATCGGAACTGACCTACCTGCTTACCGCGCATCTGAGGGCCCGAGGCAGCCAGTGTCGGGTTGTCGTCGCACCCGGTGTCATCCCCCGCGTCCGCTCCGCGGAGAACTGCCTGATTCCCGATATCGGCATCACCTGCTCGCCGCCCACGGGCGCGAGAATGCTGCCGGAGCCCGTCGCCCTGGTCGAGATCCTGTCCCCGTCCAACGAGGCTGAGACCCGGGCGAATATCTGGGCCTATACGACGATCCCTTCGGTGGCGGAGATTGTGATCCTGCGCTCGACAGCGGTTGCCGCGGAGATACTCAAGCGGCGGCCCGACGGTTCGTGGCCGGAACAGTCGGAGAGCGTCGGCGGAGACGGCGAGCTCCGGCTTGACAGCATCGGCTTCGCCGCGCCGCTGCAGTCGGCGTATCGGACGGCGGGGCTACAATAGGGAACGGCATCGCCTTTCCGGAATCGCTCCCCGCCCGTAGCCTTCGCCCATGACGCCAGCGGAGTTCATCGCGAAATGGCAGGCCAGCACGCGCAACGAGCGCGCGGCGTGCCAGGAGCATTTCATCGACCTGTGCCGCCTGCTGGACGAACCGACGCCCAACTCCGATCCCACCGGCGAGGACTACGCGTTCGAGAAGGGCGCCACGAAATTCACCGGCGAGGACGGCTGGGCCGATGTGTGGCGGCGCAACCGCTTCGCCTGGGAATACAAGAAGAAGCGCGGCGACCTGAACGCCGCCTATCGCCAGTTGCTGCTCTATGGCGGGCCGCTCGGCAACCCGCCGCTGCTGGTGGTGTCCGACATCGCGCGCATCGTGATCCGCACCAACTTCACCAACGCGGTTACCGAGACGCACGAGATTCCGCTGGCCGAACTGGCCAATCCGCTGCGGCTGCGTCTGTCGAAGAACGTGTTCTCGGACCCGGAGCAGTTGCGTCCGGCGCGGACGCGACAGGCACTGACCGAGCAGGCGGCACAACACGTAAAGCCAACACGAGTCGGCAAGCGCGAGGAGCGTACGAACCGTTGCTGGTGGTTGTTTCAGTGGCCGAGACCCGTTATGCGGGCGGCGCTATCGGGGTTGGCCCGATTCATCGTGACGCCGGAAGTATCGAAGCATCGGATCTTCGCCTGGGCGCCCGGCAGTGTCTGCCCTGACAAGAATCTGATCGTAATCGCGCGGGATGACGACACGACGCTAGGCGTCTTGCACAGCCGATTTCATGAAATGTGGGCGCTGCGATTAGGCTCCTCCCTCGAGGACCGCCCGCGGTACACGCCGTCGACGACATTCGAGACCTTCCCCTTCCCCGAAGACCTCACCCCCAACCTCCCTGCTCCGTCCTACGCTGACAGCCCACACGCCCAGGTCATCGCCGCCGCCGCGCGCGAGCTGGTGGAAAAACGCGACGCCTGGCTGAACCCGCCCGACCTGGTTGAACGCGTGCCCGAAGTCGTGCCCGGCTTCCCGGACCGCACCGTGCCGCGCAACCCGAAGGCCGCCGCCCTCCTGAAGACCCGCACGCTGACCAACCTCTACAACATGCGCGGCACGCCCGAGGGCGTGTGGCTCGACAACCTGCATCGCGCGCTCGATGAAGCCGTCGCCGCCGCCTATGGCTGGCCAGCCGATCTGTCCGACGACGAAATCCTCAGCCGCCTGCTGAAACTGAACCGCGCCCGCGCGGCACCGTGAATAGGCCCCTCCCCCCAACCCCCTCCCGCAAGGGGAGGGGGAGAACTTTCAGCACTCCCCCTCCCCTTGCGGGAGGGGGGTTGGGGGGAGGGGTGAAACGCGTCGTCTTCACCGCCGATGATTTCGGCTTGTCGGAATCGGTCAACGAGGCGGTCGAACGGGCGCATCGCGACGGCATCCTGAATGCCGCGAGCCTGATGGTCGCCGGCTCGGCCGCCGCGGATGCCGTGCGACGGGCGCGGGCGCTGCCGTCGCTGCGGGTCGGTTTGCATCTGGTGGTGATCGAAGGCCCGGCCGTCCTGCCGGCGGCGGCAATTCCCGATCTGGTGGATGCAGAAGGGCGGTTCCCGTCCGACCAGCTCCGCCTCGGCGTGAACTACTGGTTCCGCCAGCGCGTCCGCCGGCAGCTCGCCGCGGAAATCCGCGCGCAGTTCGCCGCGTTCGCCGCCACCGGGCTGACGCTCGACCATGCCGATGCGCACAAGCACATGCACCTGCATCCGACGGTCGGCCGGCTGATGATCGACATTGGCCGCGAGTTCGGCCTGCGGGCGGTGCGTGTGCCGGCCGAGCCGCCCGCGGTTCTCGCGCGTTGCGGCACGCGGGTCGGGCTGGGCGGCCATGCACTGTATCACTGGACAAGGCTGCTGCGGCGGCAGGCGCGCGCGGCGGGACTGGCGACCACCGATCATTGCTTCGGGTTGGCGTGGAGCGGGCATATGACGCCGGACCACGTGCGCTGCCTGCTGGCGGAGCTGCCCGAGGGGGTGAGCGAGGTCTACTTCCACCCGGCCACCGCGCGGGACGCGACGCTGTGCCGGCTGATGCCCGAGTGCGAGCACGAGGCGGAGCTGGCGACGCTGCTGGACCGGACGATGCTCACGAAGAGCCTGATACATGCTGCCACGGAATAGATCGCGTGGCGGGCAGCAAGCGTAGGGCGGAAAAGCGCAGCGCGTTCCGCCAACCCCGGAACTCACGCACGCACGAATTCAACCCGGGGACGCACGATCTCGTCTGCAACCCAGACGATCGGCCGAGTTTGTCCTCAGATCGATGCACGGCCGGCAGGTCACGCCCAGGCCGCCGCAGCGATGGTGTCGGACCAGCCGATGCGGTGGCACAACGCTGCCGTGCAAGCGGCGGAATGCGCTGCGCTTTTCCGCCCTACGCTCTGCTGGATTGGACGGTACAGTCGGCATCGGCACGAGGGCTATTTGGTGTGCCCGTTCATGCCGCCTCAGGGGATAATGGCGCGTCGCGAGCCTGATCGCCGTCGGTGGCCGACTCCGGGTTGTAGAAGCTGCGCACCTTTCCCGGCCCGTTCCTGGTCCTGATCCTGATCCTGGGCCAGGTTGCCGAAGGCCGGCGTGTCGTCAGGTCCACAGGTGCCCGGCTTGGCAATGGCCACAAATTGCCGAGCGGGCGAAATCGGGACATTTGTTTCGCCGGCTAGGCGGGACATCGATAAAATCGCCACCAGCCGCGGGGGAAGTGTCATGGAAGCAGCCGTCGATCTGGTCGGAACCGTGCCGCTGTTCGAGCGGCTGGATGCGCCGCTGCGCAAGCAGATCGAAGCCATCAGCGAACTGATGACAGCCGAGCAAGACGACGTGCTGTCTCATCAGGGAGCCATGCCGGAATTCCTGCACATCCTGCTGGAAGGCCAGGTGGTGCTGACCAGCACGGCGGCCGACGGCACCACGGCCCTGGTCGAGGTCGTGCACCCGGTCGGGCATTTCGTCCTGGCCTCGGTGCTGGCCGAGCTGCCCTATCTGATGACGGCGCGCACGGTCACGCGGTCCCGGTTGCTGGCGATCGACGCCGCTTCGTTGCTGCGCCTGGTGGAAAGCGAGCCGTCGCTCGCGAACACGCTGCTGCGCTCCGTGTCGCGCGAGTTCCGCACCATGGTGCGACAGGTTCGCGACCTGAAGCTGCGCACCGCGGCACAGCGGCTCGGCTGCTACCTGCTCGCGCGGGTGAAGGACGGCGAGGCCACGAGTGCCGACTTCCGCCTGCCGTTCGACAAGGGATTGCTGGCGGCCCGGCTCGGCTGCCGGCAGGAGAACCTGTCACGCGCCTTCGCGTCACTGCGCGCGTATGGCGTGGAGACCCATGGGTCGCGCGTCATCCTGCACGACATCCCGCGCCTGAAGGCACTGGCGGTGCCGGACGATCTGAGCGATCTGGACGCCTTATAGGGCCGCTGCCAAAGGAAGCAGATTCACCGCAGAGGCGCCGAGGCGCAGAGGAGGACTTTTGCGCGCTTTGCGCGAAGCGCCCCACCCTCCCTTCTCGGCGCCTCGGCGCCTCTGCGGTGAATCTGCTTTCTTGATTGATTGCTCCGAGGCCGGCCTTCACCGCCCCAGGGTCGGCATCACGTATTCGGCGCCGCGCCGTGCCCCCGTCGGCCAGCGCTGCGTCACCGCCTTGTAGCGCGTATAGAAGCGCACGCCTTCCGGGCCATAGATGTGATGGTCGCCGAACAGCGAGTGCTTCCAGCCGCCGAAGCTATGGAACGCCATCGGCACCGGGATCGGCACGTTCACGCCGACCATGCCGATGTTGATGCCAGCGGCGAAGTCGCGCGCGGCGCCGCCATCGGAGGTGAAGATCGCGACGCCGTTGCCGTATTCGTGCGCGTTCACCATGCGCACCGCGCCGGCGAGGTCAGGGGTGCGCACGACGCCGAGCACCGGGCCGAAGATCTCGTCCTTGTAGATACGCATGTCGGTGCTGACATTGTCGAACAGCGAGCCGCCGAGGAAGTAGCCGTTCTCGTAGCCCTGCAATGACAGGCCGCGGCCGTCCACCACCAGCTTGGCGCCCTCCTTCACGCCGAGGTCGATGTAGCCCTGCACCTTTTCCCGATGTTCGCGCGTGACCAGCGGGCCCATCTCGGCGTCGGGATCGGTGCCGGGGCCGATTTTCAGCGCGCGCACCCGTGGCTCGAGCTTCTGCATCAGCCGGTCGCCGGCCGAACCCACCGCGACCGCGATGGACACCGCCATGCAGCGTTCGCCGGCCGCGCCATAGGCAGAACCCATCAGCGCGTCCACCGCATCGTCGATGTCGGCATCGGGCATCACCACCAGGTGGTTCTTCGCCCCGCCCAGCGCCTGCACGCGCTTGCCGTGCGCGGCGCCGCCTCGATAGATCGTCTCGGCGATTGCGGTGGAGCCGACGAAGCTGATCGCGGCGATGTCGGGATGCGCCAGGATCGCCTCGACCGCCTCGCGCGCGCCCTGCACGACGGAGAACACGCCATCCGGCACGCCGGCCTCGGCCAGCAACGCGGCGAGCTTCAGGCTGGCCGAGGGGTCCTTCTCCGACGGCTTCAGGATGAAGCAGTTGCCGCAGGCGATGGCGACCGGGATCATCCATAGCGGAACCATGAGGGGAAAATTGAACGGCGTGATGCCGGCGACCACGCCGAGCGGCTGACGGATCGACCAGGCGTCGACGCCGGTGCCGACGGCCTCGGTGAACTCGCCCTTCAGCAGATGCGGAATGCCGCAGGCGAACTCGACCACTTCCAGGCCGCGCTGCACCTCGCCGTCGGCGTCCGACAGGACCTTGCCGTGTTCGGCGGTGATGATCGCGGAGAACTCCTTGCGGTCGCGCTCCAGCAGCTCCCTCAGCTTGAACATGACGCGGGCGCGGCGCAGCGGCGGGGTGGCGGCCCAGGCCGGCCAGGCGGCGGCGGCGGCGGTGGCGGCCTGGTTCACTTCCGCGGCGTCGGCGAGTGCCACACGGGCGGTGACCTCGCCCGCAGCGGGATTGAACACGTCACCGAACTTGCCGCTGGTGCCGGCAACCGGCTTGCCGCCGATGAAATGCCCGATTTCCCGCATGTCAGCCTCCCTTGGGATAGCGCTGCGTGGGATTAGGACGATTTCGCGTTGTCGGCTAGAGATCGCGGCAGGAGGACACCATGCGCGCACGCGACCTCGACCTGGCCTGCGGCTCGCTGCCGCCTGGGGCGCGCAACAGCATTGCCGATGTGCCGGGCGTGACGGTCGGGCACGCGACGCTGATCGAAGGCGACGTGTGCACCGGCGTCACCGCGGTGCTGCCGCATGACGGCGATCTGTTCCGCGACAAGCCGGTGGCGGCTTCGGTGGTGCTGAACGGCTTCGGCAAGAGCGTCGGGCTGGTGCAGGTGAACGAACTCGGCACGCTGGAGACGCCGATCCTGCTGACCAACACGTTCGGGGTCGGCGTGTGCGCGGCGACGCTGATCCGGCGGGCGATCGCGGCCGATCCGGAGATCGGCCGGCAAACCTCGACGGTCAACCCGGTCGTGCTGGAGTGCAACGACGGCTACCTCAACGACATCCAGGCGATGGCGGTGACCGAGGCGCACGCCGAGGCGGCGATCGTGGCGGCGGGGGAGGAATTCGAGGTCGGCGCGGTGGGCGCCGGCACCGGGATGAGCTGCTTTGGGCTGAAGGGCGGCATCGGCAGCGCCTCGCGCCGGCTGCGGCTGGACGGGGAGACGTATCACCTGGGCGTGCTGGTGCTGGCGAATTTCGGCCGCGCCGGAGACCTGCGGCTGCCGGACGGACTGCGGGTCGATCCGGGGCAGGCTCCGTCGGCGGAGGCAGGGTCGTGCATCGTGATCCTCGGCACGGACCTGCCACTGGATCATCGCCAGCTTGGCCGGGTGGCGCGGCGCGCCGGCGTCGGGTTGGCGTGGTGTGGCTCGTTCTGGGCCAATGGCAGCGGCGACATCGCGCTCGCTTTCACCACCGCCAACCGGATGCCCCATGCACCCGACCAGGACCTGATCGAGCACCGAGTGCTGGCAGAGGCGCGGATCGACCGGCTGTTCCAGGCGGCGGCCGAGGCGACGCAGGAGGCGGTGCTGGATGCGTTGGCCGCGGCAGAGACGACGGTCGGGCGGCATGGGCACCAGCGCGTAGGGTTGGCGGAGGTGTTGGGACGCCCAATCGAGGACCGTATACGCCCCGAGGGTTGAGCCCCGTTATGTTCATGCCCATTATCATGTGCATCTCCGAGGAGAGTGCATCATGGCTTCGACCGAACGTGTGGTCGTTCTTATGTCCCCTGCTGAGAAGGCCGCGCTGGACGCCAAGGCAGCGAGTGCCGGTTCAATCTCCGCCGGAGAGCTCATCCGGCGCGCTGTCGAAGCCTACGACGAGCAGACCCAGAAGGAGGCCGACGAGCTCAGGGGGCTGCTACGGGTACTCGCCGCCACCCACGGGGAGACCTTGCGGCAATTGGACCAGGCTGAGCGAAAGCTGGACGATACGCTGACCGACCTGGCGAAAAGCCGGGGATGAGCCTGTACGGGGAGGCGATCGCCGCCATCAAATCGGTCATTCTGATCGATGAGCGCATACAATCCGTTGCGCAGAAGCTCGATCGGTTGGCGGACGAGGTCCGGGACATGAAGGATCGCTTGATCCGGCTCGAGACGGTGATTGAGATCACCCGTACCAACGGTAGCGTCCTGCGGATTGCCCAGAACCCTGCCCAGGCGTCGGATGACCAGAACCGGAAGCCGTAGATTGGCTTCGGCCTGTGGCTGTGATGATGGTTCAGCATTCCGTCCGCCGCCGCTCGGCTTCCTCATCCGCCCCGCTGCAGCATGTCGCGCAGCCGGCGGCGACCGAGCGGGCGGACCGCGGCGCCGGGTGCCATCGCCTTGATCTCGGCCTGCATCTCGGCGCGCTTCTCGTGGATCGTCGCGATCACCGGCCCCATGGCGATGCCGAGATCGACCAGCACCGCCTCGGATAGCTGCAGGCTGGCCTCGATGGTCTCCGGCACCGCTTCGGTCGCGCCGATCGCATAGAGATGCGCTGCGTGGCGCGCGTCGCGCGCGCGCACGACGATCAGCAGGTCGGCGCGCGCCTCCCGCGCCGTGGCGACCAGGCGGTCGCTCGCGGCATGGTCGCTCATCGTCACGACCAGGGCGCGGGCGGTGTCGATGTGCAGGCGGCGCAGCAGCTCGACGCGGGTGATGTCGCCCCAGAACACCGACCGCCGCTTTGCTCGCACGGCGGCGACGCGGTCGGGGTCGCTGTCGACCGCGACATAGGGCACTCCGTGCACCTCCAGCAGCGAGGCGACCGTTTCGCCGACGCGGCCGAATCCGGCGACGATGACGCGGGGCGTGGCGTCCTCGGGCATTGCCGCCAGCAGCGCTGGGTCGACCACCGGCGGGGCGGGAGTGCGGCGGGCGATCAGTTTCCCAAGTGTCGAGAGCAGCGGGATGCACGCCATGGTCACGGCGACCAGGATCAGCGGGAAACGTGCGGTGTCCGGCTCCATCAGATGTTCCGTGCGGGCCAGGCCGAGGATGACGAAGCCGAATTCCCCACCCGGGCCGAGCAGCAGCCCGGCCTGCAAGCCGGTCAGCCAGCGCAGGCCGAAGACGCGCGCCAGTGCGGCGATGATGGCGAGCTTGATCAGCACCAGGACCAGGCCGCCCACGACCAGGCGCGAGGCATCGGCGACGATGTGGCCGAGGTCGAGGCTCATGCCGACCGAGATCAGGAACACCCCGAGCAGCAGGCCCTTGAACGGTTCGATGGTCACCTCGATCTGGCGGCGGAATTCGGTCTCGGCGAGCAGCATGCCGGCGATCAGCGAGCCCAGCTCCATCGGCAGGCCCACCACGGCGGTGGCGAGGCCGGTGGCGAGGATGACCAGCAGGCAGGCGGCGACGAACAGCTCCGGGCTGCCGGTGCGGGCGACGCTGCGGAACAGCGGACGCAGCACCAGCCTCCCGGCGGCGATCAGGCCGAGCACGACCACGACGGCCTGGCCGATCGTCCAGGCGTAGTCGCCGCCCCCGGCGGAGGCCTCCGCGCCCAGCACGCTGATCACGAACAGCACTGGCACCGCGGCGATGTCCTGGAACAGCAGCACCCCGAGGGAGGCTCGGCCGATGGGTCCGCCCAGCCGCTTCTCGTGGGACAGCACCTGGACGACGACCGCGGTGGACGACATCGCCAGGGCCGGGCCCGACACAGCAGCGACAGCAGGCGGCGCACCCAGCGCATACGCGACCGCCGCGATCGCCAGGGCGCACAGGACGAACTGCAGCAGTCCCAGCCCGAACACCAGGCGGCGCATCACGCGGAGGCGTTCCAGCGACAGCTCCAGGCCGATCATGAACATCAGCAGGCTGATGCCGAGCTCGGCGATCGGGGCGATGGTCTCGGGCCGGCTGAGTGTGATGGCACCGAGCAGGGGCAGACGGTCCGCCAGGGTGGCCAGCCCGAACGGCCCCACCGCGACGCCGACCAGCATGAACCCCAGCACCGGGCTGAGCCGCAGCCGGTGGAACAGCGGGATCACCACGGCCGTGGCGGCCAGGATGATAAGGGCGGACTTGAACAGCCCGGGGTCGAAGTGCGAGCTCATGGCGGCACACTACATGCCGAACGGGCGATCGGCAGGGTGGGTGCCTGGACGCTTGCCTCGCCGACACGCCGCCGCTAACGCTGCGCCCTCGCGCGGCGGGGTGCCGCATGAAGGAGTGAGGCAGATGGGCTACAGGGTCGCTGTCGTCGGGGCCACCGGGGCGGTCGGACGCGAGATGCTGAAGACCCTGGCGGAGCGGAACTTCCCCATCGACGAGGTGGCGGCCCTCGCCTCAGGCCGGTCCACCGGGTCGGAGGTGTCGTTCGGCGAGAAGCGGGTGCTCACGGTGCGCAACCTGGAGACCTTCGACTTCCGCGGCTGGGATCTCGCGCTGTTCTCGCCCGGCGCCTCGGTCTCCGCCGTGCACGCGCCGCGCGCGGCCGCCGCCGGCTGCGTGGTGATCGACAACACCAGCCAGTTCCGCATGGAGCCCGACGTCCCTCTGGTGGTGCCGGAGGTGAACCCGCAGGCGCTGGCGAAATTCTCCCGCCGCAACATCATCGCCAACCCGAACTGTTCCACCATCCAGATGGTCATGGCGCTGAAGCCGCTGCATGACCAGTTCAGGATCAAGCGCGTGGTGGTGGCGACCTACCAGTCGGTCTCCGGCGCCGGCAAGGAGGGGATGGACGAGCTGTTCAGCCACACCAAGTCGGTGTTCGTGCACGAATCCTCGCCGCCACAGCAGTTCACCAAGGAGATTGCGTTCAACTGCATCCCGCATATCGACAAGTTCCTCGACGACGGCTCGACCAAGGAGGAATGGAAGATGGTGGTCGAGACGAAGAAGATCCTCGACGCCGACATCGCCGTGCACGCCACCTGCGTGCGCGTGCCGGTGTTCATCGGCCACGGCGAGGCGGTGAACGTCGAGTTCGAACTGCCGGTCACCGCGGGCGAGGCACGCGCGGCGTTGCGCGAGGCGCCCGGCGTGGAAGTGGTCGATGTGCGCGAGGACGGCGGCTACGTGACGCCGCTGGAGTGTGCCGGCGAGGATGCCGTGTATGTCAGCCGCATCCGCAAGGACCCGACGGTGCCGCACGGGCTGTCGTTCTGGTGCGTCGCCGACAATTTGCGCAAGGGCGCCGCGCTGAACGCGGTGCAGATCGCCGAGACGCTGATCGCGCAGCGGATGCTGGCGAAGCAGGCGGCCTGATCAGGGGTCGATCGCCTGGCGGGAGGTAGCGATCGCTGCCGGGGGGAGCAGGACATACCGACGGTAAATACCGAGTTGGCGAGCCGGGCCGCGGCGATCGTGGCCGCCAGAGAGCCATTGGTCGCACCAATACCGATCCAGGGTCCTGGACCGCATCTCGGCCTCGGACCGGATAATCGGATCGGCCTCGTGCCGCCCTCTGGGCTGGATGGGGACGGCAACCACATCGCTCGAATCAGGCAGTTGCTGCCGTTGGTCCGCGATGCGGCCGACGACCTCGCCGCTCGGTTGGCTCCGAACGACAATGCGTTTTCCGAGCTGGCCCGCGACCTGGGACTCTATCGCGTGGCCATTTCTGCCTCGCAACAGGAGATTGCCTGGAGCGTCGTCTGGGGGCGCGGCGTCCGGCTGGAGACAACTGCCTCGGCCGTGGAGCGCAAAATCGATGTCCGGCTAGCCCCGACGTTGGAAGATGCCACGCATGCTGCCCTGCAATCGCCTTGCACGCTGCACGGCCCCGGATCCTTGCCACCACCGAGGGGCGTGAGCTGCAGGAGCAGGCGGACAGGCTGCGTATGACGCGCGCAGAACAGGGCGCGCTCCGCAACGATGTAGCGATCGTAGCGGAAGCGCTGAAACAGGACAGCAACGTGATTGAGCCGCCGGCGGCGGCGCCCGTCGCCGAGGCAGCCGAAGCGATCGGCGAAGGCCCGCACTCTGAACGCGGCACGGTCTTCGGTATTGTTTCGATCAAGAACGTGTCTATCGTCTTGATCGGCGCAGCGGTCGTGGCGACGCCGGCCTATTATCTTGGCGGCCTGTTGGCACTGGCGCGACAATGGCGGCATGGGAAACCGCAAAGAACACGCCATTGTTCACCACGGCAGTAAAGGCGCTGGGCGCTGATCTGCACCGGCTGTTGCAGCGTGGCGGTGCGGAAGCCCTGGCAGCCGCCCATCGCCTTGCCCCCTTCCGCCGCTTCGTCCTGGCCAACCAGGAGCCACTGCGCCGGATGACCGATTATATCGACTATATCGTTCGCTTTCGCCCGGCGGCCGATGTCAGGTCGCAGCCTCCGGACGCCTCACAGGTAACTATCCCCGGGAGTGCCAGCCGCGAGGACGGCCCTCGACATCGCTTCCGGCGTCGGGCCAACACTGCCCGTGACTCGGGCAAGATGGACGATTAAGGGACTGGCAATGGTAAGGACATCACCTTACATCTCCCGAGCAGGAGACCCGCCATGCCCGTGATCGAAGAGGTCTGCACCATCACCGCCAAGGGCCAGACGACCGTGCCCAAGGCGATCCGCCAGGCGCTCGGCGTCGGCTACGGTAGTCGCATCGCGTTCCGCGTCGAGGACGGCGCCGTCATCGTTCGCGCTGTCACCGAGCCAGAGGCGGACCCCGCGCTCGCGCCGTTCCTGGCCCTGCTGGAGCGCGATATCGCGGCCCGGCCGGAGGCGCTCGTCGCACTCACGCCGGAATTGGCGGCCCGTATGATGGCGGCGACCGAAGGCGTGGAGGCTGATCCCGACTCACCGATCGAGGGTGACGTGGCGCTGTAGCTGGATCGTGCTGCAGCGCCACGGCTGGCGGCTGTTCGGTCACCCGTTGGTGCTCGACCAGATCGACAAGCTGATTGTCTCGGCCGAGCGTGCCCGGCAGTCCGACCCCGCCGGCTGGCAGGGCAACGCCAACGTTAAGCTGCTGGCCACGCTGCGCGATCTCATGCTCGACCGCGTGCCGCACGATCCGCTTGCCTCCGAGTTCCGGCTAGGCAACACGCTTGGGCCGGCGCACCGGCACTGGTTCCGCGCCAAGTTCAGCGCCAACCGATTCCGGCTGTTCTTCCGCGCCGATTCGGCATCGCGGATCGTGGTCTATGCCTGGGTCAATGACCGCGACACGCTGCGCAAGGCCGGTGCCGCGAGCGACCCCTATGCGGTGTTCGCCCGCATGCTTGCCCAAGGCAACCCGCCCGACGATTGGCGCCGGCTGCTCGACGCCGCCCAGGACCCGGTGGTGGCGCAACGTTTCGCGGCTGTCGTACCCAAACCCTGATCCGTCCGCACAGTGCATCCGTGGCCCGCCGAGCGCCGCCTCCCCGCGTTGACCCCCCCCCCGGGGAAGCGTAAGCAAACGCAACGGCTTGGCGCCCAGGCGGGCGGCCGACAGGATGGAGCGATCCGTTGAGAGACGTACGCGACGCGCTGATGGTGGCGCGCAATACCGACGGCAAGCTGATCCGCCGCCCGCTCTCCCCGCACCTTCAGGTCTATCGCTGGCCGATCAGCATGGCCCTGTCGATCGCGCACCGGGTCACCGGCGTTGGGCTGGGCGTGGGCACCCTGCTGTTGACCTGGTGGCTGGTCGCCGCGGCGGTGTCCGACGGCGCCTTCGCCCGGGTGCAGTGGTTCCTCGCTACCCCGATCGGCCTGCTGCTGCTGTTCGGCTGGACGCTGGCGCTGTTCTTCCACTTGTTCGCCGGCATCCGCCATCTGGCGTGGGATGCCGGCTACGGCTTCGAGCAACCCTGGTACGACCGCTCCGCCTGGGCGGTGGTGATCGCGACAGTTGTCGCGACGCTGCTGCTCTGGGTCATCGGTCTCGCGGTGTGGTGAGGCGCAGCATGGCCGGCACATCAAGAACGCCGCAGGTCGACATCATGCGCTCGCCGCTCGGGCGCGCGCGCGGCCTCGGTTCGGCGAAGGCAGGCGCGGCACATTGGTGGGCGCAGCGCATCAGCTCGATCGCGCTGGTGCCGCTGACCCTGTGGTTCCTCTGCGCCATGATCCGCATGATCGGCGTGACGCGCGGCGACGTCGTTGCCTGGATGGCTGGCCCGCTGACGATCGTGTTGATGATCGCGCTGGTGATCGCCACCTTCCATCACCTGCAACTCGGGCTTCAGGTGGTGATCGAGGACTATGTGGACAACGACGCGCTGCGGGTCGGTTCGATCCTGCTGGTGAAGGGCCTCTCATTGCTGCTGGCGCTGGCCTGCATCGTCTCGGTGCTGAAGCTCGGCCTGTAGAAGAATCGGACGGGAAAGGGCTCCATGAACGCGATTACGCTGCCGTCATCACGCGCCTACAACATCGTCGACCACACCTACGACGTGGTGGTGGTGGGTGCCGGCGGGTCCGGGCTGCGCGCCACGCTGGGGTTAGGCGCCGCGGGACTGAAGACTGCCTGCATCACCAAGGTGTTCCCGACGCGCAGCCACACCGTCGCCGCGCAGGGCGGCGTCGCTGCGTCGCTCGGCAACATGGATGAGGACGACTGGCGCTGGCATATGTACGATACCGTGAAAGGGTCGGACTGGCTCGGCGACCAGGATGCCATCGAATACATGTGCCGCGAGGCGGTGCAGGCGGTTTACGAACTGGAGCATTTCGGCGTGCCGTTCAGCCGCACCGAGGAGGGCAAGGTCTATCAGCGCCCGTTCGGCGGCCACATGAAGGAGTACGGCAAGGAGCCCGCCCGCCGCGCCTGCGCCGTCGCCGACCGCACCGGGCACGCCATCCTGCATACGCTGTATCAGCAGAGCCTGAAGCACGACGTCGAGTTCTTCGTCGAGTACTTCGCGCTCGACCTGATCGTGGACGACGAAGGCGTGTGCCGTGGCGTGACCGCGTGGTGCCTGGAGGACGGCAGCATCCATCGGTTCCGCGCGCAGATCGTGGTGCTGGCCACCGGCGGCTACGGCCGCACCTTCCTGTCCTGCACCGGGGCGCATATCTGCACCGGCGACGGCAACGGCATGGTGCTGCGCGCCGGCCTGCCGTGCCAGGACATGGAATTCGTGCAGTTCCATCCCACAGGCATCTTCCCTGCCGGCTGCCTGATTACCGAGGGCGCGCGCGGCGAAGGCGGCTATCTGACGAACTCGGAAGGCGAGCGCTTCATGGAGCGCTATGCCCCGTCGGCGAAAGACCTGGCGAGTCGCGACGTGGTGTCGCGCTCGATGACGATCGAGATCAACGAAGGTCGCGGCTGCGGGCCGAACAAGGAATACATCTATCTGCATCTCGAGCACCTCGGTGCCGATCTGCTGCATGAGCGGCTGCCGGGGATCTCCGAGACATCGAAGATTTTCGCCGGGGTGGACGTGACCAAGGAGCCGATCCCGGTGCTGCCGACGGTGCACTACAACATGGGCGGCGTGCCGACCAACCACCGCGCCGAGGTGCTGCGGCCAACGAGAGAGAATCCGGATGCGGTGGTGCCTGGATTGATGGCGGTCGGCGAAGGCGCCTGCGTCTCGGTGCACGGCGCCAACCGCCTCGGCTGCAACTCGCTGCTGGATATCGTGGTGTTCGGCCGCGCCGCGGCGTTGCGTGCCGCCGAACTGATCAAGCCCGACGCCAGCCAGCCGCCGCTGCCACCGAAGGCGGGCGAGTATTCGCTGGATCGTTTTGACCGCGCGCGCCACGCCAAGGGCGGCACGCGCGTCGCCGACCTGCGGCTGGACATGCAGCGCACGATGCAGAGCCACGCCGCGGTGTTCCGCAACAGCAAGACTCTTGCCGAGGGCGTGGCGGAGATGCAGCGCGTGTGGCGGGGACTGTCCGACATGTCGGTGTCCGACCGCAGCCTGATCTGGAACAGCGACCTGATGGAGGCGCTGGAGCTGCAGAACCTGATGGGCAACGCGATGACCACCATGGTGGGTGCCGAGGCCCGCAAGGAAAGCCGCGGCGCGCATGCGCACGACGACTATCCGGAACGCGACGATGCGAACTGGATGAAGCACACGCTGGCCTGGTGCGACGATGATGGGAAGGTGCGGCTGGACTATCGGCCGGTGAAGCTGCAGACGCTGACCAACGAAGTGTCGTCGTTCCCGCCCAAGGCGCGCGTATACTGACGGAAGAACCGAACGAATGGTCGCTTTCACGCTGCCTGCCAACAGCCGCATCGGCCATGGCAAGACCTACAAGGCGCCCGCCGGGGCGAAGCGGGTGCGCGAGTTCCGCATCTATCGCTGGAATCCCGACGACGGGCAGAACCCGCGCACCGACATTTACGAGGTCGATCTCGATGCGTGCGGACCGATGGTCCTGGACGCGCTGATCAAGATCAAGAACGAGGTCGACCCGACGCTGACTTTTCGACGTTCCTGCCGCGAGGGCATCTGCGGTTCCTGCGCGATGAACATCGATGGCGGCAACACGCTCGCCTGCCTCAAGCCGATCAAGGAGGTGAAGGGCGCGGTGCGCATCACCCCGCTGCCGCACATGCCGGTGGTGAAGGACCTGGTGCCCGATCTGTCGCAGGTCTACGCGCAGTACCGCAGCATCGAGCCGTGGCTGCAGGCCGACAGCCCGTCGCCGCCGGATGGCGAGCGGCTGCAGAGCCGTGAGGAACGCGCCAAGCTGGACGGTCTGTGGGAGTGCATCCTGTGCTTCTGCTGCACCACCGCCTGCCCGAGCTACTGGTGGAACGGCGACCGCTATCTGGGACCGGCGGTGCTGCTGCAGGCGTATCGCTGGATCGCCGATTCACGCGATGAGCACACCGGCGAACGGCTGAATGCGCTGGAGGATCCGTTCAAGCTGTATCGCTGCCACACGATCATGAACTGCACCGATACCTGCCCGAAGGGCCTGAACCCGGCGAAGGCGATCGGTGCGATCAAGCAGTTGATCCTGGAGCGGCAGGTGTAGTGAGGAGCAGGACGTGGTGACGCTTGGCCTGGAGCCAGAGACCGAACGGCGGATTGCTGAACTGGCCCGAAGCCAAGGCTTGTCGGAGGCGGACTTCGTCAGCGCGCTGATCGAGTCCAGTCTGGACGATCTGGATGATAGT
>JBGPND010000102.1:0-16783 GCA_041487355.1 Acetobacteraceae bacterium | reverse complement strand
CGATCTCCTCCGTCGCGATCCGCTCCACCTTGCCCACGCCGTGGGTCGGATAGACCACGTGGTCGCCTTCGACGAAGGTCTCGGCCTTCGCCGGCGGGCGGGAGGGCGGCCGATCCGGCATGGTCGGTCGGCGATCGGCAGGAGGCTGTGGTGCCGGGGCGGCATGCGTCGACGCGGCGAGTGGACGGGGCGGCGGGGCAGGCGGCTTCTGGGCAGCGACCTGAACCGGTGCGGCCGGCGCCTTTGGCGGAGGAGTCTTGGTTGCCGCGGACCCGGTCGCATGCGTCGCCGGCGGCGGCTTGGCAACCGGCTTCACCGGTACAGGCTTGTCCGCTACCGGCTTCGTGACCGGGGGCGTCTTGGTATGCGCGGCAGCCTTCGACTGGGTCTGAATGGCATGCTTCGCTGGCGGCGGTGCGGTCTTCTTCGCGACTGCCGCCGGGGCGGCCTTGGCGGCAGGCTTCGTCGCCGCGCGGTGAGGAGCCGCGTGACGCGAAGCAGGAGCTCCACGACCCGATACCACGGTTCCAGCCGATGCCTTCATGCTTGACACCTCGCGTCCTTCACGTGTTTCGGTCCGTTCGGCGGGTCAACGCGGCCAGGACCGGCTACCTGGCCTGCGCGTCCCGCTCCGAAGGATCGGCTCCTGGGAATAGCAACGACGGTCGCGCTCCGCGACTACCATTACCTATTATATGCAACATAGCATCACAGCGGCGTTACGCCATGGGGGATGGCGCACCCGCCGATGCAGTGCGGCCCCGTGCGGGCACACTTCCCGTTGAGGCAGCCGCGCTGTCCGCTCGGCCAGTAATCAGGGCTTGCCTGGATCGGGCGAGAAGTACTTGGCCTTGTCCGGCTGGTCCTTCCACTCGTCGGCGTCCGGCGGCGGCTCGCCCTTGCGGGTGATGTTCGGCCACAGCGTCGCATAGGTGCGGTTCTGCTCCAGCCAGTCGCCCGCCTTGTCGTCGCTGTCCGGCACGATGGCCTCGACGGGGCACTCCGGCTCGCACACGCCGCAATCGATGCACTCGTCCGGATGGATGACCAGCATGTTCTCGCCGACATAGAAGCAGTCGACCGGGCACACTTCGATGCAGTCCATGTATTTGCAGCGAATGCAGCTTTCGGTGACCACGTAGGTCATGTTCAGTCCCCGGTGCGGGTGTCAGAGGCGGCGATATGCCCACGATTCCATTGGGGCGCAAGGTCCGCCGGCAGGCTCTGAGATCTCTTCATAGAGCAGCCGTGCCTCGGTCGCCGGACCGCGCCGCGCAGCCAGCGACAGCACGCGCACCACGCGGACCGAGCCATGCACCGGCACGGTGAGCACGTCGCCGACACGCAGCTTGGCATGGGGCTTGTCGGTCGGCTGCCGGTTGGTGCGGATCGAGCCTCTGGCCACGAGCTGTGCGCAGTCGGACCGTGACCGCATGAAGCGCGCGCACCACAGCCACTTGTCCAGCCGCTGCCAGTCGCGGTCCTCCTGGTCCGGTATGGCAGCCCCCCTTAGCGCTTGAGCGCCGCCAACGCGGCGAACGGACCATACGGCCGGCCTGCAGGCGCCGTCACCACCGCCGGCCGCCGTCGCCGCAGTGGCAGGATCATGGCTGGTGCCGGTGGACCGTATTCCGCCGCTGCCAAGCCGCCGGCCGGCACGATGCGGAAGCCGAGGCGTCGCAGCACGACGGGGAGCAACTCGGCCTTCAGCGAGAAGCGCGACGCGAGGCCCGCCGGCAGCGCCGTGGCACCGCGCCTGGTTGCCCAGGCAAGTTCGGCCGCCACCCGTTCGGCGACGTCAAGCCGCAGCAGCACCGGTCCGGCTTCCAGCCAGCCCATCGCGTCGGCAAAGCCCGCCGGCCAGTCGGGCTGGAGCGGCAGCGAGACGAGGTCCGACACCGGCAGCCGGGGCACCTTCTGGCCATGCTGCAGTGCCCAGAGCCGGGCGCGCATCGCGGCCGCGCGAGGCTTTAGCAGCGCCGGGATGAACAGGCCGAAGCGACCGGCCTTCACGCCGATGGCCTTGAGCGCGGCGCGCGATTGTGGGGCCAGATTGTCGTCCCCGTCGGCGAGGATAAGGCCGAGCACCTCGGTCAACCGGTGCAGCAGCCCACGAAACCCCGGCTGTTGCGAACCCCGGTCGGCTGCGGCGTGCAACGGCGCCAGATCGCCGTTCACTCTGTCGTCCAGGAAGCGCTGCAGCCTGATACGCAGCCGCTCGCGCTGGGCGCCATCGAGGAACTCGCTGTCCAGTACCTGAATACGGGGACGCAAGGCGCTGGTACCGTGCTTCAGCCGGGCGATCGGAACCCCATCCCAGGTCACCGACTGGTCGTCGGCCAATGCGAAGACAGCGTCCGGGGCGGTCTCCACCAGAGCCACGCGACGCGGCATCTCCTCGCGCAGCGCCCGCCGCGCCGCCCGCAGGACCAGCCGCTTTTCGTCTCCCTCCGCCGCCGGGTCGGGAAAGAAGCTGAAGCCGCCGATGCGGCCCACCGGGTGGCCCTCCACGACGACGTCGCCGCGGCGGGTCACTGCCGAGAGCAACTCCTGCGTCTCGCCAGAATCAAGCCGGCGCATCAGATGGGTGGCGCGCCGGTCGACGAAGCGGCTGGTCAACCGCTCGTGCAGCGCATCCGACAGCAGATCCTCGACTACGCGCGCGCGTCCCTGCCAGTGCGGGCTGTCCGGCACCCAGTCCGCCCGCGCGGCGATATAGGACCAGACCCGCACGCCGGAGAGCCGCTGCATCAGCGTGTCGATGTCGCCGTCGGCCCGTGCCAGCGCGCCGATCTGCCCCGCCAGCCAGTCGGTGGGCAGGCGTTCGTCCCTGGCGATGTGGCTAAACACCCGCGCGCAGAGCTTCGTGTGCGTGTCGTCCGCCAGCTTGCGGAAGTCGGGAATCTGGCAGGCCTCCCAGAGGCGCCGCACCATCCGCCGCCCGTGCGCCAGGCGGCGGATTTCGGGCTCACGCGCCAGCGCGGCCAGTGTCTCGAGGTCCGCGGCGTCGTTGCCCTTCACCAGTCCGGGGCCCGGCGGCGGCACCGTCAGGCTGGCCAGCAGCGCGTCCACATGCGTCAGGTCGACGTCGCTGTTGCGCCAGCAGAGCTGATCGAGCGCTTCGAAACTGTGTGCCTCCACCGCGGCCACCACCTGGTCGCCCAGCGGCGGACATTGGGCGGTGGTGCCGAACGTGCCGTCACGCATGCCACGGCCGGCGCGGCCGGCGATCTGCGCCACCTCCGCCGCGGTGAGCCGGCGCGGGCGGTGGCCGTCGAACTTGCCCATGCTGGCGAAGGCGACATGGTCCACATCCATGTTCAGGCCCATGCCGATCGCGTCGGTGGCGACCAGGAAGTCGACCTCCTTGTCCTGGTAGAGCGCCACTTGGGCGTTGCGGGTGCGTGGCGAGAGCCGCCCCATCACGACAGCACAGCCGCCGCGGCGGCGGCGGATCAACTCGGCGATGGCGTAGACCTGGGCGGCGCTGAACGCGACCACGGCGGAACGCGGTGGCAGGCGGACCAGCTTCACTGGGCCGGCGTGGCTCAGTTGCGACATGCGCGGCCGGGTCTCCACGCTGGCCTGCGGCACCAGCCGCCGCAGCAGCGGGCGGATCGTCTCGGCGCCCAGGAACATGGTCTCGACGAGGCCACGGGCGTGCAGTAGCCGTTCGGTGAACACGTGGCCGCGATCGGGATCGGCGCAGAGCTGGATCTCGTCGACCGCGAGGAATTCCGCCTCGCGGTCGAGCGGCATCGCCTCGACCGTGCAGGAGAACCAGCGCGCCTCGGGCGGGACAATTTTCTCCTCGCCGGTGATCAGCGCGACGTAGCGGGCGCCTTTATGCGCCACCATACGATCGTAGTTCTCGCGGGCCAGCAGGCGGAGCGGGAAGCCGATGATGCCGGAGGCATGCGCCAGCATCCGCTCGATGGCGAGATGGGTCTTGCCGGTGTTCGTCGGACCGAGCACGGCTTTGACGCGGGGGGTGAAACCGGAATCGAAGCCGGGCATGGCAGGATGTTTGGGTGTTGCGCTGCGGAATGCAAGCGGTTCCGGCGGGCGTCGGTGACCGTTCGTTAACCGCCGGCGCCGGACAAGGCGGCATGCCGACCATCCTGCGGACCGAGGGCTTCAGGTTGTATTTCTTCAGCCATGATCGAAAGGAGCCGCCGCATGTCCATATCGACCGTGGCAGCGCATCGGCGAAGCTATGGTTGGAGCCGATCACAGTGGCACGAAATAGCGGCTTCGCACCGCAGGAACTGGGCGATATGCTTCGCTTGGTCCGTGAGCGACGGGAAGAGCTTTTGGAGGCATGGCATGCCCATTTCGGGACAGGGCGCCCTGGCTGACATACGGGTCAAGACCGTCTCGGTCACGCAGGACGAACTGATTGTCGGGCTGATGGACGGACGCACGATCTCTGTGCCTGTTGCATGGTATCCGCGCCTGGCCGGAGCGACGCCGGAACAACGGGCGCGATGGCAGATCTGCGGCGCGGGCTACGGGATACACTGGCCTGACGTGGACGAGGACTTGAACACTGAGGGATTGCTGCTCGGCCAGCGCGCTCCGCGGTCTTCCCGCCTGGCGCCTGCGCGTTAAGGCATTCCAACCGCCATCCCGCCCAGCTGCCGTCCCACTACGCCGCCGCATTGAAACCGGAGCCCCTTCAGCGCATATCGCGGCCCGATAGGAGGGCTGGCGATGAGCGATACGGTGGCGGAAAAGCATGATTTTGGCGCCGAGGTCGGGCGGCTGCTCGATCTGGTGGTGCACTCGCTCTATTCCGAGCGTGAGATATTCCTGCGAGAACTGGTGGCGAATGCGGCCGATGCGATGGACCGGCGCCGTTTCGAGTCCCTCACCGACAGTGCCCTGGCTCCGCCGGCCGAGGCCAAGGTTCGGATCGTGCCGGACAAGCAGGCGCGCACCCTGCTGATCGCGGACGACGGGATCGGCATGGGGCGGCAGGAGCTGATTGACAATCTCGGCACCATCGCCCGCTCCGGCACCCGCGCATTCGGCGCCGCACTCGCCTCGGCCAAGCCGGAGGAGCGGCCCAGCCTGATCGGCCAGTTCGGCGTCGGGTTCTATTCCTCATTCATGGTCGCCGACCGGGTGGAGGTCACCTCGCGGAAGGCGGGATCCGAGGAGGCGTTCACCTGGGCCTCCGATGGGGCCGGGCAGTTCACCATCGCGCCGGCCACACGCGAGACGGCCGGCACCGACGTCGCGCTGCACGTCAAGTCGGAAGCCGAGGAGTTCCTCGATCCGGTCCGGCTCGAGGCAATCGTGCGCAAATGGGCCGACCACGTCACGCTGCCGATCACCATCGCCCGCGACGGCAAGGACCTTCCCGCCAACGAGGGCACCGCGCTGTGGCGCAAGCCGCGGGCGGAGGTTTCGGAGCAATCGTATAACGAGTTCTATCGCCATCTCGGTCTTCTGTTCGACACGCCCTGGGCCACGCTGCACTGGAAGGCCGAGGGCATGCTCGAATTCTTCGCCCTTCTGTTCATTCCAGGCATGAAGCCGTTCGAGCCGATCGAGGGCGATCGCGATTCGCATGTGCGGCTGCACGTGCGGCGGATGTTCATCACCGACAAGGCCGACCTCCTGCCGTCCTGGCTGCGCTTCGTACAGGGCGTGGTGGACACCGAGGACCTGCCGCTCAACGTCTCACGCGAGATGCTGCAGACCACACAAGTGCTCGGGCGGATCCGCAAGGCACTGATCGGCCGCGTGCTGTCCGAGCTGAGGAACCGCGCCAAGGATGCCGATAACTACGGCGAGTTCTGGGACAATTTCGGCGCCGTGCTGAAGGAGGGCGTCTGGGAGGACGCCGAGCATCGCGCCGAGATCGCGCCGCTGCTGCGTTTCCGATCCTCCTCGCAGGAGGGCTGGACCTCGTTGCCGGACTACCTATCGCGTATGCAGGTGGGCCAGGACGCGATTTATTACCTGGCAGGCGATAATCCCGAGGCATTGCGCGCCTCGCCGCAACTCGAGGGGTTCCGCGCCAAGGGCATCGAGGTGCTGCTGCCCGCCGATCCGATCGACGCGTTCTGGCCGGAGCGGCTGGATAGTTTCGAGGGAAAGCAGTTGCGCAGCGTCACCCAGGCGTCTGCCGAACTCGACAAGGACGCCGATCAGCCGGACATCTCACCGCTGCTTGCCGCACTGAAGCACGCGCTTGGCGAGGCGGTCGCCGATGTCCGCGCCACCGGCCGCCTCACCGACAGTGCGGTGGTGCTGGCTGCCGGCGACAAGGGGCCCGATCTGCAGATGCAGCGCCTGCTGCGCCGCGCCGGCCGTGCCATGCTGCCTGCCGCTCCGGTGCTGGAGGTCAATCCGCGGCACAAGCTGATCGAGGCCCTGGCGGGGAGGCTGCAGGACGAAACCCTGATCGCGGAAGCCGCTGGTACGCTGCTCGACCTCGCGCGCGTGCAGGAGGGCGACCTGCCGCGCGATCCGGCGCAATTTGCCCGACGCGTCACCTCCCTGCTTGGATCGTCGCTCGGTCAGTAACCATTGATGGCCAGTGAGGCGGCGATGCTGGAACAGACACTCGAGTGCCTGGTGGACACAGCGGATGCAACGCGGCCGCTGCATGCAGTGCGTTCCTCCGGACTTGCCGCCTTCCTTGACAGCCTGCCTGCCGCCCAGGGCCGGTTCCTCCGCCAGCTCGACTTCGCGGCGACGGCGCAGGAGCTGCTGTTCCTCCCGGGAGACGGTGGGGTGGTCGGCGCGGTGCTCGGCCTCGGCGAGGACAATTCGCCCGCCGAGTTCGGGAACCTGGCCTTCCGGTTGCCGGAGGGCATGCCCTGGCGGCTGCAGCCGGGTGACTACGACCCAGGCTTTGCCACGCTCGGCTTCTGCCTGGGCGCCTATCGCTATGGTGCCCTGAAGGCGGCCAAACGCGGCCCTGCGCGGCTGCTTGCCCCGGCAGGCCAGGAGCGGAGCCGCTCGGCAGCTTCCGCCACCTGGATGGTACGTGACCTGGTCAATACGCCCGCCAACCTGCTCGGGCCCGTCGAGCTGGCCGATTTCGCCGCGTCCCTTGGCAAGCGTTACGGCGCCGCCAGCGAAATCATCGCGGGTGACGCGCTGGATGAGGCGTACCCGACCATCGCCGCGGTCGGCCGTGGCTCGGCGCGACCGCCGCGCGTCGCCATTCTCCGCTGGTCCGGCAGCGCCGCCCACGCGGGGGCGCCGCTCGTTTCGCTCTGCGGCAAGGGCGTCTGTTTCGATACCGGCGGCTATGACATCAAGCCGTCGAGCGGCATGCTGCGGATGAAGAAGGACATGGGCGGAGCCGCCACCGTCCTGGGCCTCGCCAGACTGATTATGGAGGCGAACCTGCCGGTCCGCCTTACAGTGCGCATCGGCTGCGTGGAAAACTCGATTTCCGGCACAGCAATGCGGCCGCTGGATGTGATCCGCACCCGCAAGGGTATTACGGTCGAGGTCGGCAACACCGACGCGGAGGGCCGCCTGGTGCTTTGCGACCTGCTGGCCGAGGCATGTGAGGAATCCCCGTCACTGCTGGTCGATTGCGCCACGCTGACCGGCGCCGCGCGCGTGGCGCTCGGCCCGGACCTGCCGGCGATGTTCTGCAACGATGATGGCTGGGCGGAGACCCTGTTGCGCAATGGCCATAAACGGCATGACCCGCTCTGGCGTCTGCCGCTCTGGGCGGGCTACGACCGCTGGCTGGACAGTTCGGTCGCCGATCTCAACAACGTCTCGTCAAAACCGCATGCCGGGGCGATCACCGCGGCATTATTTCTGCAACGATTTGTTACGCCGGGTGTTGCGTGGGCACATTTCGACCTATATGCATGGAATGACCAGACCTCGCCTGGCCACCCGGAGGGTGGCGAGGCGTACGCCATGCGTGCGGTATTTTCTGGCGTAATGGAGCGGCTGGCCGGTGCGCAATTGGACTGAAAATTCTCGGTCACATGCGCGCGAGCAGAACGAAAAGACTTCGTTGCTGAAATGGGATTGACGTAGTATCGATTCTGCTTCAGCACCGTGCGGTGCCAACGAACCGCCTGTCCGGGACTTAGAAAGGAAACAACCATGGCCGTGAACCCTTCCGCCGATCAGTTGGTCGGCATCCTCCGTGAAACCGTCGTTGCACTAGTGCGGCGCGACGGGCCTGACCTGTCGGCGCGCCAACTCGGCGTGTTCCTGACCTGCTACCTGCGGGACGGCGGACATACGGTTCGCGGCCTGGCAGCGGAGCTGAACGTGTCGAAGCCGGCGATCACGCGTGCGCTCGATCGTCTGGGAGAGCTCGATCTGGCGCGGCGCAAGGTGGATCCGCTGGACCGCCGCAGCATCCTGGTGCAGCGCACCCTGAAGGGCGCGGCCTTCCTGCGCGACCTGCGCGCGATCATGGGGGAGGCGGCCAGTGCCGCGAAGCGGGCTCCAGCGGCGGCTCACGAGCCATCCCAGCGTCGCGCGGCCACAGCCTGATCTTCAGGCGCCCGGCGCACTTCCGTTGTGCGTCGGGCGTTGTCCGTGACCGAGGACGCAGCCGGCTACCGCGAGGGCTCTCGCCAGTCGTGATGGGTATCGCTACGCTCAACCCATCCTACAGACTCCGGCCTGGCTGCGTAGGGTGGGTTGAGCAGAGCGAAACCCATCATTCAGGCGAGGGTCCGGTTAAGCCCGCACCCCTGGCGCCAGCTTGTATGGGTCACAGGGTCATCCCCAGCGCGTGAGACCGACGCGGCGTGCGCGGCCGGCGACGAAGCCGAGCCAGCATAGCTGCGGCAGCAGGGTCAACAGCGGGACGAAAGGCTTCGCCGGCGAGGGAGCGGCGATGAAGCCGATGGCACACACGCCGCCAAACACGGCAAAGCCCCAATGCACCAGCGTCACGTCAGTGGCCGGCAGGCCCGAGCGTTGCGCCACCTGATAGAGATGCCCACGGTGCGGCTCGGTCAGCGTTTCGCCGGCGAGTGCCCGCCGGATCAGCGTGAACGCCACATCGAACAGCACGCCCGAGAGCAGCATCGGCACGATCAGGAACGATAGCTCGACACCATCGAAGCGGCTGGCAACCACGGCCAGCACGGCCAGGATGAAGCCGCAGAACTGGCTGCCCACATCGCCCAGGAAGATGCGCGCGCGGGGGAAATTGAACGGCAGGAAGCCCGCGAGCCCGGCGGCCAGGAGCAGCGCCGCGAAATACGCGAACCAGCCGCCATTGGACGCCGCGATGCCGGCCAGGAAACCTGCCGCGATCAGCGCCACGCCACCTGCCAGCCCGTTCAGGCCGTCGATGAAGTTCATCGCATTGGTGGCGAACAGCAGCCACAGGGCAGTTGCCGGCGCAGCCAGCCACCCGACATACAGCGGGCCGACATACGGAAGCCGGTAGTCGAGCACATAGATGCCGCTACCGACCGCCACCAGGGCCGCCAGTACCTGTGCGGCCAGCTTCGCGGTGAACTTCCAGTTGAACAGATCGTCGAGAAAGGCAACCACCGCGATGGCCACCGAGGCCTCGATGACGCCGAGGAAATAGGGATCCGCCAGCCGCGCGAATTCGGCGAACCGGTAGAGCACCGCGATGCCAACCAGGAACGCGACCACCACACCGACACCGCCGCCTTTCGGCGTGTCCAGCGTGTGCACCTTGCGCGGGTCCGGGCGGTCCAGAACGCGCACGGCGATCATCAGCCGCACCACGCCAGCGGACAGCAGGGCGAGCGCGGCGGCGAACGCCAAGTGGCGCAGCAGGGCGGCAAGAGTCATTCGGGCTCCTCGGGTCGTGGCCAACGAGGAGCCCGATAACAGCGATTAGTGGTCGGTGGCCAGCGGCCACCGACCACACGATCTCAGCGGGTGAAGCCTTCCAGCTCGTCCTTGCCCCAGGCGATCGATTGCTTGATCGTCTGGCCTGTCAGGAGCCTCGCCACCATGCCTGGGAGCAGGTAGCGGTTCCAGATCTGCACTGCGATCTCGGGCGGCGCCGAGGAGCCTGGGATGTAGTATTCCGCGTCGTGCCACGGCCGCACCGGGTAGTTGAAGACCGTGCCCTTGGGGGGCTCGACCTCGCTCCAGATGCTCAAATCGTACATCGACGCGAACGGCGGGATGTCGTAGCCAGCGACCGGCGCGGCCAGTTGTTCCACCTGCTCGCGCTGCGACAGGTACTCGATCAACTCCTTAGCCGCGCTCTTGTTCTGCGCGAACTGCCAGATGCCCCAGAAATACGGCCGGTGCGGCACAAAACGGCCCTTCGGCCCGCGCGGTGTCGAAAAGTGCCAGCAGTCCGCCGCAATCTGTGGCGCGTCGCGCTTCGCCACCGCCCAGGCCGAGGGGGGGTTCCAGATCAACGCCGCCTTGCCCGAGATCAGCGCGCGGTTGTTCGAGGCGTCGTCCCAGCTCACCGCATCCGGTGGCATGAACTTCACCAGCTTCTGGCAATACTCCATAGCCGCCATCACATTGTCCGACCCGATGGTGATCTCGCCCTTGGCGTTCACCAGGTCGGCACCGAACGCGCCGAAAGTGGCGCCCCAGGTCTGGTTGGCGTCGGTGCTGCCCGAACCGCAGCCCAAGCCGATCGGGTAGCCGGCCTTGAAGCACTGCTCCGCGATCTTCAACTGCATGTCGTAGGTCCAGTCCTTGCTGGCCTCCGGCTTCGCCTCATGCGCCGGGAACCACTCCCGCACGTCGATGTTGCAGAACTGCTTGATCAGGCTGATGCGCGCGACGGGCGGCAGCGGTGCCGAGCCCCAGCCCACGGGCACCGCCATCCAGTGCTTGTCGACCACCGCCAGATACTCGTAGGCGCGGCCCAGCTTGCCGTACTTGCCGATGAGCGTCTTCATCACATCGTCAACCGGATCAAGCTTGTCGGCGTACTGCTGCACCGTCCACTGATCGAAGGCGTAGATGTCGTGCCCGGTGCGGGCCTGCGCCTCGGCGGCCATGGTGATGTTGATCTTGCCGCCGACCCCGGTGAGGAAGTCGAGCTCCACGGCGACCTTGTTCTTCTCCGCCCAGGCGTCGACAAGCTTTTTCATGGCGGCATCGCCGCTAGGGACCCAGTGGTCCCAGATCGCGAAACTCAGCTTGCCTGCGGCGCCGGCAGTGCGGATATGCACCAACGGCAGGGCGGCGGCCGCAGTACCAAGTTTCAAGGCACTGCGGCGCGTCACAGTACGACGCGGATTCGACATGGCGTGAACTCCCTTCGCGGCCGAATTGACTTCGGCCGTTGTTTCAACCCTGGACGGTGCGGGCGTCGCCCGCGGTCGCGTCACCCTGGGCGATTGCCCGGAGGTTGGGTCAGCAGGAAGTCGCCACGTAAGTGGCACGACCCAGCCAGTATCGTCCAGAAACCGCCGGGGCGCGAGAGAAAAGCTCGGCCGCATTCCCGGCCAAGGGTGAGAAACGCGAGGGGCCGCAGCGTGCCGCGGCCCCTCGGAACGATTCAATGACCGGCTCGCAAGCGTTGGCTCAGCGGGTGAAGCCTTCCAGCTCGTCCTTGGCCCAGGCGATCGACTGCTTGATCGACTGACCGTCCAAGAGCCTCGCCACCATCCCTGGCATCAGGGAGCGGTTCCACATCTGCACCGCGATCTCCGGCGGGGCCGAGGAGCCAGCGATGTAGTATTCCGCGTCATGCCACTGCCGGACCGGGTAGTTGTAGATCGTGCCCTTCGGCGGCTCGACCTCACTCCAGATCTTCATGTCGTACATCGACGTGAAGGGCGGGATGTCGTAGCCGGCGACTGGAGCGGCCAGGACCTCGAGCTGTTCGCGCTGCGACAGATGCTCGATCAGTTCCTTTGCTGCGCTCTTGTTCTGCCCGAACTGCCAGAGCCCCCAGAAATACGGCCGGTGCGGAACCATTCGGCCTTTCGGCCCTCTGGGCGTCGAGAAGTGCCAACAGTCAGCCGCAATATCCGGGGCGTCGCGCTTTGCCACCGCCCAGGCCGAGGGCGGATTCCAGATATACGCCGTCTTGCCCGAGATCAGCGCCCGGTTGTTCGAGGCGTCATCCCACTGGGCGGCATCCGGTGGCATGAACTTTACGAGCTTCTGGCAGTACTCCATCACTGCCATCACGTTGTCCGACCCGATGGTGATCTCGCCCTTGGCGTTCACGAGGTCAGCACCGAAGGCACCGAACGTGGCTCCCCAGGTCTGGTTGGCGTCGGTGCTATCCCCCGCGCGGCAGCCGAAACCGACCGGATAGCCGGCCTTGTGGAACAGCTCGGCGACCTTCAACTGGGTGTCGTAGGTCCAGTCCTTGCTGGCGTCAGGCGTCGACGGCTGAGCCGGGAACCAGGTCTGCACATCGATACCGGCAAACTTCTTCCAGAGGCTGAGGCGCGCGACGGGCGGCAGCGGCGCGGATCCCCAACCCACCGGTACCGCCATCCAGTGCTTGTCGACCACGGCCAGATATTCGTAGGCGCGGCCCAGCTTGCCGTACTTGCCGATGAGCGACTTCATCACGTCGTCCACAGGATCGAGCTTGTCGGCATACTGCTGCACGGTCCACTGATCGAAGGCGAAGACGTCGTGTCCGGTCCTGGCCTGAGCCTCGGCGGCCATGGTGATGTTGATCTTGCCGCCGACACTCGGAATGAAGTCGAGCTGGATGTTGACCTTGTTCTTCTCGGCCCAGTCATCGACCAGTTTCTTCATTGCGGCATCGCCGGTGGGGACCCAGTGGTCCCACAGGGCGAGGCTCAGCTTGCCTGCGGCGCCGGCGGTGCGGATGTGCACCAGCGGCAGGGCGGTTGCGGCGGCGCCCAGCTTGAGCGCGGTACGGCGGGTGACACGGCTGTTCGGTCGCATGGCGTAGACTCCCTTGGCGGCCGAAGGTTGTCTCGGCCATCGTTGTAATTCCCAGGCTGCTGCGGGGCTTGGCCACGGAGGTCGCGGCCCGCACGCCGGCGAGTATCGGGCGAAACAGGCTGGAACGCGATAGGGAATCTGCGCCTTGCGGCCACGCGGCGGTTCGGCGGGCCCCGGGGTATGACGGGTCCGGTCCGCTGGGCTATAGGGGCGCGCCATGACAGCGCGCCCGCTCGTTCGAATTGCCCTGAACATCGCCCTGGACGGGGTGCTGGCGGCGCTGGCGGTACCGCTTGCCCGGGCGCTTGCCGACCCGTCGGGCGACTGGCTGCATCCGCTGTGGCTGCTGCCTGCCGGTGCGGCGGCGGTGCTGCTCGCCGGATTGCCGTTCCGGCTGCCCTGGCAATATTGGCGCTTCGCCGGCATCGGTGACCTGCTCGCCGTGGCATGCACCAGCGCGCTCGGCGCCGCTCTGTTCGCGGGCCTGCTTGCGCTGACCGGCGCGGCGTCCGCCAACCCCGCCTTCCCCGCCGTGCATGCGCTGACCCTGCTGGTGCTGCTCGGTGCGCCCCGGGTCGCCTATCGCCGGTTGCGTCAGCGTCCCGGCGGGAAGCTGCCTGCCGCCTACGCTGCCGATGTGCCCTCAGCCCTGCTGGTCGGCGCGGCTGAGGATGTCGATCTGTTTCTCCGCGCGTTGATCGGGGATCGGCGGCAGGCGTTGCGGGTGGAGGGGCTGCTGGCGGTCGGCTCACGACAGACCGGGCGGCGCATCCATGGCTACCCGATCCTCGGCTCAATCGAGGATGCGGCGACCGTGCTGGAACGCCTCGACGGCGAGGGGAGGCTGCCCGACACGCTGGTGGTCGCCACGCCTGACCTGGCCGGCCAGTCGCTGTCCGTCCTGGTGGAGCAGGCCGAGCGGTACGCGATGCGCATCCGCCGGGCGCCGCGCCCGACTTCGCTCGATCCGGCGGCTTTGGTCGACCGCCCCCGCCAGCTCGAGCTGCGGCCCATGGTCATCGAGGACCTGCTGAACCGGCCTCAGGTGCCGCTCGACCGCGAGGGCATGGCGCGGCTGATCCAGGGCAGGCGCGTGATCGTCACCGGCGCCGGCGGCACGATCGGCAGCGAGCTGGCGCGCCAGGTCGCGGCGCTCGGACCCGAGCGGCTGATCCTGCTCGACAACGGTGAATACGCGCTCTGGCTGATCGATCTCGAGCTCGCCGAACGCCACCCGCATGTCGCGCGCGAGTCGCTGCTCGCCGATATCCGCGACGAGGCGCGCATCCGTGCGGTGTTCGAGCAGTGGCGGCCGGAACTGGTGTTTCACGCCGCGGCGCTGAAGCACGTGCCGATGGTCGAGGCCAACCCGCTGGAGGGGCTGCTCACCAATGTCGCGGGCACGCGGCATGTCGCGGACGCCGCGCGCAGCATCGGTGCGCGGGCGATGGTGCTGATCTCCACCGACAAGGCGGTCAACCCGACCTCGGTGATGGGCGCGTCGAAGCGTCTCGCCGAGATGTATTGCCAGGCACTGGACATCTCCGCGCGGGCGGGCGGGCAGGGCATGCGCTGCATCACGGTGCGTTTCGGCAATGTGCTGGGCAGCACCGGATCGGTGGTTCCGCTGTTCCAACGACAGCTCGAGCGCGGTGGCCCGCTGACCGTCACCCACCCCGACATGCAGCGCTACTTCATGACTGTGCGCGAGGCGGTGGGCCTGGTGTTGCAGGCGAGCGTGGTCGGCTCGGGCGACGCCAGTCTGCCGTCGGGTGAGGCGGGCGGCATCTTCGTGCTCGACATGGGCAAGCCGGTGAAGATCGTCGATCTGGCGCGCCAGATGATCCGGCTGGCGGGGCTTACCCCGGAGCGGGACGTGGAAATCCGCTTCACCGGCCTTCGCCCGGGGGAAAAGCTGCATGAGGAGCTGTTCCATGGGAAGGAGCCGCCGGTGCCGACGGGCTATCCCGGCCTGTTGATGGCGGCGCCGCGCACCGCCGATCCGGCCATCGTCGGTCGCGCCATCGACGAGATCGCCGCCACCTGCCGTGGTGGCCAGGCGCGCCTGGCGCTCACCCTGCTCGGACGGCTGGTTCCTGAGTTCGAGCACAACGCCGAAGGATTAATGCCTGTGGTGAACCGCCCATGACCGCGCGCTCTGCCATACCGTTCCTCGATCTGAAGGCACAACAGGCGCGCATCGCCGCCGAACTGCGCCGGCGGTTGGATGGGGTCCTGGCGCATTGCCAGTTCATTCTCGGCCCCGAAGTGGCCGAGCTGGAGACCGAACTGGCGAAGTTCTGTGGGGCGAAGCACTGTGTGGCGGTCAGTTCGGGCACCGACGCGATCCAGATCGCCTTCATGGCCGAGGGGATCGGGCGTGGCGATGCGGTGTTCCTGCCGGCCTTCACCTATACCGCGACCGCCGAGGTGCCTCTGGTGCTCGGCGCAACCCCGGTGTTCGTCGATGTCGATCCGCGCACGTTCCAGATCGACCCGGGGCATCTGGAACGCCGCATCGCCGAGGTGCGACGCGACGGCAGGCTACGCCCGCGTGCGCTGATCGGCGTGGATCTGTTCGGCCAGCCGGCGGACTGGCCTGCGTTGAATGCCATCGCCGAACGCGAAGGGCTGTTCACCCTGGACGACCTGGCGCAGAGCTTCGGCTGCACTCTGCATGGCAGACCGCTTGGCGCGGCGGCGGATGCCACGGCGACCAGCTTCTTCCCCTCCAAGCCGCTTGGTGCCTATGGCGATGGTGGCGCGCTGCTGACCGAGAGCGCCGAACGCGCGGCGCTGTATCGCAGCCTGCGCACGCACGGCGAGGGCACGACGCGCTACGAGGTGCTGCGCACCGGCATGAATGGCCGACTGGATTCGATCCAGGCAGCCGTGTTGCTCGCGAAGCTGACCGTGTTCGCGGACGAACTTGCGATCCGCGAGAAAGTCGCCCGCTACTACGACTCCCGGCTGGGCAACGCGGTGGTCACACCGGCACGCGTGAAGGACAGCACCAGCGCCTGGGCGATCTATGCAATCCTGCTCCGCGATGCCGCGATGCGCGATCACGTGCAGGAATCGCTGCGCGCGGACGGCGTCCCCACCGCGATCTACTATCCGCGTCCGCTGCACTTGCAGCCGGCCTATCGCGAGCATCACGACGGGGCTCGTCTGGCCGTTTCCGAGGATCTGGCGCAACGCATTCTCGCCTTGCCGATCCATCCCGACCTGAGTGAAGCAGACATGGCGCATGTGTGCGACAGCGTCCTCGCCGCGGTTGCCTAGGGCAACCGCCGCGGCTTCGGTCGCGCAATTCGCCGTGAGGCATGGCCCGTCCGACCAGCCGACCCGCGCTATGGTGCAATGACCCTGCACAGGGAGTGTCGCACATGGCCGAGCCGGCATGGTTCGCTTCGGTTCCCGTCCAGACCTTCTTCGGCAAGAAGATGGTCTCGGTCGACAACAACGCGATCAGCGACTACCTGCTGCGCGGGTTGCGCGACGACGAGATCGTGTTCGTCTTCACCTCGCCGCTGCTGATGCTGAAATTGGCGCGGCAGGTGATCGGCGAGGCACTGATGCCGGTGGACTTCCCGCCCGCCGATCGGCCCCGGGTGTGGGACTTCCTGACCGGGCTGCAGGATCAGCGCAAGCTGGTGCTGCTTGGCACGGCGAACATGCAGCCGGGCCAGTTGCGCCATTATCGGCATTTGCAGCACTTGCTGCGCGTCAATATCGGCGAGCCGGATGCGCGCGTCCTGGCGGACGGCATCGCGACCGGTGTGCCAATCTTCACCCGGGAGCGGCGGTTGCGGGAGGGCCTCGTGAAGGCGCTGCGCAACGCCGCGCTGCAGACCAATCTGCGCGCCAACGGCCTGGCAACCACCTATCAGGGGATCATCGTCGGACCGGTGCCGGTCGTATAGAGCACGTTCGGCAT
>JBGPND010000101.1:0-17327 GCA_041487355.1 Acetobacteraceae bacterium | reverse complement strand
TGCGCTCTGCAGTGCAGAAGACGATGGGCAACCTGTTCCCGTTCGGCAACATCGAAGAGGTCAGCCGGCAGAACATGGCGATAATGGAGCGGGCATTCAGCCTGTTCACCCCGTTCTATCGCGGCGCGGAAGCCGGTGAAGCCAATCCGCCGAGGGACGCTCAGTCGCAGGAGGTCGCCCAGCTCCGCGCCGAGGTGGAGAGCCTGCGCCGTCAACTGGAGGCGGCAAAGGCTCAGGCCGAGGCTCCATCGAACCCTGCGAAGACCTGACGGCGTCAGAGGAGCCGGATACCGGGGCCTGCTCCCGGGCCCTTGACCCGGGGGCTCATCCCGACCTTGCGTTGGCGATGAAGGCGCGGATCAGTGCCGGATCCTTCACCCCGCGCGTCCTCTCCACGCCCGAGGATACGTCCACCGCCCGGGCGCCAGTGGTGCGGATTGCCTCGGCGACGTTGTCCACCGTCAGGCCACCGGCCAGGATCCAGGGCACAGGCGCGGTCCAGCCACGCAGCAGCGACCAGTCGAACCGCACGGCGTTGCCGCCCGGCCGGGTCGCCTCGGGCGGTGGCTTGGCTTCCACCACCAGCATGTCGGCCCCACCGGATGCGACGGGCAGGTCGTCGGCGGTAGCGACGCCGATCGCGTGCCAGATCGGCAGGCCGAAGCGCGCATGCAGCCCCGGCAGATCCAACGCACCATAGACCTGCAGAATGTCCAGCCGCACCACGTCGAGCGTCGCGGCGATCGCCTCCGGCGTCGGGTCGACGAACAGGCCCACGCGCGGCGGTCCGCCCGGCGAACGTGCCGAGAGAGCGGCCGCCTGTGCCGGCGTGACATAGCGTGGCGAGGGGGGAAAGAACACGAAGCCGACCCAGTCGGCGCCGGCGGCAATCGCCGTGTCGAACGCGACCGGAGCGTTTATGCCGCAGATCTTGACCCTTACGTTGCCCGGCATCGCGGCGGCTCATACCACTTCTTGAGACGATCGGCGTATCGCCATGCCTTCACCGTCATGGCCGGTCTTCACCCCATAGGCATCAGGATAAGGGCGGTGTGAGGCAAAGTCCTCCCCCTCCCCTTGCGGGAGGGGGTCGGGGGAGGGGGCGTCTCAACATCGAAGGCGTTGATTTCGTGCGGTTTCACCCCTCCCCCAACCCCCTCCCGCAAGGGGAGGGGAAGAATATTTCGTGCGCACGTCCCTATCCTGATGCGTATGGGGGCAAGCCCGGCAATGACCGCAGGGGGTAGGGCCGATGGGTCATCCCTTTCGAGAAATGTATCAGCCCGAGGGGGGAGGCATCAGCGGTTGCGGCAGCCGCGCTTTCAGCTCCTGCACCTGCGCCTCCAGCAACCGCACCGTCTGCTCTGCCTGCCGCGCCCGCCGGCGTTGCGCCAGTGCAGACAGCCAGACCAGCAGACCGCCGGCCAGGAAGGCCACCGCCATGCCGCCGACCACCGCCAGGGAGAGCGGCAGTTCCAACGCGTAATCGGTGGGCCACAACCCGAGCCGCACCGGCTGCCTGTTGGACAAGGCGAACAGCACCAGAAGCAGCAGCAACGGCAGTGCGATCAGCAGGCGCATGACCCCCTCCCTAGCCCTCCCCCGCATTGCGGGAGAGGAAATTTCGCGGGAGAGGGAATGCAGGGCTCAGGCCGACACGCGCTCCGCGGAACCCCGTGCCGGCTTGCCGCGGTTCACCCGCTCGCGCAGCTCCTTGCCAGCCTTGAAGAAGGGTACCGCCTTCTCGTCCACCGGCACGGCCTCGCCGGTGCGCGGATTGCGCCCGGTTCGGGCGTTGCGCCGCTTCACGGTGAACGCGCCGAAGCCGCGCAGCTCCACCCGCTCGCCGCGCGCCAGCGCACCGGTGATCTCGTCGAATATCGTCGCCACGATCAGCTCGATGTCGGCACCCCGCAGATGCGGATTGCTGACCGCTAGCTCGACAATCAGTTCCGATTTGGTCATGCCGCCGGCCGCCGCCTGACAATTCAGTTGCCGGAACGTTGCCAGATGGCCCGGGCGCCGTCAAGGATAACTCCTTGGGAAAACAGGCTTTTCCAAAGCGAATCGAGCATCCAGCCGAGGCTCGACGAAAGCGCCCGTCCGGCGAAGCTGCCGGTCGAGACGTCCTCCACCGGCAGGTCGGCCGACACGCCCTTCGCTTCGGCCAGCCAGGCCCGGGCATCATGCTCGCCGCCGATCGCGTCGATCAGGCCGAGCTGCAATGCCTGCCGGCCGGTATAGGCCCGGCCATCGGCGAGCTGGCGCACCCGCGCCGCATCCATGTGGCGGCCGACGGCGACCATGCCGACGAACTGGTCGTACATATCCATGACCAGCGCATGCAGCACGTCCCGGCCCTCCGGCGTCAGCGGCCGGATGAAGCTCGGCTGGTCCTTCAACGGGCCGGAGGCGATCGCCTCGGCGTCGATGCCGAGCGTCTTCAGCAGGCCGGAGACCTCGCCGGTCTCCAGCAGGACGCCGATCGAGCCGGTGAGCGTGCCCTCCCGCGCGAAGATGCGCTCAGCCGGCACCGCGATCATGTAGCCGGCCGAGGCCGCCGTGCCGCCCATGACCGCCACCACCGGCTTCTTCCGCGCCACGTGGGCGATGGCATCGTGCAGACCCTCGCCACCGGCCACGCTGCCGCCGGGGCTGTTGATCGCCACGATCAGCGCCTTCACGCTGTCGTTGTCCGCAAGCTTGGTCACCGCCTCGTCCAGCTTGCGATCCTCGGTGATGATCCCGCTGATCGTGAGCCGCGCGAGATGCCCCCTGCCGAACGGCAGATATTCGCTGCGCATCGCCACCAGCACCGCTGCCAGCACGGCAAGCACCGCGAAGCTCCGCCACAGCAGCAGGCGACGCTTAAGTCGTCGCCGGTCCAGCAGAAGATCGGTTTCGAGACTCATCGGCGGTCATCAGCGATCAGTGGCTGGTGATCGGTAGCGCGCTGGCCGGGCCGACAACAACTGATCATTGATCACTGGCACCTGATCGCTGAACGTCAGTCGTTCTCCGACTCGGCCTGCTGGTTGCGGCGGCGGATCGCCGCGCCGAGGATGTCGCCCAGCGAGGCGCCGGAGTCGGACGAACCGAACTCGGCCATCGCCTGCTTCTCCTCCTCCACCTCCTTGCCCTTGATGGTGAGGCTGAGCTTGCGGGCGGCGCGGTCCACCGCGATGATCTTGGCATCCACCTTCTCGCCCACCGCGAAGCGGTCCGGCCGCTGGTCGGACTTGTCGCGCGCCAGTTCGGCGCGGCGGATGAAGCCGGTCAGCACGTCGCCGACCTTCACCTCGACGCCGTTCGACTGGATCGCGGTGACCACACAGGTCACCACCTCGCCCTTGCGCACCGAATCCAGCACCGAGGCCGCCGGATCGTCCTTGAGCTGCTTGATGCCCAGGCTGATCCGCTCCTTCTCCACGTCGACATCCAGCACCTTGGCCTTGACCACTTGGCCCTTCTCGTACTTGGCCATGGCCAGCTCGCCCGAATCGTCCCAGGAGAGGTCGGACATGTGGATCATGCCGTCCATGTCGGGCGACAGGCCGATGAACAGCCCGAATTCGGTGATGTTGCGGATCTCGCCCTCGACCACCGAGCCGATCGGATGCTCCTCGACGAACTGCTCCCACGGATTGCGCTGGACCTGCTTCAGGCCAAGCGAGATGCGGCGCTTGGAGCTGTCGACGTCCAGCACCATCACATCCACCTCCTGGCTGGTGGCGACGATCTTGCCCGGATGCACGTTCTTCTTGGTCCAGGACATTTCCGAGACGTGCACCAGGCCTTCGACGCCCGGCTCCAGTTCGACGAAGGCGCCGTAGTCGGTGATGTTGGTGACGCGGCCGGTGTATTTCGCACCTGGCGGATACTTCGCGGCCACGCCTTCCCACGGGTCCGCCTCGAGCTGCTTCATGCCGAGGCTGATGCGCTGGGTCTCCGGGTTGAACCGGATCACCTGCACCTTGACCTGCTGGCCGATCTGCAGCGCCTCGGACGGGTGGTTGATGCGCCGCCAGGCGATGTCGGTGACGTGCAGCAGCCCGTCCACGCCGCCGAGATCGACGAAGGCGCCGTAGTCGGTGATGTTCTTCACCACGCCATCCAGGATCATGCCTTCCTTCAGGCCCTGGATCAGCTCGCTGCGCTGCTCCGCGCGGGTCTCTTCAAGCACGGCGCGGCGCGAGACCACGATGTTGCCGCGGGCGCGGTCCATCTTGAGGATCTGGAACGGCTGCGGCGATCCCATCAGCGGGCCCACGTCGCGCACCGGGCGGATATCCACCTGGCTGCCGGGCAGGAACGCCACGGCGCCGCCGAGATCGACGGTGAAGCCGCCCTTCACCCTGCCATAGATCGTGCCGCTGACGCGTTGCTGCGTCTCGAACGCCTTTTCCAGGTTGGTCCAGGACTCCTCGCGGCGAGCCTTTTCGCGCGAGAGGATGATGGTGCCGTCCTTGTCCTCGTAGCGCTCGACATACAGCTCGACCATATCGCCCGGCTTGACCTCAGGCGTGGTCCCCGGCGGGCCGAATTCCTTGAGTGCGACGCGACCCTCGGATTTCAGGCCGACATCGACGACGGCGAACTCGTCGGTGAGGCGGACCACGCGGCCGGTGACGACGGAGCCGTCGAAGCTGGTATCGCGGCCGAGGGTTTCATCGAGGAGCGAGGCGAAATCCTCGCCTCGGAAATGATCCTGCATCGGGGCAGGCGGGATGGCGCGGGCGATAGTGGCGGATGATGCCATGTTTTGGTTGTGTTCCGTTACGGAGGTTCCGGGCGCTGCCCGGGAGATGCCGTTGGTTTGCGCGTTCCCTGGAAGAAACACGTCTTGCCCGCGGAAAGCCGCGGGCCTGGTTACAGACAGTACGCGAAGGTTACGCCAAGGCAGAAATACGCTGGAAAGCGGCGGAGTCAAGGGAATCGCGGCAGCCGCTTGCGCACTTCCGCGAGCGCCAGGGCGAAGGCGGCCTCGGCATCGAGCTTCGTGGTGTCCAGCACGACCGCATCCGTGGCCTGGCGCATATTCGGTGCATCGCGCGTGTCGCGCGCCAGCATCTCGGCCTCGACTATGGCCGGATCGGCCGCGATGCCCTTGGCCTGGAGCTCAAGCCAGCGGCGATGCGCGCGTTCGGCCAGGGTGGCGGTGACGAACAGCTTCACCGGCGCATTGGGGAAGATCACCGTGCCGATGTCCCGCCCGTCCAGCACGGCACCGCGCGCGTTGCCGAAGCCGCGCTGGAAATCCAGCAGCGCCGCGCGGACCGCGGGAATCGCTGCCACGGCTGCGGCGGCGGCATCGGCGACCGGGCCGCGCAGGTCGCTGCGTTCCAGGTCCGCCGGCCGCAGCGCACGCGCCGCCGCCTCTGCCGCTTCCGGGTCGGCCGGATCGCCGCCGGCGTCCAGCACGCGGCGGCCGACCGCCCGATACAGCAGGCCGGTGTCGAGATAGGGCAGGCCGAGCGTCGCCGCGAGCCGCCGCGCCAGCGTGCCTTTGCCCGCGGCGGCGGGGCCGTCGACGGCGATGACGGGGGCGATGACGGGGCCGCCGCTCACGCCGCTGCCAGGGTCCCGCCCGCGCCGTTCATCAGCTCGACGAAGCCCGGGAAGCTCGTGTCGATCACGCCGGCATCGTCCACCATCACCGGCTGCCCGGTGGTCAGGCCGAGCACCAGGGCGCTCATCGCGATCCGGTGGTCCATCTGGGTCTCGACCATCCCGCCCCCCGAAGGAGGCCGGCCCGTGCCATGCACGATCAGGTCGTCGCCCTCGATCTCGACCCTGGCGCCGTTCACCGCCAACAGCGCGGCGGTGGCCGCCACCCGGTCGCTCTCCTTCACCCGCAGCTCCTTCAGCCCGCGCATCCGCGTAGTGCCGGATGCGGTGGCGGCGATCACCGCCAGAACCGGATATTCGTCGATCATGCTGGGCGCATGCTCCCACGGCACATCGACGCCGCGCAGCTTGCCGTAGGTGACGATCAGGTCGCCCACCGGCTCGCCGCCCTGCACCCGGCGGTTCGCGACGGCGATGTCCGCGCCCATCTCCGCCAGCGTAGCGAACAGGCCGCAGCGCGACTTGTTCAGCCCGACGCCCTGGATGGTCAGCCGCGAGCCGGGGACCAGCAGCGCCGCCGCAACCAGGAAAGCCGCGGACGAGGGATCGCCCGGCACGGCGACGTCGGCGGCGCGCAGTTCCGGCTGGCCCTGCAACGTGATGATGCGCCGGCGCCCGTCCGCTTCCACCTGCACGCTGGCGCCGAAATGCCGCAGCATGTTCTCGCTGTGATCGCGCGTCGCCTCGGGTTCCTCCACCCGCGTGATCCCGGGTGCGTTCAGGCCGCAGAGCAGGATCGCCGACTTCACCTGCGCGGACGGCACCGGGACGCGGTAGTCGAGCGGCAGTGCCTCGGTGGGACCGCGGATGGCGAGCGGCAGGCGGCCGCCCTCGCGTGACATGAAGCGCGCGCCGCAGGCCGCGAGCGGGTCGGTCACGCGGCGCATCGGCCGTCGGCGTAAGCTGGCGTCGCCGGTCATCACCGCGAACAGCTTATGGCTCGCCAGGATGCCGCACAGCAGGCGCGCGGCGGTGCCGGAATTGCCCATGTCCAGCACATCCGCCGGTTCCAGCAGTCCGCCGATGCCGCGGCCGGCGACACGCCAGGTTCCGTCGGAGTCGCGTGCCACTTCAGCGCCGAGCGCCCGCATGGCGGCCGCGGTGCGCAGCACGTCCTCACCCTCGAGCAGGCCGGTGATGCGCGTTTCGCCAACCGCCAGCGCGCCGAACATCAGCGCACGGTGGCTGATCGATTTGTCGCCGGGGACGACGATGCGGCCGGACAGCGGCGCCGCGGGGCGGCGTGAAATCAGCTTGCGTGTTGCGCAGGCATCCATTGGTGGGCTCCGAAGATCGGCCGCCGCTTAGCATGCTGTGGATGGATTTGACAGCCGGGCGCCGCGATGGCATGGGCGCCGGCTCCCGCCACGACGGCAATGCATACGAGGCCACTGGATGGTGAAGCCTGAACTCGGCACCAAGCGCGTCTGCGTCGCCTGCGGCGCCCGCTTCTATGACCTGACGAAGGTCCCCGCGGTCTGCCCGAAATGCGACACGGAGCAGCCGATCGAGCAGCCGCGCCCGCGCCGCACCGGCGGCAACGTGGCCGAGGAAAAGCGTCCGAAGAAGCCGGTTCCCGCGCCCGGCCTGGAGGAAGCCGACATCGAGGTGGAGGGCGTCGAGGAAGAGGCCGAGGAGGACGTTCTGGAGGATGCCGCCGAACTCGAGGACGATGCCGACACGATAGGGCCGGACATCGAGGTACAACCCGATTCGGACGAGACGGAGCGGTAGCGCCTACACCTGCCCCGCCATCCGGGCGCACCGCCGCGCCGAACATGGCGATCACCGCATCGGTTTCGCGCGCGCTTGACATCGCCACGGGTCGGTTTCCACGCTGCTCCCGTTTGGAGGACGCGCCCATGACGGCACTGAGCGAAGCCGCCGTTCGGCAGTATCACGAACTCGGGTATTGCGCGCCGGTAAGCGCTCTCCCCACAGCGGAGGCCGCCGAGCTGCGCGCCAGGCTGGAGGGCTTCGAAGCCGACGCCGGCGTGCTGTCCGGCAAGCTGCGCCACAAGCCGCATCTGCTGTTCACCTGGCTGAACGACCTGATCCGTCATCCGCGCATCCTGGATGCGGTGGAGGACATCATCGGCCCCGACATCCTGTGCTGGGGGACCTCGTTCTTCATCAAGGAGAAGCGCAATCCGGGCTATGTCTCGTGGCACCAGGACTCGACCTACTGGGGGCTGGAGCCGCCGGACATCATCACGGCCTGGGTCGCGTTCACCGACAGCACGGCGGCCAACGGTGCCATGCGGGTGATCCCGGGCACGCACAGGCTGGATCAGGTGCCGCACCGCGACACCTTCGCCGCCGAGAACCTGCTGTCGCGCGGCCAGGAGATCATGGTGGATGTCGACGAACGTCAGGCGGCGATGCTGGAACTCGCCGCCGGCGAGATGTCGCTGCACCACGTGCGCCTGATCCACGGCTCGGATCCGAATCCGTCGGATGATCGCCGGATCGGCTTCGCGATCCGCTACATCCCGACCTATGTCCGGCAGCTTGCCGGCAGCCACGACAGCGCGACGTTGGTGCGCGGCGTCGACAAGTACCACCACTTCGAGCAGGAGCAGCGGCCGCTGGCCGACATGTCGCCGGAGGCACAGGCCTATCACGCGGCGATCACCGGCGCGCACGCGCAGATCCTGATGCGAGGCACCGGCAAGGAAATGCGCGCCTGATCGCGGGCGGGCCTCGCCAGTCGTGATGGGTATCGCTGCGCTCAACCCATCCTACGTGCTGCGGCGTACGTGCTGCGGCGTAGGATGGGTTGAGCCAAGCGAAACCCATCATTCCGGATTCGGCCGCTGGTGTCAGCCGCTCAGCTCTTGTCCGCGCCCCAGAACACCGGCGCCGAACCCTTCAGCAGGCCCGTCACGTTCGACCGCCAGGCCGCCTGCGGCAGGTACTGGCCGAGCGGAATGCTGGGGACCGAGGTGAACGCCGCCAACTGGAACTCGGCTTCATGCCTGTGGCGCTCGGCATCGTTCGGCGCATCGATCCACGCCTCATACGCCGCCTCGATCTTCGGATCGTCCGGCCAGCCGAACCAGGCCTTGGCACCAGGGCTGCGCAGCGTGTTGGACAGCATCGGATCGACATACTCGGGCCCCGGCGCGCCGGCGGGAAAGATCGACCAGCCGCCTTTCTCCAGCGTCTCCCTGTTGGTGCGGCGCTGCACGACGGTGCCCCAATCGACCATCTGCTCGTCGATATTCAGCCCGACTTTTCGAAATGCATCCGCCACCACGGTGATGAACGCGTTGTAGATGAGCTGATCGGTGGGATGCAGCAGCACGATCCGCTCGCCAGCGTAGCCCGCCTTGTCGAGCATCGCCTTCACCTCGTCGGCGGTCCAGCGCTTGCGGCGGTATTCCATGCCCGCCTCGTTGGCCGCGGGCGAGCCGGGCAGGAAGTAGCCCATCGGCGCGCGCCAGCCCGATTCATCCTCGCCCATCGCGGCGATCATCGCCTCGCGCGGATCGACCGCCGCCATCATCGCCCGCCGCACGCCGACATTGCTGGTGGGCGCGATCAGGCTGTTCGGCCGCAGGATCGCGACCGTGCCGTAGATGTCGAGCAGTCCTGTCGTCACGCCCGGTGCGCGTTTCAGCATCGGGATCAGGTCGGGCTGCGGCAGCTCCAGCCAGTCCACCTCGCCGGCGGAGAGCGCGTTCGCCGCGGTGGCCGGATCGGGAATGACCCGCCACTCCACACGGTCGAGCAGGACCTTGTGCCCGCCGGCGGTATAGGACGCCGGCTCCTGGCGCGGCGTATACTTGTCGAAGCGGGAAAAGGCGGCGTGGCTGCCGGAGACGAATTCGTCCGGCAGGAAGCGGAACGGGCCGCAGCCGACGATCTCGGTGAGCTGCTTGAACGGGTCGGTGGCGGCGAGCCGCTCCGGCACGATCACCGGCTGCGGCTGCACCTTCGACAGGAAATGCGCCAGCAGCGGGAAAGGCTTCCGCAGCCGCCAGACCAGCGTGCGATCGTCCGGCGTCTCGATCGCATCGACGCGCGGATTGATCGTCTCGCTGACCGCATCGCGCTTCAGCCAGCGCCGCAGCGACGCGACGCAGTCGCGCGCCAGCACCGGGGTGCCGTCGTGGAACACCAGGCCGTCGCGCAGGCGCATGGTCCAGCGCTTGCCGTCGTCGTCGATCGTGTGGCCTTCGACCATCAGCGGCTGCGGATTGAACGCCTGGTCGCGGCCATACAGCGTCTCGTAGACCATCAGCGAGAAGTTGCGGGTGACCGTGGCGGTGGTCCACACCGGATCGAGGCTGGTCAGGTTGGCCTGCGGCACGAAGATCAGTGTCTTCGCACCGGCGCCGATTGCCGGGCGGGCAAGCGGCAAAGCGGCAGCCGCAGTGGCAGCGGCGATGAAGTCACGCCTTTTCATTTTCGTTTCCTCTCTCTTGGTGCCGCCGTCGGTTATTCGGCGGCCTTGGCTACCCCCGCTACCCGCGTGCGGGTCCGCAAGGTGACGAACTCCTCCGCCGCCGTCGGATGGATGCCGATGGTGCGGTCGAAGTCGGCCTTGGTGGCGCCCATCACGATGGCGATCGCCAATCCCTGCATGATCTCGGGCGCATCCTCGCCCAGCATATGTGCGCCCACCACTTTCTGCGTCGCCTGGTCGACCACCAGCTTCAACACGCTCTTGCGCGCCCGGCCGGACAGGGTGTGACGCATCGGCGTGAACTTGCTGACGTAGACGTCGACCGGGCCGTGCTCAGCTGCCTGCTCCTCGGTGAGACCGACGGTGGCGATCGGTGGCGTGGAGAACACCGCGGTCGGCACGTTCCGCAGCGAGACGCCGCGCGGGTGCTTGCCGAACAGCGTGTCGGCGAGCGCGTGGCCCTCGGCGATGGCCACCGGTGTCAGGTTCAGCCGGTCGGTGACGTCGCCCATCGCGTAGATATGGTGCCGGCTGGTTCGCAGGTGCTGATCCACCACCACCGCGCCCGCGTCGTTCGTCGCCACGCCCGCCTTGTCCAGTCCAATTCCCTGCGTCGCCGGCGCGCGGCCGGTGGCGAAGAACACCAGGTCGGTGCGCAGGGTATGCCCCTCGCCGAACGTCAGCACGCGCTTGTCGCCGTCGGCTTCCAGCTTCACCGGCCGGCAGCCGGGATGCAGCGCGATGCCCTGCGCGCCGAGCGCCTCGACCAGCGCCTCGCGCATGTCGAGATCGAAGCCGCGCAACGGCAGAGGCTGGCGGTAGACCAGATCAACGTGCGCGCCGAGGCCCGCGAAGATGCCGGCGAACTCCACGGCGATGTAGCCGGACCCGATGATCGTCACCCGCTCCGGCATGCGCGGCAGGTAGAACGCAGCGTCGGAGATGATGCCGAGTTCGGCGCCGGGGATCGGCAGACGCACCGGATGGCCGCCGGTGCCGATGACGATGTGCTGGGCGGTGACGCGCTTGCCGCCGACGTCGAGTGTGTGCGGATCGATGAAGGTGGCGCGCGCCTCGAAGATGCTGGCGCCGGCAGTGTCGAGCAGGCGGCGGTAGATGCCGTTGAGCCGGCCGATTTCCTTGTCCTTCGCCGCGATCAGCTTGGCCCAGTCGTGCGGGCCCTTCGTGATCTGCCAGCCGAAGCCGGCGGCGTCTTCCGCCCAGGCGCCGTATTCGCCGGCCTGCACCAGCAGCTTCTTCGGCACGCAGCCGACATTGACGCAGGTGCCGCCCCAAAAACGTTCCTCGGCGATGCCGACGCGCGCGCCATGCCCCGCGGCGATGCGCGCGCAGCGCACGCCGGCCGAACCGCCGCCGATCACGAACAGGTCGAAGTCCATAACAGCCCTCAGCTTTCAGCTTTCGACGATCAGAATAGGGCTGGGGGCAAATGGCTGACAACTCGACGTTGCCCACGTCGGGACGGTTCGGCTAGCCGGCGTGGGGGTCTTCAGGCTGGTCCGCGTCCTGATCGCGGCAGATCACGATCCGGTCGCGCTCCACGCCTTGAAGTCCGCGTCCGAAACGGTCGGCAGCTTCTTGAGGAAGGCGACGATCGACCAGATTTCTGCGTCAGGCACGCCGATCGCGCCGAAGCTCGGCATGCCGGTCATCTTGATGCCGTTCTTGATAACCCAGAACAGCTCGCGTGGCTGGAGATTTCCCACGACCTCCTTGAGGTCGGGCGGGCCGGGGTTGAGACCTTCGGAGAACTTCGCCCATTGGGCGCCTGGCCCGCCGTGGCAGCCGACGCAGCCGCGCTCGGTGTAGGCGCGAGCTCCTGCCCGCACCTTGGCGGGATCATCGAGCGACCCCGGCGGCGTCTCCGTGGCATGTCGGTCGATCGAGGCTTGGCGGACATGGATGAGGGCCCAGGCGACGCCGCCGGTGTCCGCTTCGGTTGCGGCAATGCTGTAGAAGCCACCGAAGAAGAAGACCGCGGCGGCGATGGCGACGACGATCGCTAGGGCTCCAATGAATGCCAGGATTCTCATCCGGGGTCCCCTCAATGATTGGCCACCGAGGTTTCAGGGTGCACAGTCACGACCCGAGCCGCAAGGCCAGTAGAGTGGCCACCTGGGTAATCCCGATGACGTTCGGTGACTGCGGCAGGCAACGAGCGCCGCTGCCGCGCATCGCACGATGCTCGACCTCCGGGGGCCGACTGTCGCATGGGTTCTGGCGTCGCGTCGGCTTCGGCTGCACCGGCAGCGCGATGGCCGCGGGAACCGTGACGCCCCAACGGCGGCTGCAATTCTCCACTGGGCATGGGGTCCTATCGTCACGGCGGCGGATTTCCGTGGCATGGCGGCGCGCCGCGGCAGCGGAGGCACGTGTTCCGATTGCCGGGACAGATCGGCCGGCGTCGGCCGGCGACCTGCCGGTCATGGGCGAGCCGTGTGGCGGGACGCAGGGTGGCTTTGCATCCGACAGGCATGGTGATCGGACGCCGGCTCATCCCCGGGTCGGGGTCCGGAGGCGGGCTGTTGCATGGGGTCTTCCCACCACGCCGGCTTCGGCTGCGCGGGTGGCTGAGTGGCCGGGTGGCCGGTCATGCCCCAAACACCGCTGCTACTCTCCGCTTGGCATGGGGTCTTATCGACACGGCGCCGCGCTGTCGGGTCTCGGGGTGATCGGCGGCACCTTCGGATGAGGCGCACTGGATGAAGCGGGGGAGAGAATGGGCATGTGGGTTCGGGTGACCTCCATTCATCGGAGGTTCCACATGGGCATTGGAGGGCGCCATGCAACGACCGTTGGCGCAGCACAGCCCGACTCCGTGAATTTAGTCCGCGAAAAGCGTAGGTGTTTATCGATGCGGCGGCGGTCGGATATCCGCTTCGTGCTGGAGTCCAGCCTGTCCGAGGGCGAGGTTGCGACGATGCGGATTACGACGCCGGCGGGCGACCTGCTGGTCGTGGGTGAGCCCGAGCAGGACGTCTCGGGCAAGGTGCTGCGCGTGAACCGCGTCCATACCAATGGTGGGGCCGGCTCGCCGTTGGCTGCCAATGCGATCGGCTTGGCAAATCTTCAGGTGATCGGACAGGCGTTCCTGGCGGAGTTTGGCTATGACGAACTTGTCTTGGAAGGAGCGGTTCGCACTTCGGGCAAGCGGCAAGGCGCGAGACCTCGTCCAATCCGGTTCACCCGCCATCCTGAATCTCCGGCCAGACCCTGAAGCGCGGGAGGTCAACAGCATCACGGCGATCGAAGCGTTGGTGCGGCGCCACGTGCCGTTGCTGAAGGCCAAACGCGCAATCGAAACGGTTCTTGCCGATGGCGGCAATTACCTGCAGGTCCCGAAGGTGGAAGATCCGGAGGGGTTGCGATCAGAGCTGCAGTCGGCCGGACTTGTGGTCCGGGTAGCGCCGTTGCCCGGCCGTGTGGTCGATGTAAAGGCGTTGCGGGAGAGGCTGGGGAAAAGCCAGGAGCAGTTTGCCGCGCGGTATCGCATCAGCCTCGATGTGCTGCGGAACTGGGAGCAACATCGGAACGAGCCGGATCCGATCGCGCGGAACGTGCTCGAAATGATCGAGCGCGATCCGGTTGAGGCGGAGCGTGCTCTGTGGGGTGGAGAGTGAGTCGCTGTCGTTGAAAGGCGCAGTGCGGTTGCCACGCCTAACGGTTCCGGGCACGTTCCTAAACATGCATGAGCATGAGCCGGTCGAGTCCTTCCTGGATGCGGTCGGCGCCATCCGTTCCACCCGCGCCGGCACACCGGAGACCGCCTACTATCCGGCGGTCGCCAATCTGCTTGATGCCGTCGGCAAGACGCTCCGACCGCGCGTGCTGTGCGTGCCGCACCCGGCGCGCGGCAAGGCGGGTATTCCGGACTTCGGCCTATTCGAGCAGGCGAAGTCCCGCCGCAGCGAGCAACCCGAGTGGGTGGCTGCGGTCACGCCCGAGCGCGGCGTGGTGGAGGTGAAGCCCACCGGCCACGACATGGCGAAGCTGCCGGCCAGCAAGCAGGTGAAGGAGGACTATCTGCCGGTCTACGGTCTGCTGCTGGCGTCCAATCTCTGGCAGTGGCGGCTGGTGGACGACACCGGCGCGGTGCGCGAGCAGTTCGATCTCGCCGCCGACGAGGCCGGCTTCCACGCGCTGCTGCACGGCAGGCGGTCGAAGGCGGTGCTGACCGGATTCGCCGAGTTCCTCAAGCGCTGCCTGCTGGCCCGCGCGCCATTGGGCAAGCCGGCCGACGTGGCGTTCTTCCTCGCTTCCTATGCGCGCGACGCACTCGCGCGGCTGGACGAGCACGCGACACTGCCGGCGCTCGCCGCTTTGCGGCAGGCAATCGAAAAGACGTTGGGCGTCGAATTCGACGCCAAGGACGGCGAGCATCTGTTCCGTTCCACGCTGGTGCAGACGCTGTTCTACGGGTTGTTCTCCGCCTGGGTGGCGCATGTGCGCGAAAACAGCGGTCGTTTCGACTGGCGCGCGGCGCAATGGTCGCTGCACGTGCCGGTGGCGCAGTTCCTGTTCGGCCAGATCGCCAGCCCGAACGCGTTGCGCGGGTTGGACCTGGTGTCGCTGCTGGACGCCGCGCAAGACACGCTGGAGCGGGTGGACCGCGCGGCGTTCTTCCGCGATTTCGAGGACGCGCACGCGATCCAGTATTTCTACGAGCCCTTCCTGGAGTTCTTCGACCCGGTGCTGCGCAAGGAGCTGGGCGTCTGGTACACGCCGCCAGAGATCGTGCGCTATATGGTCGAGCGGGTCGATCGCGTGCTGCGCAGCGAGCTCGACATCGCCGACGGACTGGCGGATGAGCGGGTGTGGGTGCTGGACCCGTGCTGCGGTACCGGCTCGTTCGTAGTGGAGGTGCTGCGGCGCATCCATACCACGTTGCAGGACAAGGGGCTCGGCGATCTGCTGGCCGAACGGCTGAAACGCGCCGCCTGCACGCGGATCGTCGGATTCGAAATCATGACGGCGCCGTTCATCATCGCGCACTGGCAGGTGGGCGAGGCGCTGCGGCACGTGCAGGCACCGCTGGCGGTGGGGGAACGCGCGGCGGTGTATTTAACGAATGCGTTGACCGGGTGGGATCGAGCGGAGGAGGCCGGTTCACTCGAAACAGTGTTCGAAGCACTTGCGCAGGAGCGCGCTGCCGCGGGCGCGGTGAAGCGAGATCAGCTGATTCTCGTTGTGCTCGGTAATCCTCCGTACAACGCATACGCTGGGGTCAGTCCCGCTAGCGAAGGCGGGCTCGTCGAACCATACAAGGTCGGGCTGATCAACAAGTGGAATATTCGCAAGTTCAACCTGGATGATCTGTACGTCCGATTCTACCGAATCGCCGAACGCCGCATCGCTGAGCGCACGGGAAAGGGGATGGTTTGTTTCATCAGCAATTATTCCTGGCTTTCTGGTGCCTCTTATACCGTGATGCGCCAATCGCTCTTACGAAACTTCGACCGTGCTTGGATCGAAAACATGCACGGCGATCGTACCGTCACTGAGTATGGCCCGGACGGCCGGAGCAGCGAGACTATTTTCGCGACGAAAAACTTCTCTGTTGGCATTCGGCAAGGAGTCGCAACCGCCTTGCTGCTGCGTACGGGCAAGGAGCGCGCCGCAGTCTGGCGGTTTCGCGACGACATCAAGGACTCGGATGCTGTCAGCCGGCGCGCGCGCCTCGTCGCCAGCCTTGAAGAAGGGGGGGCCTCATTTGACGACCGATATCAGATCCTGGTTCCCACCGAGGCGAATAGGTTTAGTTTGCGACCCGGAGCCGCTGCAGCTGATGATTACTCCTCCTGGCCCTCACTCGAGACTCTCGCGCAGGCGGCGCCCATTCCAGGTCTTCTTGAAAAGCGCGGGGGCGGGCTGATCGGCTGGGATCGTGCCGCGCTCGACGCGAGAATGCGTGCCTACCTCGATCCAGCAAGAGAATTCGATCAGGTCAGATCGATCAATCCTGCGCTCGCCGCTGATCGCTCCGGCTACACCGCCAAGAAAGCGCGTCTAAAGCTGCTCGAGGAAGGCCTCATGGAGCACCACCTGAAGCGCTACTGCTTGCTCGCATTCGATATGCGATGGGCGTATGCCACACCCATCCCGACCGTGTGGAACAGGGTCCGCCCACCGCTGCTGCACATACTGCCTAAGGCGCGTGGTTTTCTGGTTCTCCGCCGCCAGAGGCTCGCTGAGCCAGAAGGCTTTCCCGCCTATTGGACCGCCTGCCTTGGCGATGATTATGTCCTGCACAAGCACGCCTTCTTTGTGCCGGTGGTAGAGAACCTGTCTGGCGCAGCGCGGCCGAACCTGTCCGATGCGACAAGGATGTACTTGTCGACCTTGGGTGTTGCAACCGACGCCGAAGGTGCTGCGCAGGTTTGGTGGCACGCCCTCGCGACCTGCTACAGCCCGGCGTACCTGAACGAAAACGCTGAAGGCATCCGTCACGGCTGGCCGCACGTCCCGCTGCCTAACTCGGCCGGTCTGCTGCGCACTTCCGCCGCGCTCGGCGAGCAGGTCGCCGGTTTGCTCGATCCGGACACGCCGGTACCCGGCATCACCACTGGAGCGATCCGCGCTGAACTCGCGACCATCGCGGTGCCCACCACTGCGCCAGGCGCGCAACGTGACTGGAAGCTTACCGGCTGGGGTTCGCGGTCCGACAAGGGCGTCACCATGCCCGGCCGCGGCCGCACCGACTCACGCGACTATAGCGCCGCCGAAGTCGCCACCGCCGCGCATGCCGGGTTGCTGGGGGACAAGACGCGCGACGTGTGGATCAACGGCGCCAGTTTCTGGCGCAACATCCCCGAAGCGGTGTGGAACCTGCACATCGGCGGCTACCAGGTGCTCAAGAAATGGCTGAGCTACCGCGACCACTCCATCCTGGATCGTGCGCTGACCGAAGCTGAGGTCGAGCACATCCAGGCGACCGCCCGCCGCGTCGCCGCGCTGCTGCTGCTCGGCCCCGCGCTCGACGCCAGCCACCGTGCCTGCGCAGCCGCCCATGTGCCGTTGCCGGGAGCGTAATACCAACCGCCCGAATCAATGACCCTTGGTCAGCGCTCGCTTTTCCCGTCATGGCCGGGCTTGTCCCGCCCATCCGTCGTGGCACGGTGCCACCACTGATGGCCGGGACAAGCCCGGCCATGACGGCGAGGGAGCGGCGACAAGTGTCAGCAGCAACGGCGGTTGGCATAAGTGCAACGCGCCCCGCTCATCGATGTCTCCCCGACGCGCGTTCCCTTGCGCGCTCATGTTTAGATTG
>JBGPND010000100.1:0-17349 GCA_041487355.1 Acetobacteraceae bacterium | reverse complement strand
TGCGCGCCCGCTTCTCCCGTCATGGCCGGGCCTGTCCCGGCCATCCGTCGCGGCACTGGTGCTGGTACGGATGGCCGGGACAGGCCCGGCCATGACGGTGAAAGAGCGGCAATAAGAGTCAAAAACAATGGCGGTTGGTATGAGTGCGCAACCCCCTCCGAGATTGCTTCGCTTCGCTCGCAATGACAGGAGAGGCGGTTGGACGATTTTCTCGTACGCGAACCACCGGCCAAGCAATCGAGCGCGTATCAGCCTTCCACCACCTCGTCACCTTTCCGCGGTGCCCTGCCGACACCGGCACGGTCGAGAATCCGCAGTGCCTCGGCCACGTCGCCACGCGCTCGCGGAAATAGCTTTCGGTGCGCAACGCCGAAAGCTTCTCGGCAACCGCCACGTTGATAAGCTGGTTGAGCGCGACACCTTCGGCCTTGGCCAGCCTGCGCGCCGGTGAGCACGGCGCGCGTGGTCTCCTGCACCGGAAAGCGCAGCCAGGCGATCCCCGGGCTTGACCCGGGGATCAGGCCGGCGGCGATGTCGTGTTGCAACCGGTCGGAGCGCGTCGGGCGCGTCGCCTGCACGTAGAACTCCTGCAGCACCCGCACCGACACGGCTACATCGTCACGCTCGAGCAGGGTGATGGCGCGCTTGCGCTTGGCGGCCTCCGCCGAGCCGCGGCTGATCGAGTAGAGCAGGACGTTGGTGTCGAGGAACCGCAGCGCGGTCATGCGCCGCGGTCGTGAACCGCGTCCCGGGTCAGGCGGTCGGCGGCACGGTACGCGGTGATGCGCTCACACAGCGTGCGTTCCTGCCGCTTCAGCCGCTCCGCCTCGCTCTGGCCGGCGGCAAGGTCGGTCAGCAAGCGGCGCACCAGGGAGGAGACGGAAGTCTCCAGCTCGGCGGCCTTGATGCGCGCACGGCGATAGGTCTCGTCGTCCAATGAGACTGTGATGTTTTTCATTTTCTCGCAGCAGGGCAAAGCTGCCCCAGGTCAAGCCGTTGCACCTCGGTGCTCAGCGCAATCGCGTTCGGCTTCCGTCTTCCATGCATCATTGCCGGCGAAGGCCGGCCATCCATGGCTTTTTCCGCAAACAGAAGGCAAGTCGTGGATGGCAGGCCGGAGCCTGTCCTCGGGCGGGCCTCCGGCCCGACCCGTGGGCCCGCCATGACGGGCGGGGCGGCTGCCGAGTGGCACCAGGTCAAGCCGTTGCACCTCCATCGCTCTCCCCTGACCGATCCCCCAGCAGCAGCCAGGCCCGCGCGCAGGACATGTGCAGGTGCTCGCACGTGCCGGCCAGCCCGCCCTTCGCCCCCGCCACCAGCATCGCCGCGTGCCGGGCCGCATGCTCGCCCCGGTCCAGCTCCTCCGCCTCGTCGAACCACAGCATCACGTTGGCGACCGACGCCACCACCGCCATCGCCAGCATGGCACCTTGCCGAGGCTCATCGGCCAACGGGGGTGCCAGCGCCGACAGCGGATCGGCCAGGGTCTCGAACAGGATGCGCCAGCGCAGCCGCACCGCCTCGCGGTCGCGCTCGGTCAGCACGCAGAGCGCATGGATGGACAGGATGTGGGCGTGACGGTCGGCCAGCGCGGTGTCGAGGAAGGCGCGCAGCATCGCCTCCAGCCGCGCCCGGGGGTCTGTCGCCGAGGTCGCGTCGTAGGCGGCGCAGACCGCCTCGTTGAGCGCGTAGGCATGCTCGGCGACGATGTCCGCGAGCAGCTCCTGCCGCGTGCCGTAGAAGTAGGACATGGCGTTGGGATTGACGCGGGTCCGCCGGGCAATCTTGCTCATGCTGACGTCGAGCACACCCTGTTCGGCGAACAGCATGGCGCCAGTCCGGCGGATCTGCCGGCGCTTCAGTTCGGTCTCCGGCCGGGGCGTGTAGTCGGACTTCGGCGGCCGGCCGCGTGGGCGCGGCTCCGGCTGGCGGTCGGTCGGAATCCGAAGATGGAGCGAGGCGGGCGGCGCATTGGACATGCGGTTGGCTCCGGTTGTGTTCGCTTAATGTTCTACCAACGCCACCCAGACCTATGCAACCGGAAGTTTTATTCCAGGCAATAAATCGCCTTCGGTCCCATACAATGAGACACCCAGTCTGCGCGCTGCCTCTGGACCTCGCTCCGGCGCTGGCGCATAGGGGCGGCAACGTCACAGGAAGCCGCGTCCGCCCCCGATGATGTATTTCACGCCCCTGAAGACCGCCGTCATCCTCGGCCTCTGCCTGCTCGGCACGATCCTCTGCATCCCGAATCTCTTCCCGGCGCCGGCCCCGTGGCTGCCGTGGCGGACCGTGCATCTCGGCCTCGACCTGCGCGGCGGCTCCTACCTGCTGCTCGAGGTCGACATGAAGGCGGTGATCAAGGAGCGGCTGAACAACATCGTGGACGCGGTGCGCCAGGCGCTGCGGCCGGGCGCGATCTTCTACCAGACGCTGGAGGCGCAGCCCGAGCAGAACCGCATGCTGCTGAAGCTGCGCGACGCCAGCAAAACCGAGGCGGCGGTCGCGGCGATCCGGCCGCTGATCACCGCCGAAGGCCCCACCGGCACGCCGGAATTCGACCTTGCCGCGACGCCGGACGGGACGATCACGCTGACGCTGTCGCCGGTCGCGCTGCACGCGCGTGCCCTGGGTGCCGTGCAGCAATCCATCGAGATCGTCCGCCGGCGCATCGACGAGACCGGCGTGGTCGATCCGCAGATCACCCAGCAGGGCGAAGGTCGCATCGTCGTGCAGTTGCCCGGCATCAGCGATCCCAATAGAATCAAAGAGTTGCTCGGCCAGACCGCGCACATGACGTTCCAGTTGGTCGACGAGACCGCCAATCCGACCGCGGGAACGCCGCCGCCGCCGGGCGTGGACTTCCTGCCGATGCAGGACAACGCCAACCAGAAGATCGCGGTGCGCCGGCGGATCGACGTCGATGGCGGCGACCTGACCGATGCGCGCGCCGGGACCAATGGGTCGACCGGCGAATGGGTGGTCAACTTCACCTTCAACTCGGTCGGCGGGCGGCGCTTCGCCGACATCACGCGCGCCAACGTCAATCACCGCTTCGCCATCGTGCTGGACGGCAAGGTGATCAGCGCGCCGGTGATCCGCGAGCCGATCACCGGCGGGCGCGGTCAGATCAGCGGCAACTTCACCGCCGCCTCGGCGAATGATCTGTCGGTGTTGCTGCGCGCCGGCGCGCTGCCGGCGCCGCTCACCGTGGTCGAGGAACGCAGCGTGGGGCCCGAGCTGGGGGCGGATTCGATCCGGGCGGGGGCGATCTCGCTCGCCGTCGGGTTCGTGCTGGTGATCGCCTTCATGGCGGTGTTCTACGGGCTGTTCGGCTGGTTCGCGAATGTCTGCCTGGTGGTGAACCTGGTGCTGATGCTGGGTATCATGTCGCTGCTGCAGGCGACGCTGACCCTGCCCGGCATGGCGGGGATCCTGCTGACCCTGGGCATGGCGGTGGACGCGAACATCCTGATCAACGAGCGGATCCGCGAGGAGCAACGCTACGGTCGGCCGCCTCTGTCGGCGCTGGAGCATGGATTCACAAGGGCTTACAATACGATCTTCGACTCGAATGTGGCTGCGTTCCTGGCCCACGTCATGCTGTTCATCTTCGGCTCCGGGCCGGTGCGGGGGTTCGCGGTGACGATCACCGTCGGCATCGCCACCTCGCTGTTCACCGCCTGGATGCTGACGCGCCTGCTGGTCTCGCGGTGGTATATCGCCACGCGCCCTCAACTTCTGCCGGTCTGATCGCCTATGTTCATCCGCCCCAAGTTCCGTCTGGTCCCCGACAACACCAAGATCGCGTTTATGCGCGGCCGGATCATGGGCCTCGTCGTCTCGGCGATCCTGTCGACGGCCTCGGTGATCCTGTTCTTCTATCCCGGGCTCAACCTCGGCATCGACTTCTCGGGCGGCATCGTGATGGAGGTGCGCACGCCGGGGCCGGCCGACTTCACCCAGATCCGTTCAGCTTTGGCCGCCGAACACATCCCCGAACAGGGGGTGCAGCAGTTCGGCGACCCCTCTGAGGTGCTGATCCGGCTCGGCGCCCAGTCCTCCGAGGCGGCGGTGCAGCAGGCGGTGGGCCGGGTGCGCGCCGCGCTGGAGAAAGCCGTGCCGGGGATCAAGGTGCTGCGCACCGACGCCGTGGGAGCGTCGGTTTCAGCGGAATTGTTCAGAAATGGCCTGCTGGCGCTCGGCATAAGTCTGGTAATGATCCTGGTCTACATATGGTTTCGCTTCGAGTGGCAGTTCGCTGTTGGAGCGGTCGTGACACTGATACTGGACGTCACCAAGGCCATTGGCTTCCTCGCCATCACCCGCATCGAGTTCGACCTGGTGATGGTCGCGGCGATCCTGACCGTCCTCGGCTACTCCACCAACGACAAGGTGGTGGTTTACGACCGGGTGCGCGAGAACCTGCGCAAGTACAAGACCTTGCCGCTGCGCGATCTGATCGACCTCTCGATCAATGAGACGCTGAACCGTACCCTCGGCACGTCGATGACGGTGTTCCTGGCGAGCCTGCCGCTGGCCCTGTTCGGCGGCGAGTCGATCTCCGGGTTCGCCTGGGTGATGCTGTTCGGCATCGTCGTCGGCACCTCGTCTTCCATCTTCATCGCGGCGCCTATCCTGTTGTTCCTGGGAGAAAATCGACTGCGGCGGGAGGCCGCGCCGGTGGCCGTGCCCAAGGCCAGGCCGGCCTCCCCGTCGTGATCCGCCGCCGCCACCTGCGGATCGGCGCGGCCGCGCTTGCGGCGGCCCGGGGGGCCCGGGCCAGCCAGACCCTCACCTTGCTGGTCGGCGCCCGCGCCGGGTCGGGACCGGACGAGGTGGCGCGGTCCTTCGTCCCCTTCCTCGCGCGCCATCTGCCGTTCACCGACATCGATATCCGCAACATCGAAGGTAGCGCGGGTCTTGCCGCGGCGCGGGCACTGGCCGAGGCTTCCCCAACCGGCGGCGTCCTGGGCTGGGTTGCCACGCCGACGCTCCCCGCCCGGATGGTGGATCGCGCCGCCGACGACCTGATGCAGCACGTCGTCCTGCTCGGGGCGGTGCAGAAGGAGCCGATCTGCATCGTCTCGCCGGCCGCCACCCCGCTCGGCTCGGTTCAGGACATCGTGGAGCGCGCGGCCGACGATGCCGGTGCCGTCCCGCTCGGCACGCCGCCGCCCGGCAGTCCGCCGCATCTCGCGGTGTTGCGGCTGCAGACGATTGCCGGGACGCGGCTGAACATCGTGGCCTTTCCCTCGGCCGAGGCGGCACGCCAGGCGGCGGTCGCGGGCAACGTGGCCGCCGCCGCGCTCAGCCTGTCGAGCGCGATCGGCGAGTTGCGCGAGGGGCGCCTCGTTGGGCTCGGGATCGCGGCGAAGAACCGGGCCGATGTGTTCCCCGACATGCCGCCGCTGCGCGATTCGGGCCTCGACCTGTCCGCGATGATCTATCGCGGGCTGGCGGTGCCGGCCGGCCTACCGCAGGAGCTGGGCGAGCGCCTGCGGTCAGCCATGCAGGCGGTGGTCGCCGATCCCGAGTTCCGCGAGCATGCCGACAGCAGCGGCTTCATCGCCACCTGGATCGACGGGCCCACCTGGACCGCCATGGCCGACGCCGAACGCGTCGAGCTGGCGCGGCTCTGGGCAACCGAGCCCTGGCTACAGGAAGGCGCAGGCTAACCTATCGCGGCACGTAGATGCGGCCGTCGAACAGGCGCCTCGCCGTGCGATAGAAGGCGCCGCTATGCGCCACCCACTGCCCACCTGCCTCCTGCCTCACGTCGGCGCCTACGGTCAGGATGCCCGAGGGCATGCCGATGCGGACCTGGGCGCCCGCGCCGGGAGCCAGTGCCTCCGCGGCCAGTGTGCCGGCGATGCGCGCGGCGACGGCAGTGCATAGCGAGGCGGTCAGCGGCAGGGCACGGTGCGGCTGGCCGTTCGACAGGAATCGCGCCGTCAGGTCCACCTGCGCCGCCGCGATCGGGTCGCCTGACAGGGTCGGGGCGTCCATCGGCGGCGCCACGAAGCCGATGATCGGCACCGCTGCGATCGTGCGTGCCTCGGCGTCATCGCGGGCGATGCCCATGACGATCGAGGCTTGGCGCCGTATCGCCTGCAGCTTTTCCAGCAGTGCGGGATCGCGCTCCAGCTCCTCCGGCAGCTCGCGTCCGGTCAGGCCGAGGTCGCGGGCGCGGACGAATGCGCAGGCGTTGGCCGCGTCCACCATGGAGACGTCGATCGGACCGACGCCGGGCACGTCCAGCCGGTCGGTCGGCTGCCCGGTCGGCAGCAGCCTGCCGGTGGTGGCGCCCCCCGGGGCCAGGAAATCCAGCCGCACCGGCGCACCCGTGCCGGCGACGCCGGGGATCACCAGGTCGCCATCGGTGGCGGCGCGGCCGTCCTCCAGCGGGAAGCTGGAGCGGATGATCTTGCTGGTGTTGGTGTTGAAGATCCGGACCATGGCGGTGTCGCCGTTTGGCCTGACGATGCCCTCATCGACCGCGAACGGACCCACGGCGGAGCTCATGTTGCCGCAGTTGCTGCGGTAGTCGACGCGCGGTTCGCGGATCTGCACCTGGGCGAAGGTGTAGTCGACATCGGCGTCCGCGCGGTCCGAGGGCGCCAGGATGCAGACCTTCGACAGCGAGGAGATGCCACCGCCCATGCCGTTGAGCTGCCGCCCGTTCGGGTCCGGGCTGCCCATGGCGGCGAGGAAGATCGGGTCCCACTCGGCGCGGTCCGGCAGGTCGCGCGCATGGAACATGACGGCACGGCTGGTGCCGCCGCGCATGAACACGGCGGGAAGCGAGAGCAGTGGCATGGATGCCTCCTGTGCAGGCGCGCCAGCATCGCCAGCGAGCCGTCGGCGGGTCAAGCTGTCAGACACTGTCATTGCGAGCGTAGCGAAGCAATCTCGGGGGCGTTCTCCACGAGATTGCTTCGCTACGCTCGCAATGACGGCGGCGCGTCACACGCTCGATTGCGGGGGCGTCGCGCCTCCGGCGACGAAGCTGATCGCGGAGGGGCTGCCGACGCGGACTTCGTGGCTGGTGCGCGTCAGCATGCCGCTCGGCTTGTCGACACTGAACGCGACGATGTTGTCGCCTTCCTGGTTCGCCGCGTAGAGGAATGCGCCAGCCGGATCGAGCGTGAAGAAGCGCGGGCGCTTGCCACCCGTCGGCTCGCAGCCGAAGAAGCTCAGCCGGCCGCTGTCCTGCGCCACGGCGAATACCGCGACGCTGTCATGCCCGCGGTTCGACACGTACAGAAATCGCCCATCCGGTGCGACGCCGATCTCCGCGGTGGTGTTCCTGCCGGTCTCGCCCGCCGGCAAGGTGCCGACGACTTCGATCTCCTCGATCCGTCCATCGTTCCAGCTATACGCCGTGACCGTGGAATCCAGCTCGTTGTTCACGTAGAGCACCGGCAGTGTCGGATGGAAGATGCAATGCCGCGGTGCTGCGCCGGGGCGTGACGGCATCGCCTGGTTCAGCGCCAGCCTGCCGTTCTCGAAGCGGAAGATGAAGGTGCAGTCGAAGCCCTTGTCCGGCACGATGACGAAGCGCCGCGACGGATCGAAGATCACGGCATGCGGGTGCGACGAACTCTGCTGCACCGGATCGGGCCCCGGCTTGCCGGGCAGCTCGAACACCTGCGACACCGGCTGCAGCGCGCCGTCCTCGGCCAGCGGCAGCACGGCGACATTGCCGCTGGAATAGTTCGGCACGACCAGGAAACGGTTGGTCGCATCCAGTGCCGCATCGACTGGATTGGTTCCGCCGCAGGGCTGCCGGTTCAGCAGGCGCAAATGCCCGCTCGCCGGATCGATGGCGAACGCACTGACATGGGTCAGCGCGCCATGCACCGAATACAGCACGTGGTTGTCAGGGCGCAGCGTGAACAGCGACGGGTTCTCCTCACCCGCCACGTGCTGGACATGCGTCCATGCCCCGCTCGATGGGTCCACGCGATACACATGGATGCCGTCGCCGCGGCCGTTGCGATCCTTCGTGGTGTAGCCGCCGACATAGGCGAACATCGCCGCCTCCCTCAGAGCCGCGGCACCGGGATCGTGCGCATCCGCTCGATGTCCGCGCGCGCGGCGCGCAGCAGATAGCCCACGTCGTTCCCCGCCGTCAGGTAGCGCGCGCCGAGCCGCACCAGCTCGGTCTGCAGCTCGTGATCGAACAGCACGCCGCCGATCCCCAGCGACCTGCGATGCGCCCGCGCGGCACGCCCCGCCGTCTCCACCGCACGCAGATAGCGCGGATCATGATACTTCCCGGGAATGCCCATTTCGCTGCACAGATCGTTCGAGCCGATATGCAGCCCATCGATCCCCGGCACCGCGGCGATCGCCTCCGCCTGCTCGATCGCCTCCGGGGTTTCCAGCATGGCCAGCAGCAGCGTCTCGCGGTTGAGGAAGTCGCTCACCTCGGCCTGCGGCATCGGCTTGTAGCCGAGCGCCGGCCCGGCGCCGCCGACCGAGCGATGACCCACCGGCGGGAACCGGCACGCGGTGACGATCGCCTCCGCCTCCGCCGCGGAGTTGATATGCGGCACCATCAGTCCCTGCGCGCCGCCGTCCAGCACGCGCGCGGCGAGATGGCCGTCCTGCGAGCCGATGCGCACCATCGGCGTGATTCCCGCGCTGATTGCCGCGACGCACAGCATCGACGCCGTCTCCAGCGATGTCGGGTTATGCTCGAGGTCGATGTAGATCGCGTCGAACCCGGCGGCGGCGGCGATCATGGCGATGTTCGGCGTGCGGGCCTGGTTGACGCCGAGGCAGAATGTCAGCGCGCCATCGGCCAGCTTGCGCTTCAGACGGTTCTCCATGGCGATTTCCTCCGTTGCTTGTGGCGAGCCTAAGCCAGAAGTGCGCTGTCATCCAGCCGCGCCCGAGGCTTGCGGCGTGTGGCAAAACTCGACATGCTTGCACCCAACAATCAACAGGGGGCGCACGATGAGACGACGGTCATTTCTGCGGGCCGGGGTGGCTGGCGCTGCTGCGGCGTCACTTCCGCGCTTCTCCATCGCACAACCCGCCAATACACGCGTGCTGCGCTTCGTGCCGCAGGCGAACCTCACCCTGCTCGACCCGATCATTACTACTGCGGCGGTCACAGCCAACCACGCCTGGATGGTGTGGGACACGCTGTTCGGGGTGAACGCCGCCCAGCAAGCCAAGCCGCAGATGGCCGAGGGCTACACGGTGTCCGACGACGGCCGCACCTACCTGATCAAACTGCGCGAGGGGCTCAAGTGGCACGACGGCGAACCGGTGCGCGCGCAGGACTGCGCGCCAAGCCTCGCCCGCTGGGCCATGCGCGACACGTTCGGCCAGACGATTGCGAAAGTCGTCGATGCGTGGGGCGCGGCTGATGACCGAACCATCAAGGTCACGCTGAAGCAGCCCTTCCCGCTGCTGATCGACGCGATCGCCAAGCCCGACGCGCAGATCGCCTTCATGATGCCGGAGCGGCTGGCGAAGACCGATCCCTACAAGGCGTTTACCGAGATCGTCGGCTCGGGTCCGTTCCGCTTCGTGAAGGACGAGTTCGTCGCCGGCAGCAGCGCCACCTGGGCGAAGTTCGACGGCTATGTGCCGCGCCAGGAGGCGCCGGACTGGACCACGGGCGGCAAGGTCGCCAACTTCGAGCGGATCGAGTGGAAGATCATTCCCGACGCCGCCACGGCGGCCGCCGCGTTGCAGAGCGGCGAGGTGGACTGGTACGAGCAGGTGCAGGCCGACCTTGTGCCGCTGCTCCGGCGCAACAGCGACATCGCCTTCGCCGCATCCAACCCGCAGGGCTATGTCGGCGGCCTGCGGTTCAACCACCTGCATCCGCCGTTCAACGACGTTCGCTTGCGCCGCGCGGTGCTGACCGCGGTGAACCAGGAAGACTACATGCGGGCGATCACGGGCAACGACCAGTCCGCCTGGCGCGCGTGCCATTCGCAGTTCCCGTGCGGCACGACATACGGCTCCGAGGTCAGCTTGCCGGTGCAGAAGGGCGACCTGGAAGCCGCGAAGGCGATGATCAAGGAGGCCGGCTACAACGGCCAGAAGGCGGTGATCATCAACCCGACCGATTTCGCCACGATCGGGCCGCTGGGCGATATCACCTACGACATGCTCAGGAAGATCGGCATCAACGTCGAGATGGTGGCGACCGACTGGGGCACGGTGGTGCAGCGCCGGGCGACCAAGGAGCCGGTGGACAAGGGCGGCTGGTCGGTGTTCCACACCTGGTTCACCGGCGGCTTCATCATCAACCCGGTGGTCACCGCGCCGTTCCGCGGCCAGGGCGCCGCCGGCTGGTTCGGTTGGTACGACAATCCCAAGATCGAGCAGATGACGCAGGAGTGGCTGGACGCGAAGGACGCCGATGAGCGCAAGAAGATCGCCGCCGCGATCCAGCAGGAGAATTACACGCAGGTGCCGACGGTGACGCTCGGCCAGTTCCAGATTCCCACGGCCTATCGCAAGAGCCTGCAGGGCAGACTGGAGTGCACCGGGCCGCTGTTCTGGAACGTGAAGCGGGTGTGAGGCGAGGGCGGGGGCGAAGCCGCGCGCGGCGAGTTCATTGCGATGGTCGGCGATGTAGCCGCCGAGGCTCGGCCATCGCCGGGATGCCCTCGCCGGTGCGCGCCACGCTCGGCTGGCGGATCGCGGCTTGTATTTCCTCCACCGAGGCCGCGAACCGGCGATCGATCTGCGCCACGACGAATTGTTCAGCAGGACCGGTCATACTTTACCGTCATGGCCGGGCCTGACCCGGCCATCTGCGTCGGCACCGGTGCGGCGAGAGATGCCCGGGTCAAGCCCGGGCATGACGTTGAAAAAGCCCGGGCGTGACGTTGAAAAAAGCCCGGGCGTGACGTTGAAAAAAGCCCGGGCGTGACGTTGAAAAAAGCTCGGGCGTGACATTGAAAAAAGCCCGGGCGTGACGGAAGGCGTCACCCCTTCCGCGCCGCCAGGATCTCGGCGATGCGCGCATTGGTGCCGTTGATGTCGGGCAGTTTCTCGCCCTTGGCGACGCGCGCCAGCGATACCTTCTCGGCCTGCTGCATCGCAATGGCACGCTCAGCCGCCGCCTTGATCTCGTGCGGTGCCATCACCAGCACGCCGTTCTCGTCGGCGAGGACCGCATCGCCTGGCTCCACCGCCACGCCGCCGCAGGAGATCGGCGTGCCGAACTCGCCATGCAGGAACAGCCGCTTGCCGGTCACCGTGGACAGGCCGCGCGCCCACACCGGCAGCCCGTATTCGCGCAGCTCGTCGATGTCGGTCGCCATGCCGTCGATGATGATGCCGACGCAGCCCGCCGCGCGTGCGGCAAACGCCACGCCGCCGCCGCACGCCGCATGACGCGCATCCCCGGCGCGGTCGATCACCAGCACGTCGCCGGGCCGCAGCTTGCCGAGCGCGTAGTGCACCATCGTGGTGTCGGGGCCGAAGCAGCGCACCGTCACCGCGGTGCCGGCGATGCGGTGGCCGGAGAGCAGGGAGCGCAGCCCGGGATCCATGAAGCCGACATGACGGAAATGCCCGATCGTGGCGGGCTCGGCCTGGCGCAACAGCGCCACCATGTCGGCGGCGATCTGCGGCGGGGGCTCGTTGACGATGAACATCAGCCTCTCTCCTTGCGGGGCGGTTGCGGCGCGTCGCGGAAGGCGACGATGAAATCCGCGCTGGTGGTGACGATATGCTCGGCGATCCGCCGCCTCGCCTCGGCCGAGGCGAGCGAGGGATCGCCGTTGACGATGCCATTGTCCGTGAGGTTGGTCACGTCCAGCGGCATGGCGATGTCGATGCCGCGGAACTTTACCGCGCCGAAGCCGGCGGTCTCGAAGCCCATGAAGCTCTTGTCATTGCGCGGTGTCTCGGCGAGGTCGGGGCGCATCAGCTCGGGGAACAGATGCGTGTAGACCGAGCCGACCGGTTCGGCGCCGTGGCCGAAGCCCTTGCCGGCCGGCACGCCATAGGCCTCGTTCCACACCTGCGGCGTGTGCAGCCGCCAGATGTTGATCGAGGGCACGATCACGCCGGTGTCGCGGCGGATCGCGCGCGTCACCTGATCGATCAGCGGGGCGTTGCCGGAATGGCCGTTGAAGATCACCAGCCGCGTCAGGCCATGGTCGAGGAAGTTGTCGGCGACGTCGCGCACCACGCGGCAGAAGGTCTCCGCCCGAAGCTGCACGCCGCCGGGGACGGGGCGGAAGTAGTCGGCGTAGCCGAAGGGCAGGGTGGGGGCGGCGATGGCACCCGAGCGTTCGGCGACACGGGCGGCGAGCGCCTCGGTCAGCATGAAGTCGCCCATCGGCGCGTTGGGTCCCTGCTCCTCGTTCGATCCGAGCAGCAGCAGGATCACCGGGTTCTCGCCAAGTCGGGCCGCGAATTCGCGGAAGGTCATGTCCTTCAGCAGGAACTTCTTCATGGCATGTTCTCCTGACCCGGTATAATCCAGGCTTATCGGCAGCGGTTGGTTTCTGGTTAACCTTGATGGGCCGAGGGTCCATACACTGGGTCCGGACAAGTCAAGGGAAACCGGCCATGAAGCACCGCGCGATACTGGCGCTCTGGCTCTGTGCGATCGCGATCGCCACGCCGGCACGCGCCGAAAAGGCGGACGACACGCTGCGCGTGGTGTGGGGGGCGAACGGACCGCTGGAGAGCGTCGACTTCTATTTCAGCACCAGGCGCACCGGCATGGAGATCGCCTCGCTGGTGTGGGACACGCTGGTCTGGCGCGACCCGGCGGACTTCTCCTACAAGCCGCTGCTCGCCAAGGCATGGCGGCAGGTCGACGACAGGACATTGGAATTCGACCTGCGTGACGACGTGACGTTCCACGACGGTACGAAGTTCACCGCGGCCGATGTTGCCGGCACGCTGACCCGCGTCGCCGATCCCGGCTTCAAGGTGCGTGTCCCGCGCAACGTCAACTGGATCGCCTCCGTCGTCGCGGTCGATCCGCACCGCGTGCGCATCGTCAGCAAGCAGCCTTTCCCGCCGGCGCTGGACTATGTCGCCAATACGCTGCCGATCTACCCGGCCGAGTACTATGCCAAGGTCGGGCCGGAGGGCATGCACGCGCATCCGATCGGCACCGGGCCATATCGCATGGTGTCGGTGGAGACCGCCAAGGCCTACCGTCTGGAGCGCAACGACGGATACTTCAAGGGCAGCCCAAAGGGAGAAAACTTCATCAAGACGATCGACGTGCGCGAGGTGCCGGACGGGCAGACCCAGGTGGCCGAGCTGCTGGCGCACCACGCCGACATCATGTGGGACCTCAGCACGGATCAGTTGCAGCAGATCGCCCGCCGCAAGGGTTTTCGGGTGGCGCAGGCGGAGACGATGCGCGTCGGCTATCTCGGCCTGGACGCGGCCGGGCGCAGCAACACGCCGGCGCTACGGAATGTCGATGTGCGCCGCGCCATCGCCTATGCGGTGAACCGCCAGTCGATCGTGCAGAACCTGATGGGCGGTCCGGCGCGCGTGGTGGACGCGCCGTGTTACGGCAAGATGTTCGGCTGCGTCACCGAGGCGGCGCACCACTACGACTACGCGCCCGACAAGGCGCGAGAGCTGCTGCGCTCCTCGGGTTTCGAGGGCAAGGTGGCGTTCGACTTCTACGTCTATCCGCTGATGCAGGCGTCGGCCGAGGCGGTGGCGTCCGATCTCGCCAAGGTCGGCATCACCGCACGGCTGCGCACGCTGGAATATCCCGCGCTGCACGACGCGCAGTTCAACGACCGCACGCCGATGGTGCTGCTGAGCTGGGGCGCCTATTCGGTGAACGACGTCTCGGCGATGATCGGCTTCTTCTTCCAGCCGGGGAAGGAGGACTACGCGCGCGATCCCGAGCTGCACGCCTGGCTGCGTGCAGCCGAGGCGACGGTGGATCCGGCGAAGCGCAAGGACCTCTACGGCAAGGCGATCGAGCGCATCACCGACCGCGTCTACTGGCTGCCGCTGTTCACCTTCGTACAGAACTACGCCTTCGCCGACCAGCTCTCCTTCACCCCGTCGGCCGATGAATTCGCCCGGCTCTATCGGGTGCACTGGAACTGAGGCGGGGATGCTGCGGTACGCGGTCTCCCGCCTGCTGCTGACCGTCGCGGTACTGCTGACGGTCACGCTGGTGGCCTTCGTGCTGACCGAGGTGGTGGTGGACCCTGCGGCAGGTCTGGCGGGAGCCGATGCGAGCGCGGCGGAGATCGAGCAGATCCGCCACGAGTATGGCCTCGACCGGCCGGCGCCGCTGCGCTACGCGACATGGCTCGAGCATCTGGCGCGCGGCGATCTGGGCCAGTCGCTGCACTACAAGCAGGCGGTCGCCACGCTGATCGGCGAACGCCTGCCGGTCACCGTTACCCTCGCCTTTTCCGCGATGGCGCTGGCGCTGCTGCTGGCCTTGCCGCTTGGCATTCTCGCTGCGTTGCGCCCCGGGAGCATGCTTGATCGCGTCGCGCTGACGCTGGCGGTCACCGGACAGGCGCTGCCGAGCTTCTGGACCGGGCTGATGCTGATCGTGCTGTTCGGCGTGACGCTCGGCTGGCTGCCGGTGTCGGGCACCGAGAGCTGGCTTGGCTATGTGCTGCCATCGGTCACGCTGGCGCTATTCACGTTGCCGGTGCTGCTGCGCCTGACGCGTGCCGGCATGATCGACGTGCTCGCCAGCGAGTATGTGCGCGCGGCGCGGGCGCGCGGGCTGCGTCCGGCGAGCGTCGTGTTGCGGCATGCGCTGCGCAATGCGGTGATGCCGCTGGTGGCCGTGGGCGCCGTGCAGCTTGGCTATCTGCTCGGCGGCTCCATCGTCACCGAGCAGGTGTTCGCCATGCACGGGGTCGGCTATCTGGCGTGGCAGGCGATCCTGATCGGCGACACCGCGATCATCCAGGCCGTGGTGCTGTTGATGGCATTCTTCTACGCCGCCCTGACGCTGGCGGCCGATCTGCTGAACGCGGTGTTCGATCCGCGGCTGCGGCTGGGCTGAGCGGTGCTGGTGCCCGCCATCGCTGCCCGGCCTGGCACCGCGCGCCGCATGGGATCCTTGCTGATCGGCACCGCCCTGTTTGCCGCTGTCGTGCTGGTGGCATTGCTGGCGCCACTGGTCGCGCCGCAGGACCCGTATGCGCAGGACCTGACCGCGCGCCTGTTGCCGCCGGCCTGGATGGAGGACGGCGTCTGGCAGCATCTGCTCGGCACCGACAAGGTGGGGCGCGACGTGCTGAGCCGGCTGATCCACGGCGCGCGCATTTCGCTGCTGGTCGGCAGCGTGGCGACGCTGCTGGGTGCGCTGATCGGGGTGACGCTCGGCACCATCGGCGGCTATTTCCGCGGCCGCGTCGATATGGTGGTGAGCTTCCTCATCACCGTCCGGCTCAGCCTGCCGGTGGCGATCATCGCGCTTGCCTCGGTGGCGCGGCTGGGTGGTTCGGTGCCGGTGGTGGTGCTGGTGATCGGCTGCCTGTTGTGGGATCGCTTTGCGGTGGTGGCGCGTTCCACCACGCTGCAACTGCGCGACCGGCCGTTCATCCGCGCGGCCGAGGCGATCGGCGCCGGCGCGGCGCGCATCATCCTGCGCGACGTGCTGCCGAACATCGCAGGATCGCTGATCGTGATCGTGACGCAGGAATTCGCTCATGCGGTGCTGATGGAGGCGACCTTGTCGTTCCTCGGCTTCGGTATCCAGGCGCCGCTGCCGTCCTGGGGGCTGATGCTGTCGGAGGGCAAGAAGGACCTGATGTTCGCGCCCTGGCTCGTCACCAGCCCCGGCGTGGCGCTGTTTCTGCTGGTGCTGGCGCTGAACCTGATCGGCGACGGCCTGCACCGCCGGCTGAGCGGGGACGCGGGTTGATGTGTATTGACGGGTTGGTGTGCATTGAATCGTCACCCCCGCGAATTGAATCGTCACCCCCGCGAAAGCGGGGGCCCAGGGGCCAGGCGCGGCTTCTCCTGGGCCCCCGCTTTCGCGGGGGTGACAACAACAACAATAACATCAACAACATCAACATCAATATCGATAACAACAACGATAACAATAATAACGATAACAACAACAGCGGCGCGGCATGACCGAGTCCCCTCTGCGCATCGAAGGCCTGCACGTCAGCTTCGGTGACGTGCAGGCGGTGCGCGGCGTATCGCTCGAACTGCGCCAGGGCGAGACGCTGTGCCTGGTCGGCGAATCCGGCTGCGGCAAGACGATGACGGGGCTGGCGGTGACGCGCCTGCTGCCAGACACGGCGCGCGCCACGGCGGCGACGCTGCGCTTCGATGGCATCGACCTCGCCGCACTCTCCGACCATGCGATGGCGAACATCCGCGGCGCGCGCATCGGCATGGTGTTCCAGAACCCGATGGCCGCGATCAATCCCGCCTACACCGTCGGCCACCAGCTCATGGAAACCTGGCGCCGCCATCGCGGCGGCAGCCACGCGGAGGTGCGGACGGCGGCGCTGGCGATGCTGGCCCGCGTCGGCATCCCCGATCCGCCCGAGCGCATGCGGCAATACGCGCATCAGCTCTCCGGCGGGCTCTGCCAGCGGGTGATGATCGCGCTTGCGCTGATCTGCGAGCCGGCCTTGCTGATCGCCGACGAACCCACCACCGCGCTCGACGTCACCACCCAGGCGCAGATCCTGCATCTGCTGGCGCGGCTGCAACGCGAGATGGGCATGGCGCTGCTGCTGATCACGCACGACCTCCGCATCGTCTCCCGCGTCGCCGACCGCGTCGCGGTGATGTATGCCGGCGAGATCGTCGAGCAGGCGCCGCGCCGCACGCTGTTCTACCGCCCGGCGCATCCCTACACGCGCGCCCTGCTGGACAGCATCCCGCAGGGCGGACGCGGGCGGCTGCACGCCATCCAGGGCGCGCCGCCACGCATCACCACAGGCGAGGCCGCCGGTTGCGCCTTCGCGCCACGCTGCGACCGCGCCGACGCGGCCTGCGCAACGGACCCTGCGCTCACCCGCCACGCAACGGATCAACTGGTCCGCTGCGTCCATCCACTCGCGCCAGCCGAACGGGCGCCGGCATGACCATTGCGATCCTGGAAGCGCGCGAAATTTCCAAGCGTTTCGAGCGCCGCGTCGGATTGTTCCGTGCCGGTCCGCCGTTCACCGCGGTGCGGCTTGCCAGCTTCGCCGTGCAACGCGGCGAGACGCTCGCCATCGTCGGCGAATCCGGCAGCGGCAAGACCACGCTCGGCAACATGCTGCTCGGACTCGAGACGCCGAGTGCGGGCCAAGTGCTGTTCGAGGGCACCGACATCGCCACGCTGTCGCGCAAGGACCGCGCGCGCTGCATCCAGCCGGTGTTCCAGGACCCGAC
>JBGPND010000099.1:0-17539 GCA_041487355.1 Acetobacteraceae bacterium | reverse complement strand
CCATGGCCAGCGCCAGAAGCCGCCGCACGACCTGCCCGTCCTTCACCTTGGCTGCCAGATCACGCAGGTCTTGCGCCGAATGATCCAGATTGGTGATCGTGATCGCCCTGCCCATCTGGCGTCCCCCCCTCGCGAATCGTCGTGAGACAGGATCGAATCCGATCGAGAACCGATTGGGAATCCCCAGAGAGTCGGAGACCGGGGCGGTTGGTATGACACGGTTATCCACTGCTCGATCGAACGCCTCGGCGTCGCGATGCGCGATGGTTTCCAGCAGCCAGTCGCGGGTGAGTGGGCGATTGGGATTCTCCACGAACAGACGGAGCAGATCGAACTCACTGGCGGTCAGGCTGGACACCGTGCCGTCGGCGAGGATAAGCACGTGATGCTGCAGATCCAGCATCGCCGTGCCGACCCGCACTTCGGTCAGCCGTGGTGGCGGCTGCGCGGCCCGGCCCGCGCGACGCAGCAGCGCCTTCACCCGCGCCACCAGCTCGCGCGGCTCGAATGGTTTGGCGACATAATCGTCGGCATCCGATTCCAGCCCGACCACGCGATCGATCGTATCACCAGCGACGGTGAGCATGATGATGCCAATCCGCGCAGACCGGCTGCGCAGCCAAGGCGCCAGAGCGAAGCCGTCTTCCGGTTCGTTCAGATGCACGTCCAGGAGAGCGAGGTCCGGCATAGCGTGCTGAGCCACACGCTTCAGTTCGGCGCCGGAGGCAAGCGTGGTGGGCCGCAGCCCATGCTGCGCCAGGCATTCCGCGATCACCTGCCGTTGGAATGCCTCGTCTTCGACCAAAACGATCTTGGCCGAGCCAGTCACGCCAGATTCGCTTCCGTGTTACCGCAGCGGTGTTGTACCAATATCGGGCGCAGCATGCACCCATGGCGGCGGGCCTCGGCACGGGTGTCGATGCTGCTTTTGCTGTCTTGCACTACCTTGGCCTGCCAAGGAAGGGCCTGCCCATAGCCCAAGTCTCTTCGTCGGGCTCAACTCGGCCAGCGCTCATCAGATTGACAGCGGTGAGTCCTTCGCAGGTTGCAACACTTCTCTATCACGAAATTCACTCATGATAACGTCATCGGACCGGCTCATCCAGAAGGAGCCCCAGCGGGCTATCGGGCCGGATGCCTTGTCCGCAATGGGTCGGTAGGCGACAATCAAACTGAGACGCTGCTCGTCTGCGGCTATATTTCGCGAAATGGATTGACGATGCGCAGCCGGCCATCGATCACCATCCCGTCCTGCATGTCCTCGGAGAACAGGACGTTGCAGTCGGCGCACATCGCGGCGGCGACCATCAGCGCGTCAAAGATCGCATAGCCGTGTCTTTCGGCAAGGCGAAGCGCGTCGGCGTGCGTTTCGATGTCGATGGGAAAAATGGTTCGGCAGACAGTGCGAATAGCGGCGAGCGCGTCGCGCACCTCCTCCCACGCCATGCCGAGCTTGCGTCTCGCCACGTTGGCGAATTCGTTGAGCCCCTGCACGCTGGTGGCGCAGTTGCGCCCGAGCAGGGCTTGCGCCGCTGCGGCGCGCGGATCGGTCGTAAAGGCGTAGGCCAGGACGTTGCTATCCAGCAACTCACCAGGCATCGGACTTATCGGGCATTCGCTGCCTCACGGTCGAACTTCCAGTCAGCGGGGAGCTTCTTGCGAAAGGCGCGGATGCGTGCGAGCGCGCGCGGCTGCGGTCGCGGTCGATGTCGAATGCCCGGTCTCCCGCGACGTGGACTTCAACCTCATCGCCCGCTTTCAGCTCCAGCGCCTCGACGACTGATGCCGGAAGGCGGATGGCGAGGCTGTTTCCCCATTTCGACACCTGCATGGCACCCTCCCTAGATATACAATGTGATATGTATATCCAGCGATGGACACAATCAAGAAGATGCCTGGCGCGGGTGATGTCTGCAGCGCGCCGACTTGGCTGCGGTGTCGCGCCGGCCTGTTGTCATCGGGGGCGCGAGGTCAGTGTCCCCTCCGCCTCCTCCACCGGTCAGACCAGCGAATCATCGTCCGAGCCGCCACCGCCACCACCGGCGTCCCAGCCGGAATCGCTGCCGCCGCTATTGTCGGTCCAGGAGGACTGGTCGGTGCCCGGGTTGTCCCACGTGCTGTTGTCGACATAGCCGGGGTCTGCGGTACCCGCGGCACCGGCGTTATCCCATGTGCCCTGGTCGACGTAGCCCTGGTCGGGCGCCGCCGGCGCGCTGCCCCAGGGGCTTCCCACCATCGGTGCACCGCCCGCGAAACCGCCGCCGTAGCCACCGCCGAACCCGCCACCCATACCATGCGAGCCGGAAAACAGGCTCATCAGCGCATTGCCCGCGACCATGCCGCCGGCGACACCGGCCGCGGTGGTCAATGCCGAACCGAGGAACCCTGAGCCCGAACGCTGGAACATGCCCGGCTGGTAGCTGGGCGCGTACTGCGGCGGCGGCGGCGCGGCCTGCTGGTAATTCGGCGCCGGACCCGGACCCTGGTTCCAGGCCGGCCCCGGCCCGCCCTGCGGCGGCGGCGGCGGTGCCGAGCGGGAGCCGCCGCCGAACAGCCCGCTGAAGAAGCCGCCGCTCTGCTGCGGCGGCGACTGCTGCGCCTGTTGCACAGCCTGCCGTGCCTGCTGCAGCTCCCACTCCAGGCGCTGGATCCGGTTCTGCGCCTCGGCCAGCGCATGCTCCTGGATGAAGGCGAGTTGGGTGAGGCGGTAGCGCGCCTCCGGATAGCGGTTGAACTGCTCGGCGATCAGCCGGTCCGCCTCGGGATCGACCGGCGGCAAGGACGGCGTTGTCGTCGCCGGCACCGACCCGCCGATCGCCCCCTGGCCGGGCGTCTGCACGCCGCCGACCCGGGCGATGAACTGTGTGATGATGTCGCGTTCTTCGTTTGTCATTGGGGCAACCCTTGGGTTCCGTGCCGTGCGATGTGGCGCCGCGGCGACGCGGCTTCAATGCCGTGTGAGGTCCAGCCTGCGTTCTTCGATCACCGGGCAGCGGTCCATCACCACGGTGATGCCAGCCGCGCGCGCCCGTTCGGCCGCCGCCTCATCCACCACGCCAAGCTGCATCCAGACCACGCTCGCGCCGAGCCGGATCGCTGCGTCCACCACGGCTCCGGCGTTGGCCGAGGCACGGAATATGTCGACCATCTCCAGCGGCGCCGCCTCCGCCAGGCTGGCAACCACCGTGCGGCCATGGATGGCGCGGCCGGCCAGCATCGGGTTCACCGGCGTCGCGTCGTAGCCGCGCGAGAGCAGAAAGCCGAACACGCCATGCGACGGCCGCCACGCCTTGTCCGAGGCGCCGACCACGGCGATCCGCCGCGTCCCGCTGAGAATCGCGCGGATCGTCTCGTCGCTCTGGCCGTCGATGCTCATGGCACCATTTTGCCCCCGCCACGCTTTCGCCGCCAGCCCGGCTGCTCTATGCGCGCCGCATGTCCCGCCCCTCGCCCGTGCTGCCGTCGCTGCTGATCGTGCTCGCGGCAATCGTCGTGGCGGCGTGGTGGTGGCCGAACCGGCCGCAGGCCGGCGACGTGCCGATGCCGGACACGGTGTTCAACTCGGTCTCGTTGGCGCCGTTCCGGCCCGGCCAGTCGCCGTTCACCGAGACCTATCCCAGCAAGCAGGAAGTGGCCGAGGACGTCGCCCTGCTGGCCGGGAAGGTGCGTGCCATCCGCTCCTATGCAGCGCTCGGCGGCGAGGCGGACCTGGCGGCGCTGGCGCAGCGTCATGGGCTGAAGCTGTGGCAAGGCATCTGGCTCGGCAACGACCGGGCGAAGAACGCGCGGGAGATGGCGGCGGCGATCGCGCTGGCGAACCGCTATCCGGACACCATCGATCGCCTGATCGTCGGCAACGAGGTGCTGTTGCGGCGCGACCTGCCGGTCGAGGAGCTGATCGCCGACATCGACACGGTGCGCGCGGCCGTGAAGCAGCCGGTCACCTATGCGGATGTGTGGGATTTCTGGCGGCAGTTCGCGCAGGTGGCGCCGCACGTCGACATCGTGACCATCCACCTGCTGCCGTACTGGGAAGACGACCCCACCGGCATCGACGGCGCCGTGCGCGAGGTGGGCAACGCCTACCGCCAGATCGCAGCGCTGTTTCCCGGCAAGCGGATCGCCATCGGCGAGACCGGCTGGCCGAGCCGCGGCCGCTGGCGGCGCGACGCGGCACCGAGCCGGGTGAACCAGGCGGTGTTCCTCCGCCGGTTCATCGCTTTGTCGCGGCAGGAAGGGTTCGAGTACAACCTGATCGAGGCGTTCGACCAGGACTGGAAGTATCGCAGCGAAGGCACGGTCGGCGCCAACTGGGGCCTGTGGAGCGACGATCGGCAGCCCAAATTCCCATTGTCCGGGCCGGTGGAGGAAGACCCCGGCTGGCGCGGCAAGGCCGCGACGTCGGTGCTGTTGGGTGTGGTGCTGCTGGGCGGGGTGTTGTGGTCGCATCGGGCACCCCCACCCCAATCCTCCCCCGCTTCGCGGGACAGGGAGCGCATTGAACTCCCTCTCCCGCGAAGCGGGGGATGGTTGGGGTGGGGGCCGGTAGCTCTGGCGGTGCTGGCAATGGCGCTTGGCTGGGCGCTGGTATGGGCCTGGGCCGGCACGCTGCCGGTGGTCTACGACCTCCACCTCGGTATCGCCGCCGCGGCGAACCTCACGGGGCAGGCGGTGCTCGCTTTGCTGCTGCTGGACCGGGCGGCGCTGATCCTCGGCAGGCATCCGCTGCCACCACGGCGCACCGGGGCCGACGCCACCGAGACGGTGCTGGGCCTGTTCCGCCTGCGCCTGCCGCGGTTGCCGTCGCGGGCCTGGCTGTTCGATGACCTCTCGTTCGTCTTCGTCTGGACCGCCGCGGTGATGCAGCTTCTGCTGCTGTTCGACCCACGTTACCGCGATTTCCCGCTGCCGGTGTTCATCGTGCCGCTGATCGCCACGCTGACGCACACCCTGCTCGGCGACCTGCCACGCGGCGGCGGGCGGGAGGAGCTTTGGGCCGGCGGCACGCTCGCCGTCGCTGCGGTGGCGAGCGCGATCAACGAGGGTCCGCTGAACCTGCCGTCGCTGACCTGGAACGCGGCGGCGCTGGTGCTGGCCGTGCCGGCACTGCTCAGCGTGCTGCGTCCGGCACGCGTCCGCGTTGCCGCCTGATCCAGGCCCAGGCACCCAGCGCCAGGCCGATCATGCCCCAGGTCGCGTTGTAGTTGGCGACCGCCGCCGCCCCGACCGCCACCGCCGCCACCGCAACGGTCCATGGCCCGCCCAGGAAGGCCCACAGCCCCAGCGCGAGGGCGCCGGTGCCCCAGAGATACCAGTGCTGCAGCCAGACCAGTCCCGCGCGCGGCAGGCACGCCATGGGCGGGGCGGCGGCGGCACACAGCCCGACCCATTCGCGCGGCTCCACATAGGCCTGCCGGTACAGGATCAGGCCGGCCAGGCTCGCCGCAACCATGGCCAGACCGAGCCAGTCAGCGCGTTTCATCGCCCATGGGTTCCTTGCTCCGCTCCTGTGCCGGTGCTTTATGTCGCGCCGCAAACCAACCGAACAGGTCAGATGGACCGCACGAAGCCCAGCTTCCAGGCTTTGATCCTGCGTCTGCACGACTTCTGGTCGCGCCAGGGCTGCGTGATCCTGCAGCCATATGACGTGGAGATGGGCGCCGGCACGTTCCATCCCGCGACGACGTTGCGCGCCCTCGGGCCGCTTCCCTGGCGCGGCGCCTATGTGCAGCCGACCCGGCGGCCGACGGATGGGCGGTATGGCGAGAACCCGAACCGGCTGCAGCACTATTACCAGTACCAGGTGATCATGAAGCCCAGCCCGGCGGACGCGCAAGAGCTGCTGCTGGGAAGCTATCGCGAGCTCGGTCTCGATCCCCTGCTGCACGACTTCCGCTTCGTCGAGGACGACTGGGAGAGCCCCACGCTCGGCGCATGGGGCCTGGGCTGGGAGGTGTGGTGCGACGGCATGGAGGTGGGGCAGTTCACCTATTTCCAGCAGGTGGGCGGCATCCCGGTGACGCTGCCGAGCTTCGAGATGACCTACGGGCTCGAGCGGCTGGCGATGTATGTGCAGGACGTCGACAACGTGTTCGACCTGGACTTCAACGGCGCCGGCGTGCGCTACGGCGATGTGTTCCTGCGCGCCGAGCGCGAATACAGCGCGTTCAACTTCGAGCATGCCGACACGGCGATGCTGACGCGGCATTTCGCCGATGCCGAACACGAGTGCACGGCGCTGCTGGACCGCGGATTGGCATTGCCCGCCTACGACCAGTGCATCAAGGCGAGCCATCTGTTCAATCTGCTGGACGCGCGCGGCGTAATCAGCGTGACCGAGCGGGCAAGCTATATCGGGCGCGTCAGGGTGCTGGCGAAGGGCTGCTGCGAGGCGTGGGTAGCTGGCGAGACGACATGACAAACGGAGGAGACGATATGGCGGAACTGCGGATCGAGGACGAAGAGGCATGCAAACTCGCGGCCGAACTGGTCGAGCTGACCGGCGAGAGCCTGGATCTGGCCGTCGTGATGGCGCTCCGCGAGGAGATTGGGCGCGAGCGCGCTCGCAGAGACAGACACGATCGGATCATGGCGATCACTCGCGAGATTGCGATGAGCGCACAGGCGTCGGTCACAGCAGACTGAAGCAGTGACACAAGCGGCACTCTACCACCGAGCGTCGTGGTGCTGCTACGAGGCGTAGGGGGCGGGCGAGGCGGGATGATTGCGCGCCGGGAGAACTATAATGGACGCTGAACTGCGCATCGACAGCGAAGAAACCATTCGTGTGGCAACCGAACTTGCCAACCTCAAGGGCGAGAGCCTAGAGGTGGCGGTCCTCGTTTCCCTGCAGGAGCGGCTGCAGCGGGAGCGCGAAATCAAGGACAAAGTTGATCGGGTTATGGCCCTCGCTCGCGAAGTCCGCGCTCACATGCGGGAACCCGTGAGCTCTGATCATAACTGGCTCTACGATGAAAATGGACTGCCGACGTGATCATCGACACATCGGCCCTTCTGGCGATCGTGCTCAACGAGGCGGACGGACGTCGTTATGCCGAGGCAATCGTCGCCGAGCATGAAGGCGAACCCCTGCTGTTCAAGGGCGATGACTTCGCGCAGACCGGCATCGAGCCGGCACTGAAGGATTGAGCATGCCGGAACTTTTCCTCGAGCTGTTCAGCGAGGAAATCCCGGCGCGCATGCAGGCGCGGGCGGCGGAGGACTTCGCACGGCTTTCCGTCGAGGCACTGGAGAAGCTGTCCCCAACCGATGTGCGAACGTTCTTTGGCCCAAGACGCATTGCGCTGACCGCCACGGTGACATGCGAAGTCGGAGCCAGCCACACCACCGAACGTGGGCCGCGGGCGAACGCGCCAGAGCAGGCCCTCACAGGGTTCTTGCGCAAACACGACGCGACCAAGGATCAGTTACGCCAGGAAGGCGATCATTGGGTGCTCGAGAAGGCGGCACCGACCGTGGCCGCCGCCCATCTGATTGCCAGCCTCCTGCCGCCACTGCTGCGCGGCTTCCCATGGCCGAAGTCGATGCGCTGGGGTGGCAGCAGCACCTTCACCTGGGTGAGACCGTTGCGGCGCATCGTCTGCCTGCTGGACGGCGCGGTGGTGCCGTTCGATCTGCGCGACGGCGCGGACGATGGACACGGGCTTGCTTCGTCCAACCTGACCGAAGGCCATCGCTTCCACGCCCCGGGCGCGTTCGCCGTGGCGTCGCGCGACGACTGGGCGGCGAAACTGCGCCAGCGCCAAGTGCTGGTCGATGCCGACGAGCGCAAACGCATCATCATCGAGGGGATCGCCGCGCTGGCAGCCCAGCGACAGATCCAGGTGGTGGACGATCCCGGACTGCTGGACGAGGTGGCCGGACTGGTCGAGTGGCCGGTGCCGCTGCTCGGCCGCATCGACCAAGCCTACATGGACCTGCCACCCGAAGTCCGGCAGGTCTCCATGCGGGTGAACCAGCGCTACTTCGCATTCCGCAACGCGGACGGGTCCGCCGCGCCGTATTTCGGCTTCGTCGCCAATATCGAGCCGGCGGACGGCGGCGCCACCTCGATCGCCGGCAACGAGCGCGTGCTGCGGGCACGCTTCGCCGATGCACGGCACTTCTGGGACCTCGACCGCAAGGCACGGCTGGAATCGCGCGTTCCCCTGCTCGACCACGTCAGCTTCCACGCGAAGCTCGGCACCCAGGGCGAGCGGGTGCGCCGGCTGGAGCGTCTGGCCGAGGAGATCGCCCCCCTGGTCGGCGCCGGTCCGGCCCTGGCACGCGACGCCGCCCGGCTCGCCAAGGCCGACCTCGTCACCGGCATGGTCGGCGAGTTCCCCGAGCTGCAAGGCGTGATGGGCCGCTACTACGCCCTGCATGACGGCGAGGACCGCCTGGTGGCGGACGCCATCCGCGACCACTACGCGCCGAGGGGCCCGGCCGATGCGGTCCCCACGGCGGATGTGTCGATCGCCGTCGCGCTGGCCGACAAGCTCGACCTGCTGGTCGGCTTCTTCGCCATCGGCGAGCGGCCGACCGGCGGCGGCGACCCCTACGCGCTGCGCCGGGCCGCGCTCGGCATCATCCGCATCATCCGCGAGAACGGGCTGCGGCTGAAACTGATCCCGTTGATCGAGGCCGCGGGCCAAGCCTGGCATCACCATGGCGTCCATTCGGTCCCGCCACAGGAGATCCTGGACTTCCTGGCAGAACGCCTGCGTGTGCAACTGCGCGCGGACGGCGCTCGCCACGACGTGCTGGCCGCGGTGTTTGCTGCCGGCGCGGATGACGACATCATGCGCCTGCTCGCACGCACCGATGCGGTCGCCGCCCTGCTGCGCTCCGCGGACGGCGCGAACCTGCTGACCGCGTACCGCCGCGCCGCCAACATCCTGCGCATCGAGGAGCGCAAAGATGGCCCGCATGATACCGAGCCAGACGCGGCGTTGCTCAAGCAGCCCGAAGAGGTAGCGCTATACCGCGAGCTTCATGCGGTACGAGTCGTCGAACGGCTCGTGGACGATGAAAAGTACGGTGAAGCAATGGGTTACATGGCTCGCCTCCGCCCCCCGCTCGACGCGTTCTTCGATAAGGTGACCGTGAACGCCCCCGAGCCGGATTTGCGCCGCAATCGTTTGCGTCTTCTTCATAAGGTCCGGTCAACCATGGACCGGATTGCCGACTTCGCGAAAATCGAGGGCTGAATTGCCATGACCAAGTGGGTGTACAACTTCGGCGCCGGCCACAACGAAGGCGGCACGGACATGCGCAACCTGTTGGGCGGCAAAGGCGCCAACCTAGCGGAAATGGCGGGCATCGGCCTGCCCGTCCCACCCGGCTTCACGCTGACCACCGAAGTCTGCACCGCCTTCTATCAGAACGACCGGAACTACCCGAACGAGCTGGCCTCGCAGGTGCGCGATGCGCTCGCCCGCCTGGAGAAATCGGTCGGTCTGAAGTTCGGCGACAAGCGGCGGCCCCTGCTGGTCTCGGTCCGCTCCGGCGCACGCGTCTCCATGCCGGGGATGATGGACACCGTGCTCAACCTGGGACTGAACGATGCCACCGTCGAAGGCCTCGGCGCGGAGGCCGACGATCCACGCTTCGCCTGGGACTCCTATCGCCGCTTCATCCAGATGTACGGGTCGGTGGTGCTGGGCGTCGATCACCACCGGTTCGAGGAGATCATCGAGCACGCCAAGCTGGACACCGGCGTGACCGAGGATACGCAGCTCACCGCGCAGGACTGGCACCGGGTCGCCGTCAGCTACAAGGACATGATCGAGGCCGACACCGGCAAGCCATTCCCGCAGGACCCGGAAGAGCAGCTCTGGGGCGCGATCGGCGCGGTGTTCGGCTCCTGGATGAATCCGCGCGCCATCACCTATCGGCGGCTGCACGACATTCCCGCCGAATGGGGCACCGCGGTGAACGTGCAGACCATGGTGTTCGGCAACATGGGCAACGACTGCGCCACCGGCGTGTGCTTCACCCGCGATCCGTCCACCGGGGAGAACATGTTCTACGGCGAGTACCTGGTGAACGCGCAGGGCGAGGACGTGGTGGCCGGCATCCGCACGCCGCAGCCGCTGTCCAAGGCGCGCGCCAAGCCCGACGAGACACCGCTGGAAGTGGCGATGCCGGAAGCCTACGCCGAGCTGATGAACGTGCGCGAGAAGCTCGAGCAGCACTATCACGACATGCAGGATCTCGAGTTCACCGTGCAGCAGCGCAAGCTGTACATGCTGCAGACGCGCAACGGCAAACGCACCGCCGCGGCGAGCCTGCGCATCGCGGTGGACATGGCGCGCGAGGGGCTGATCGACCAGTCCGAGGCGGTGCGCCGGGTCAATCCGTCCGCGCTCGACCAGTTGCTGCATCCCACGCTCGATCCCAAGGCGCCGCGCACGCTGCTGGCGAAGGGATTGCCTGCCAGTCCCGGCGCGGCGTCGGGCGCGGCGGTGTTCACCGCGGACGAAGCGGAGAGCCGCGCGCAGAAGGGCGAGGCGATCATCCTGGTGCGCGTCGAGACCAGCCCCGAAGACATCCACGGCATGCACGCGGCCCGCGGCATCCTGACTGCGCGCGGCGGCATGACCAGCCACGCCGCGGTGGTGGCGCGCGGCATGGGGCGGCCCTGCGTGGCGGGCGCCGGCGGGATTTCGATCGACTACAACACCCAGACCCTTTCCGCCGGCGGTCGCACGATCCGCGCCGGCGAGACCATCACACTGGACGGTGCCACGGGCGAGGTGTTCGTCGGCACTGTGGCGATGATCGAAGCCGCCATGTCGAGCGACTTCGCCACGCTGATGGAATGGGCGGACAAGGTGCGGCGGCTGAAGGTGCGGGCGAACGCTGAAACGCCGCTGGATGCCGAGACAGCCAAGAAATACGGCGCCGAGGGCATCGGCCTCTGCCGCACCGAGCACATGTTCTTCGACCCCGAGCGTATCAGTGCCGTGCGCCAGATGATCATGGCACATGACGAGGCCGGCCGCCGCGTCGCGCTGGCCCGGCTGCTGCCGTTCCAACGCGACGACTTCCACAAGCTGTTCCGCATCATGGGCGACCTGCCGGTCACCATTCGCCTGCTCGATCCGCCGTTGCACGAATTCCTTCCGCACGGCGATGTCGAGCTGGAGGAGGTCGCGCAGTCGCTTGGTGCTAATCTCGAGACGATGCGCCGCCGCGCCGCGGAGCTGGCCGAAGCCAATCCGATGCTTGGCCATCGCGGCTGCCGGCTGGGGATTGCCTACCCGGAAATCTACGAGATGCAGGCGCGCGCGATCTTCGAGGGCGCGTTGGAAGTGGCGAGGGAAACCGGCAAGGCGCCGGTGCCGGAGATCATGATCCCGCTGGTGGGGGTGAAGAAGGAGTTCGAGATCACCCGCGCCCAGGTCGACAAGGTGGCGGAGGAGGTGTTCGCCGAGGCTGGGCACAGGATCGAGTACAGCGTCGGCACGATGATCGAGCTGCCGCGCGCCGCGCTGATCGCCGACAAGATCGCCGAGGTGGCGGACTTCTTCAGCTTCGGCACCAACGACCTGACGCAGACCGTGTTCGGCCTGTCGCGCGACGATGCGGGCAAGTTCCTGCCGCTATATGTCGAGCAGGGGATTCTGCCGAAGGACCCGTTCGTCTCGATCGACGTGGAGGGCGTGGGCGAGATGGTGCGGATCGCCACCGAGCGCGGGCGGAAGACGAAGCCCGGGTTGAAGCTCGGCATCTGCGGCGAGCACGGCGGCGATCCGGCATCGATCGCGTTCTGCGAGGAGGTCGGGCTGGATTACGTTTCCTGTAGCCCGTACCGCGTGCCGGTGGCTCGCCTGGCGGCGGCGCAGGCCGCGCTCGGCGTGGAGAGCGATCGGACGGCTTAGCCACCGGTCCCGTCGGGCCGGAACATCCCGCCGACGCCGTGCCTCGCGCTTTGACATTGTGGACACATTCGTGTACCCATGCCGTACGGCATCGAATGGGATGAGAAGAAGCGCCGCAGTAATCTGGCAGAACACGGTGTCGACTTCGCGGATGCTGCCCTGATCTTCCGGAATCCGGTCCTGGAAGCAGAGGATAGGCGCGCTGACTACGGCGAACGACGGCTGCGTGCGCTCGGGCACGTAAACGATGACTGTTTTTTGGTCGCATTCATGTGGCGCGGGCGGAACCGCCGGATCATCAGCGCCGGGAAGGTGGATGAGAATGGCAAGAGAAGATATCAGGCGATACTCGCTCGAGGAGCTTGAGAGTCACCGAGCCAGGGGCGAGACCGAGACGCGTCCGAACGCACCCGTCCGCCCGGTAGAGGAGGATTTCTGGCGCGACGCTCGCGTGGTCATGCCGCACGGGAAATCCTCTGTGCACCTGCGTATCGATACCGATGTCCTGGCTTGGTTCAAGGCGCAGGGGCGCGGTCATCTTACCCGGATGAATGCAGTGCTGCGGTCGTACATGGAAGCCCACACCAACCGCGGATCACGGCAATGACCCGGCGACCCGTCACCACCGACGATCTTGAGGGGCCTTCAACCGAGACAGATGGCCGCGAGATTGCCCGCCGCCGCGCTGCGTCGCATTCCATGCTGGAGGCGTTGTTCCGGGGACGCAGCCGGGACAAATGGCGGGCCATGTACGCTGGCGCTTACGACTGGGGACCAGACGTTGGCAGCGAAGTCGTTGAGAAATAACCGAAACAAGAACGAGAGCGAGGAGCCCGCTGGTTGACGCGATGGGACCACCACCGCATCTTGTGTCCGCCTCCCGGAGACGCCGTACGATGGCTCTGAGCCGCAGCACCCGGGTCAATCTGCTGATTGGCAACGGCCACTTCCTGTCGCACTTCTACGTGCTGTGCCTGCCGCCGGTATTCCTCGCCTGGCAGAGCGCCTTCGACGTCAGCTTCGCCGAACTCGGCCTCACCGTCGCGCTGATGTCCGGCACCACCGCCATCCTGCAGACACCCGTCGGCTTCCTGGTGGACCGCCACGGCGCGCGCCCCTATCTGGTCGGCGGCGCCCTGCTGATGTCGCTATCCATCGCCGCCATGGGGCTGGCCACCAGCTTCTGGCAGATCCTGGCGCTGGCGACGCTGTCCGGCATCGGCAACTCGGTGGTCCATCCGGCCGACTACGCGATCCTGTCGGGCTCGGTCGACAAGGACCGCATGGGCCGCTCCTTCGCGCTGCACACATTCAGCGGCAATCTCGGCTTCTCGGCCGGACCGCCGGTCATGGCATTGCTTATGGTGGCGATCGGCTGGCGGAACAGCCTGATCCTGGTCGGCCTGCTGGGCGTCCCCGTGGTGGTCTCCATCCTGCTGCAGAGCGGCATCCTGAACGAGCAGGTGCGCCATGAGCCCAGGCACGCTGGGCCAAAGCTCTCCGGCCGCGAGCTGCTGATGAGCCGCACCATGCTGCTGTTCTTCGGCTTCTTCCTGCTGGGCTCGATGGCCGGCGCCGGGGTGCAGTCCTGGCTGATCACCGTGCTGCACGCGGTGAAGGGGATGACGCTGGAAGTTGCCTCCTCCGCGCTGACCGGCTACATGGCAGGCTCGACGGTCGGCGTACTGGTCGGCGGCTGGTTCGCCGACACCTACAAGCGGCACGTCCTGACCTTCGCTGTCGTGCTGACGATAGTCTCGGCAATGCTGACCCTGATGGTCAACTGGCTCACCGTGCCCGGCCTGTTTGTCATCGCGTTGATGTTCGCCTCCGGCCTGGCGCTGGGCGCCAGCCGCACGCCGCGCGACGTCATGCTGCAGGACGCCGCACCGCCGGGCCAGATCGGCAAGGTGTTCGGCTTCGTCAGCGCCGGCCTGCCGCTCGGCTCCGCGCTCACGCCGGTGCCGTTCGGCTTCCTGATCGACCGCGGCCACCCCGAGTTTATTCTCGTCCTGGTCGCCGTGCTGCTGCTCGCGAGTCTGCTCTGCGTCGGCACCGCACGTTCGGTCTCGCGACAGGCGCCTGCCGCGACCGTCCCGGCAGAATAGCGCGCCGTCCTCGGCCTGCCGCCGACCCTGGAGTTGATCCGGGGGTCAGGCCTCGGCGCTGGGGCGCGCCTTCATGCGCGCATGCCAGGCGACGATGTTCTTGTTGTCCTGGTTGATTGGCTGGCGGACGCCATTGAAGAAATCCAGGAACGCGAACAGCAGGATGTCGGCCAGCGTCAGCCGATCGCCGCAGACGAACTGCCTGCCCGCCATCAACCCGTCCAGCCAGGTCAGCTTCTCCTGCGCGATCTGCTTCAGATCGCCGGCGGCGGCGGGGATGCAGTGGATGCGGTCCTGGAACAGCTTCAGACCGTCGCTGTAGCGGAAGCCGTTCGCCATCGGTTCGAGGATGTTGAGGTCGATGCGCCGCGACCACATGCGGGTCTCGGCGCGCTGTTCCGGCGTGCTGCCGATCAGCGACGGGCCGGGATACTTCTCGTCGAGGTACTCGCAGATCGCGGTGATCTCCGCGAGGATCGTGCCATCGTCCAGCTCAAGCGCCGGACACTGGCCGGAGGGATTCTTCGCCAGATAGGGTTCGCGCCGGTTCTCGCCGCCGCGCAAGTCGACCTCGACGCGCGGGATGTCGATGCCGCGCTCGGCCGTGAACATGCGCACGACCTTCGGATTTGGACCGACCGAATTGTACAGCAGCATGGCGTGTTTTCCCCCGTGGTGCGGCCGGGACGTTAGCACGCGGACAGCCATGCGCTAGAGCATCGTCGGGATGACTGAGCTGCAATCGCGCCGCCTCGCTGTCATTGCGAGGAGCGCCGCGACGCGGCAATCTCCAGCCAGGTACGCACTTGGATGGAGATTGCCGCGTCGCTGCGCTCCTCGCAATGACAGGGTGGATCGCTTCGGCAGAGCGCGATGCCTCCTCTGTCAGACTGACAAGGCTCTAGGCTGGCCGGAACGCGATGAAGGGAAGAGAGTCGATGATCACACGACGCGGCGCGACGACGGGGCTGGGCGCACTACTGCTGGCCCGCTCGGCCTCGGCGCAAGAGATGCCCAAGCCCGGCAAGCGCGACTGGGCCAAGGACATTCCGGTCATGCGCGTGGGGTTGCTCGGCGGGGAGAACGACGCCGACCGGCTGGCCCGCGTGGACGGCTACAAGAAGCTGATGGAGACCACCTTCGAGGTGCCGATCAAGCTGCTGGTCGCCGCCGACTATGCCGGGGTGATCCAGGCCTTCGCCGCCAAGCAGCTCGAGACAGCGTATATGAGCCCGGCCGCCTATGCGTCCGCCTGGCTGGAAAGCAATGGCGACGTCGTGCCACTGGTGGTGACGCAGGAGCAGGACGGCAGCACCTCCTACGTAGCCATGCTGTATACCCGCGCCGACAGCGGCATCCATTCGCTCGCCGACATGAAGGGGCATTCGCTCGCCTGGGCGGACCCGAACAGCGCCTCGGGCTATCTCATTCCGCGTGCCGAATTCCGCGCCCAGGGCATCGATCCGGAACCCGGGAAGTATTTCAGCCGCACCGGCTTTGCCGGCGGACATGAGCAGACCGTGGTCGCGGTGCTCAACAAACAGTACGACGCCGGCGTCACCTGGACCTCCGGCATCGGCGATGCGACGGAGGGCTATACCCGCGGCACGCTGCGCATGATGGTCGACAAGAAAATGCTCGACATGAAGGACCTGCGCATCATCTGGAAGTCGCGCCCGATCCTGAACGGCCCGCTGACGGTGCGGAAGAGCACACCGGAGAGCTATCAGGCCGACATGCTGGCGTTCCACCTCGCTCTGCCGAAGGCGTATCCGGACATCTACCACACGTTCGACATGGGCAGCGGCAAGGGCTGGGTGCCGGTGAAGCACGAGGACTTCCAGGTGTTCATCGACATGCTGCAGCAGGAGGCGGCGCAGCGCCGGCGTCGCTGATCGACGTGGCTGCCACCGCCGCACTGGAGGCCGCATTCCAGGCACGCCGGCGCGCGCGGCTCGTCGCCGGTCTTGGCGGCGGCGCGGTGCTGTGCGCGGCGCTGCTTCTCTCGGGCTGGGTGTCGGAGGTCTATCCTTCGTCGCTGCTCGCCGGCGCGCCACGGATCGGCGAGTACCTGGTCAAGCTGGTGCCCGATCTGCGACTGCCCGTGCTGTTCGGCAACACGCATACGCAGGGCTCGCTCGCCTACTGGATGTACCGGCTGGACCTCTGGCTGTGGCTGCTGTTCGAGACCAGCCAGATGGCCGCGCTGGCGACGCTCGGCGGTGCCGTGTTGGCGACGCTGCTGTGTTTCCCGGCGGCGGCCAATCTGGCGCCGAACCGCGCGGTGCACTTCGCCTTCCGCCGCATGCTCGAATTGTTCCGCGGCGTTCCGGACATCGTCTACGCGCTGATCCTGGTGTGGACCTTCGGCGTCGGCCCGCTGGCGGGGATTCTGGCTATCGCGCTGCATACGGTGGGGGCACTGGGGAAACTGTTCGCCGAGGTGGTGGAGAATGCCGACATGCGCCCCTGGGAAGCGGTGCGCGCCGTCGGCGGCACCTGGGCGCATGCGGTGCGCTTCGCCATTCTGCCGCAGGTGCTGCCGAATTTTCTCTCCTACGTGCTGCTGCGCTTCGAGATCAATGTGCGCGGCGCCACGGTAATCGGCTTCGTCGGCGCCGGCGGCATCGGCCAGGAGCTCTATTCGGTGATCAGCTTCAACTACTACCAGGAGATCGGCGCGATCATCGTGCTGATCATCGCGGCGGTGAGCCTGATCGACCTGACCTCCGAGCGACTGCGCACAACTGCCATCGGCAGGGTGGGTTGAGTGATCGCCGCGGCAGACATCGCGCGTGTCCGTGCCCGTTGGCCGCTGGCGTTCGGCCCCTCGCCCCTCGTGCGCGCCGTGTGGGTCGTTTGCGCGCTGCTGTTCGTCGCATGGCTCGTGGCGCTATGCGTCTGGTTCGACATCACGCCGGCGCGGCTGTCCCGCGGCGTCTCCGGTTTGTTTGTCATCCTGCGCCAGATGATCCCGCCGAGCCCCGGCGCGCAATGGCAGGACATTCTGCAAGGCCTGGCGGAGAGCGTGGCGATGGCATTCCTCGGCACGTTCGTCGCCGCGGTGATCGCCGTGCCGCTGGGCTTCCTCGGCGCGCGCAACGTGCTGGTGAACGCGCTGGCGCATTTCTCGATCCGCCGCGTGTTCGACGGATTCCGCGGCGTGGATCAGCTCATCTGGGCGCTGGCCTTCGTGCGCGCCGTAGGGCTGGGGCCGCTCGCCGGCGTGCTGGCGATCGCCGCGGCGGATGTCTGCGTGCTGGCCAAGCTGTTCGCGGAGGCGATCGAGAATGCCGATCCGGGCCAGAAGGAGGCGGTGGAGGCGGCCGGCGGTTCGCGCCTGCTGGCGATCCGCTACGGCCTGCTGCCCCAGGTCTTGCCGGTGCTGCTGGCGCAGACACTCTACAGCTTCGAGAGCAACACGCGCAGCGCGGCGATCCTTGGCGTGGTCGGCGCAGGCGGCATCGGTCTGCAGATCGCCGAACGGATCAAGGTGCGCTACTGGGACGAGGTGTCGTTCATCATCATCCTGATCCTGGTCACCGT
>JBGPND010000098.1:0-17582 GCA_041487355.1 Acetobacteraceae bacterium | reverse complement strand
CTGCTACGAGCGAAGGCTCTTCGGACGGTCGATGCTCTCTGGAAGGCGCTCGGGTCCATCACCGACTGCGTGTCGCCGCAGGAGTGCAAAAACTTCATCCGCCATGCCGGTTATTTCCAGTCAGGATGAAAGTGCTCTAGTTGGGACGTGCCACTGAACTGGCGAGCGGGCGGAGAGACGTGTTGCGGGCGGATCGGCGGAATGCGCTCCGCTGTTCCGCCCTACGGTTGCGATGCTTGCTGCATCAGTTGACCAACCGAGTTTTCAAAGCGGTAGGGTTCCAGCACCGGCCTGTTCCGTGGAGAGATGTTCAATCCCCATTCGGGCTTACTTTTTAGGCGTTCCCCATAGTCACGGCTGACAAACGCGACATTGGGCGTCTCCCAAACAAAGGACGGAATAAGAAACAATTCCGGTGGCTTGCCCTCGGACAGGAGGCCTAGCGCGAGATAGAGATGTTCTTTCAACGAGAATTTCGACTTGTGCATGAACACATAGCCTGATGCCCGGAGCGACTTCACCTGAACCTCAATAAAGGGACCTCTTCCATGGCGGGCCACGAAGTCGATGCCGCGATCATCAACCTCGGTAGAATACACCTGAAAGCCATACATCGTCAGCTCCATCTTGACGAAGTATTCCGTATAGGCCCCAACCTGCTGCTTGTTGAGGCGGCTCCAGATATAGCGTTGCATGGTGAATTCATTCCGCTGCATATGAAGGCTACACCCGCTATATACCCGGGCCACTGCACCGCCTCGGATATTCCCCGCTACGGAATCTGTACCAGCGCGGCGATCTGCTCCTTGGACAGCGGTGCCGGAATGAACTTGAACCGCACCGCGTGCGCCATCAGCGAATCGATCCCGTTGATCTTGTCCGACCATATGTTGGCACCCCCGGAAGAATTCCTCGCGCAGGCGCTTCACCAGCGCTTCGGAAACGCCGGCAAACGCCGCATAGGCCTTCGCTGCGTCCGGGCTCTGGTACACCCACTGCACAGTCTTGCGATACCCCGCGCTGAACCGCTCGACCACCGGCTTGCGGCTTTCCAGCACGGCGAAATGCGTCACGTTCACGCGGACCGTCTGGTCGCGCATCGACGGCACGTCGTTGCCGTTGGCGATGATGCGGATCTTTCCCTGATCCGCCGCATCGAGCAGGTAGGGTGCTGCCGACCAGCCGACATCGATCTGGCCCGACATCACTTGCGTATAGGTGCCCGGGATGCCGCCGGTAGAGATCACCTCGGGCTTGATGCCGAACGTGCCAACGAAGCGGAGCGCCTCAGACGCGATGCGTCTCGTGCGTGGACGGATGGAACAGCGCCTCGGGCGACAACAGCCGCGACGACAGCCCCTCGGCGTGATGGCGCCGCAGGAAGACCTCCAGCACGTGGCGGTTCGCGTCCAGGCCGTAGGACCAGAAATCCTCGCCCATCAGCCGCCGCGCGGCAAACAACTGCTCGTCGACGAACGGCAGCGTCACCTTGGTGGCCGCGACATCGCTGAGCTTTGCCAGAGCACGCGCCTTCGACTGTTCGAACGCCTTCATTGCCGCGATCGGCAGCCAGGGATGCCGCTCCGCCAGGGTGCGGCGGATGCCGAGGATATGCATGATCGGGAAGATACGGGTCTTGCGGAACCATGCGGCGGCCGCGGCAGCCGGATCGGGGTACAGCCAGCCGACATCCGGGTGGCCGTTGACAAAGCATGACGGCGCGCGCGGGCCGATCACGGCGTCGATCTTGCCGCTTGCCAGCATGCCGGAGATCGTTGCGCCTTCCGGCGCGTCGTCCACGCGCACATCGGGCGGCAGCTTCACCGCGATCTTTTCGATCCGCCCCGTCTGCTCGTAGCCGCCGCGTACCCAGGTGACGTCCGACGGCTTCACGCCATGCTCGTCCTCCAGCATGGCGCGCGTCCAGACATTGGCGGTGACCTGATATTCCGGCACGCCGATACGCTTGCCTCTCAGGTCCTCGGGTTTGGCGATGCCGCGATCAGTGCGGATATAGATCGAATTATGCCGGAAGGCGCGCGACGGAAAGACCGGCACACCGACATACGGACAGTCGCCGTTCGCCGTCTTCACCGTGAAGCTGCTCATCGACAGCTCGCAGATATCGAAGTCGGCATGGCGGAAGGCGCGGAAGAAGATCTCCTCCGGCTCCAGCAGCATGAACACCGGGTCGACGCCGTCGATCTGCACCGAGCCATCCACCAGCGGCCGCACCCGGTCGTAATCGCCGACGGCAATCGAGAGTTCGAGTTTGCTCATCGTTGCCTACTCCGCCGCGCGGCCGATGGGACAAACGGCGAGTTCCTCCGGCGCCACGCCGAGCGTGCGCCAGTCCTCGGTCTTGCGCACCACGCCTTCGAACGAACGCAGCTTGGCGTGCGGAATATACGGCTCGCCGCGGCCGATTGCCGGACCGCCTGCCTGGAAGCTGCGCGCCGCCTCGACCATGGTGCGGCGGAACTGCAGGATGGCGGTGTCGCTGACGCCAAGCCGCTCCTGCGAACGGTCGGCGATGCGGCCCATGGTCTCCCACATCGCGATGTCCTGGTTCGGGATGCCGCGAATGCCGGTGAAGTTTCCCGCTTTCATCGCCGCGCGGTCCTGCAGGAAATCGTTGTCCCGCGTGCGGATCTTGCGCCAGTGCCGATCGACATCGACGCCGACCTCGGCACCGAGAAACTTCCGCCAGGTGCCCAGGGCCGGCACCGTCGCGCCGCCCCAGGCGATGAAGTGGAACGCCGTGTGCGTGTCGTCCATCGGCACCTGCTGGATCGCCATGTTGTAGAGATTGTTCGGCGGAATCTGCACCGTGAACGGCGCGATGAACAGTGTCGTGCGCACATACATATGGCTCGCTTCGTTGGCGATCGGCCGGCGGATCGCCGCATAGCGGAAGCCGAACGGCGTGCGCTGCACGTGCAGAAGCGGCGCCTTGTCGGTCGATGGCCGCAACCAGGTCTGCTCCGTCGCTGTCGCGCCATTCACCTGCGCCGGCACCATGTCGGAGGCGTGCAGCGTGGACGAATGCGCTGAGTCGATCGCGCCTTCCAGCACCTGCGCCCAGTTGCAGTCGACGACGATCCGGGCAATCGATATTTTGGTATCCGGGCTCGGCTGGAACACCGGCGGATCGAACTCCGGCATTTCCGCCGCCGGCCCCATGTACACCCAGGCCAGACCAGACGCTTCGTGCACCGGATAGGAAGTGTGCTTCAGCTTCTCGCTGAACCGCGAATCAGCCGGTTCAGACGGCATCTCGAGGATGTTGCCGGCGACATCGATCTTCCAGCCGTGATACAGGCAGCGCAGACCGCATTGCTCGTTGCGGCCCAACGCGAGCGATGCCCGCCGGTGCGGGCAGAGTTCACCGATGACGCCGAGCCTGCCGTCGCTGTCGCGGAATGCGGCGAGGTCCTCGCCGAGCAGACGCACTCTCACCGGCGCGCCGTCACGTTCGGCGACCTCCTCGGACAGACAGGCCGGCAGCCAGTGCCGGCGCATGATCTGCCCCATCGGCGCGCCGCCTTCCACGCGACAGAGCAGATCGTTCTCTTCCGCGGTGAGCATCTGCGTTCCTCCCTTGACCATCGTCGTGGCCGGGCTTGACCCCGCCATCTCGCGGGAGGCAGATGCCCGGGTCAAGCCCGGCCACGACGATGAATATGGGAGGACGTCCCTTGCAACGCGGAACGATCGCGATCGCCGGCGTTGAGCTTGACCTGTTCGAAAACGGCGACGGGCCGCCCCTCCTGTTCCTGCACAGCGCACAAGGTTTCGTGCCAGAGCATCCCTATGTGCGTCTGCTGTCAGCCCGGCATCGCCTGATCGCGCCGTCGCATCCGGGCTTCGGCAAATCCAGCCTGCCCGACTGGATCGATGCGGTGGACGATATTGCCTACATCTATCTTGAACTGATGGACCGGCTGGGCCTTGCCCGGGTCGATGTGATCGGCTGTTCGATCGGCGGCTGGATTGCCGCCGAACTCGCGACCAAGTCGCCTGGCGCGGTGCGCAAGCTGGTGTTGGTCGGTCCCGTTGGCGTGAAGACCGGCCCGACCGACAGGCTCGACATTCCGGATATCTTCGCGCTGCCGCAAAGCGAAATGGAGCGGCTGCTGTTCCACGATCCGGAGCGCATGCGGACCGATCCGTCCCGCCTCACCGACGAACAACTGGCGACCACCGTGCGCAACCGAGAGACACTCGCGCTGCTCACCTGGGAGCCATACATGCACAATCCCAAGCTGCGTCACCGGCTGCATCGCGTCACCGCGCCGACGCTGTTCCTGCGCGGCGAAAGCGACGGGCTGGTTTCGCCCGAGTATCTCGCCGCCTTTTCCCGCTTATTGCCGAACGCGCGCACCGATACGATCGCGGCGGCGGGCCATGCGCCGCAAGTGGAGCAGCCGGAGGCGTTCGTCGCGAAGGTGCTGGCATTCCTCGATGCGGGAGCGGTGTCATGAGGGCCTGGCACTTCAGCGAGAACGCCTATCCCTACCTGCCGCCCGCGGAGGAATACGAGTCGATCCGCGTCAATCTGCCGAACCGCATCTACGACCCGGAGAAGGGCGCGGCGCTGTACGACCGTTTCCTCGACGAATGGCTGATCGCCGAGGACGAGGGCATGGAGATCATGCTCAACGAGCACCACCAGACCGCGACCTGCGTCGATCCGGCCGCGCCCTTGGTGCTCGCGGCTCTGGCGCGGCTGAGCAGGAAGGCGCGGCTGCTGATCCTGGGGAATCCGATATCCAACCGCCGGCAGCCGGTGCGCGTCGCCGAGGAGATGGCGATGGTGGACGTGCTGTCGCGCGGGCGGTTGGAGGCGGGGTTCGTGCGCGGCGTGCCATACGAAGTGCTGCCGGCCAACAGCAACCCGGTGCGCATGAACGAGCGGCAATGGGAGGCGCTCGACCTGATCGTCAAGGCGTGGACCAGCCATGACGGTCCGTTCAGCCATGAGGGCCGCTTCTTCCACTACCGCGCGGTGAACATCTGGCCGCGCCCTTATCAACAACCGCATCCACCGATCTGGATCAGCACCACCAGCCCGAGCGGCGCCGCCCGGGTCGGCGCGCGTGGTTACGTTCAGGCGACGTTCCTCACTGGCTTCGATGGCACGCGCGCGGTGTTCGACGCGTATCGCCGCGGTTGGCGCGAGGCGGGCCGGGGCAGCGATGTTCCGGTCGACCGGCTGGCCTATGCGGCGCTGGTCTATGTCGCACCGAACGAAGCGGACGCCCGCGCCGGGGCGGAAAAGCTGCTGTGGTACATCACCGCGAACAAGGTGCCACCGCACCTCGCCAACCCGCCCGGCTATGTCCCGGTGGAGGCCAGTGTGGCGATGCTGCGGGGTGCCGAACACCCACTCAGCGCCTTCCGCCGCGCCGCGACGGTGGACGGTGCGATCGAGGCCGGGATCATGTTCGCCGGCACGCCCGATCAGGTGCACCGGCAGATCAAGAAGCTCTACGACCATGTCGGCGGCTTCGGTCACCTGCTGATCATGGGCCAGGCGGGATTCCTCGAACATGAGGACACGGTGCTGGGCATCAAGACCTTCGCGCGCGAGGTCTATCCGCGGGTGAAGGAGGAATTTCCCGACACGGCGATCTCCGGCGTGGCCTGACGGTCCCCTGTAGGGCGGAAAAGCGCACCGCAATCCGCCAAAGATATGAGGCGGAATGCGCTGCGCTTTTCCGCCCTACGCCGCCGCGGTGATCAGCCCTGCCCCGACGTTTCGTCAATGCGCTGCGCCGTGTAGATTGCTGGCCGCTTTATCCGGAGCCCACCCATGACGGCAACCGAAACGGCAACGGCGGATGCGGGCCGCGATTTCATTCGCGACATCATCCAGGCCGATATCGAGGCAGGGCGCGTGACGGAGGTGGTCACCCGCTTCCCGCCGGAGCCGAATGGCTATCTGCATATCGGGCATGCGAAGGCCATCTGCCTGAATTTCGGTGTCGCCGAGGAATTCGGCGGACGTTGCCATCTGCGGTTCGATGACACCAACCCGACCAAGGAAGAGCAGGAGTTCATCGACGCAATTAAGCGCGACGTGCACTGGCTGGGGTTCGACTGGGGCAAGCATCTCTATCATGCATCCGACTATTTCGAGCAGCTCTACGAATGGGCCGAACATCTCATTCGTGCGGGCAAGGCTTATGTGGACGACACGCCGCCTGACGAGATGCGTGCCAAGCGTGGCACGCTGACCGAGCCCGGACAGAACAGCCCGTACCGCTATCGGTCGGTGGAGGAAAATCGCGGCCTGTTCCGCCGCATGCGGGCAGGCGAATTTCCCAACGGCGCCCGCGTGCTGCGCGCGAAGATCGACATGGCCTCGCCCAATATGAACCTGCGTGACCCGGTGCTGTACCGCATCCTGCACGCGGAACACCCGCGCACCGGCAATGCCTGGTGCATCTATCCGACCTACGACTTCGCACATGGCCAGTCGGACGCGATCGAGGGGATCACGCATTCGCTGTGCACGCTGGAGTTCGAGGACCATCGGCCGCTGTATGACTGGCTGTTGGACAACCTGCCGGTGCCCGCTCGGCCGCGGCAGTACGAGTTCGCGCGGCTCAATATCGCCTACACCGTGCTGTCCAAGCGCGTGCTGACGCGGCTGGTGAGCGAAGGCCATGTCTCGGGGTGGGACGATCCGCGTATGCCGACGCTGGCAGGGATGCGGCGGCGCGGCGTGCCGGCCGCGGCGCTGCGCGATTTCGTGCGCCGCGGCGGCATCACCAAGGCGAACAGCGTGGCTGATTTTGCGTCATTCGAGTACTCGATCCGCGAGCTGCTGAACCGGACGGCGCCGCGGCGCATGGCGGTGCTCCGTCCACTCCGGCTGGTGATCGAGAACTATCCCGAGGGTTCGACAGAAACCCTCGAGGCGGTCAACAACCCCGAGGATCCGTCGGCCGGCACGCGTCCGATCACCTTCGGGCGCGTGCTCTATATCGAGCGCGACGACTTCATGGAGAATCCGCCGAAGAAGTTCTTCCGCCTGTCGCCCGGCCGCGAGGTACGCCTGCGCTACGGCTATTTCGTCACCTGCCGCGAGGCGGTGAAGAATACCGCCGGCGACGTGGTGGAGCTGCGCTGCACGTATGATCCTGCGACGCGGGGCGGCAATACGCCGCCCGACGGGCGCAAGGTGCAGGCCACACTGCATTGGGTGGCGGCGGCGGACGCGGTGCCGGCAAAGGTGCGGCTATACAATCATCTGTTTGCGCGTCCCGATCCGGGTGCGGGCGGCGACATCATGGCCGACCTCAATCCGGACTCGCTGGACGTGCTGCGGGACTGCCTGTTGGAACCGGCATTGGCCGCAGCCTCGGTCGGTGAGGCGGTGCAGTTCGAGCGGCAGGGGTATTTCTGTGCGGATCCCGATTCGATGCCAAGCCGGCTGATGTTCAACCGCACCGTCGGTCTGCGCGACACCTGGGCAAAGGTGCAGGCGAGCGGCGCGCGCGGATAGTACGCTGATTGACGCCGCCAACCGGCTGGTCGAACATCCGTTGTGTCGGGGCATCGGTAAGAAATGCGCCGCGCAATGGGGGATCGGCCATGAGGCGCATTGCAGACACGACCAGGCTGATGGCATTCGCGGCAACGCTGGTTGCCTGCCTGATTGTGACTATTGCACAATTTGCGCCGGCCGAAGCCCAGTCCGCCAAGTTCAAGGAATCACCCGCGCTTGCCGAGCAGGTCAAAGCCGGCAAGCTGCCGCCGGTGGAGCAGCGCCTGCCCGAGCGGCCGCTCGTGGTCCCCGTGGTCGAGAAGGTCGGCGAGTATGGCGGCGTCTGGCGGCGTGCCTTCCTTGGTCCCGCCGATGCCAACAACTACGTGCGTGTCGTCTACGACGCGCTGTTCCGCTTCTCACCCGACGGCGCGAAGATCGAGCCCAAGATCGCCGCCGGCGCGCAGTCATCAGCCGATTTCAAGGTCTGGACCATTTCGCTGCGCAAGGGTGCGCGCTGGTCCGACGGGGTGCCATTCACCGCGGATGACATCATGTTCTGGTACAAGGATGTTCTGCTGAACAAGGATCTGACACCTGCTCTGCCGGGATGGATCCGCAATGCCGACGGAACGGCGGCGAAGGTGGAGAAGGGAGACGACTACACAATCCGCTTCACCTACAACGAACCCGCCACGCTGTTCCTGACAGCGGTGGCCAACCAGGATGGCGCCGACCGGACCTACGCCATGTTTCTGCCCGCGCACTACCTGAAGAAGTTCCATCCCGCCTACACCAGCAAGGAAGAGATCGATCGTCTGGTGCAGGCCGCGGGTTTCAAGACCTGGACCGAGCTGTTTGCCACGAGGAGCGCACCGCCGGAGAACCCGGAGCGCCCGACCATGGCGGCGTGGATGGCGATAACGCGGGTCAGCGACCCGGTGTTCACCCTGCGCCGCAACCCGTATTTCATCGGCGTGGACAGTGCCGGGAACCAGCTTCCCTACATTGACGAGGTCCGGTTCACCTACTTTGCCGATGTGCAGGCGCTCAACCTCGCTGCCATTGCCGGCAACTTCGATATGCAGGAACGGCATATCCAGATGACCAACTACCCGGTCTTCAAGGAGCAGGAGCGGACCGGCAAATACCGCGTCATCACCTGGCCGACCTTCGGCGGCGCGGATGCCGTGATCGCCTTCAACCTGACCTACAAGGCCGACCCGGAGATCGGCAGGCTGATGGCGAACAAGGATTTTCGAATTGCGCTCTCGCTCGCGATCAATCGCGACCAGATCAAGGAATCGGTCTTCCTCGGGCTTGGCGAGGCGCGGCAGGGCGTGCCGGCACCGTGGCACCCCTACTTTCCGGGCGCCGAATGGGCCACCAAGTACACCGAATTCAAGCGCGACGAGGCCAACAAGCTGCTCGACCAGCTCGGCCTGGCGAAACGCGACGCGCAGGGCATCCGCCTGATGGCCAACGGCAAGCCGGCGACGATCGAGATCAGCGTCGTCCCCGCATTCGGCGCCTGGCCCGACGTGGCCCAGCTTGTCGCCAAGGATTGGGAGGCTGTCGGCATCAGGACGATCGTGCAGATCCGCGAGCGTGCGTTGCACTTCAGTATGCGCGACGCGAATCAACTCATGACCGAGATCTGGAACGAGGACACGACAGCGTTCCCGTTCACCGGGAACGCGAAGTTCGACCCGCGCAACTCGCCGATCCTCACGCTGGGACCGCTGTTTTATCAGTGGCTGACAACGAAGGGCCGTGAAGGCGTGGAGCCGATCGAGCCGATCAAGCGGATCATGCAGCTCGTCGACACGGCGCGCACCGTCGGGCCGGACGGGCAGGTGAAAGCTGCCCAGGAGCTGTTTCGCATCTGGGCGGACAATGTCTTCGAGATCGGCACCGTCGGTCTGACGCCCATGATCCAGGGCGTTGTGGTGATCAACAGCAAGTTCCACAACGTGCCGAACACGCTGGGCAATGACTGGCCGCTGCGCAGCCCGGGAAATGCGCGTAGCGAGCAGTTCTTCTTTGCACGGTGACCCGCTACATCGCCCAGCGACTGTTGTTGCTGCCGTTTCTGCTGCTGGTCTACTCGTTGGTCATCTTCGTGATTATGCAGGCACCGCCTGGGGATTTCCTCACCGCTTACGTGGCGACCCTGTCCGCGTCCGGCACCTCGATCAGCACCGAAACTCTGCAGGCGCTGCGCCATGACTATGGGCTCGATCAGCCGTTTATCATCCAGTACCTGCGCTGGCTGCAGAACCTGTTGCACGGCAATCTCGGCCTGTCGCTCGAGTATCAGCGCCCGAACGCCGAGCTGATCGGCGAGCAGCTTGGGCTGACGGTTGCCCTGGCCCTCATGTCCTTCGTGCTCACGTGGCTGATCGCCGTGCCGGCCGGGATCTATTCAGCCACGCATCAGCGCTCGGTGATCGACCATATCTTCACCGTCATCAACTATGTCGGTGTCGCCACGCCGAATTTCATGCTGGCGCTGATTCTCATGTGGGTTGCCTTCGCGTATTTTGGCATCAGCGTCACGGGCCTGTTCTCCCCGGACTACGTCGACGCACCGTGGAGCGTCGCGCGTGTCGTCGATTTGCTGCAGCACATCTGGCTGCCGGCGGTGGTCCTCGGCATTGCCGGCACTGCGCGACTCACCCGTATCATGCGCGCGAACCTGCTCGATGAGCTGAACAAGCCGTACGTGATAACCGCGCGGGCCAAGGGATTGCGCGAATGGCGCCTCGTGCTGCGCTACCCGGTGCGGCTTGCGCTCAATCCGCTGGTCAGCACGATCGGCTGGTACCTGCCGGCGCTGTTCTCGGGGAGCCTCATCGTGGCAACCGTGATGAACCTGCCCAATATCGGCCCACTGCTGCTGCGCGCACTGATCAATCAGGACATGTATCTCGCCGGCGGCATCCTGCTGATCTACTCGTTCCTGACCATCATCGGCACGTTGCTGTCGGACGTCCTGCTCGCCCTGATCGACCCACGCATCCGGATGGAGAGCTAGCGGATGTTCCTTCGGTTGTCATTGCGAGGAGCGAAGCGACGCGGCAATCCCGTGGTGGGCGCGCACTCACCACGGGATTGCCGCGTCGCTTCGCTCCTCGCAATGACCGGGATGCCGGACGGGCCGTTGCCTCTATTGTCGGCGTCGGTGGACTAGCGCCATGTCGGAAGCGCAAGCCATATCGGCGGCGGAAGACCGGATCGCCGTTGCGTCCAACTGGACGCTCGTCTGGTGGCGATTCCGCAGACACCACCTCGCTCTGTTCAGCGCCGCTGTGCTTGTCTGCCTCTACGTCGTAGTCCTGTGCCCCGAGTTCTTCAGCACCCAGAGTCCCGAACTGACCGATGCGCGCCAGGCCTTCATTCCCGTCAAGACCTTGCATTTCCTCGACGAGGGCGGCCTGGACCCCTGGGTTCCCGCCATCGTCGGCAAGCGCAATCCCGTGACGTTGCGCATGGAATGGACGGCGGATCCGCAACGCAAAGTCCGCGTGAGTTTCTTCACGCGCGGCGACAGCTACCGGATCCTTGGCCTGTTCGAAACGAACATTCACCTGCTCGGCGCCGCCGATCCAGGCCAGCGGATTTTCCTGCTCGGCTCCGACCGCCTGGGACGCGATCAGTGGTCGCGGATCATGCGCGGCACCCAGACCTCCATGACGGTCGGGCTTGTCGCCGTCACGATCAGTGTGATCCTTGGTGTCGTGCTGGGCGGCATCTCCGGCTATTTCGGCGGCATCGTGGATCAGGTGATCCAGCGGCTGGTCGAGCTGCTGCAGTCGGTCCCGACAATCCCGATCTGGCTCGCATTGTCGGCGGCGCTACCACGCGACTGGACACCGATCCAGGTGTTCTTCGCCATCACCGTGATCTTGTCACTCGTCGGCTGGACCACGCTTGCACGCGAGGTACGCGGCCGGTTCCTCGCGCTGCGTGAGGAGGATTTCGTCCTGGCGGCAAATCTGGCCGGCTGCAGCCGGATGCGGATCATCCTGCGCCACATGGTGCCGACCTTCCTCAGCCATATCATCGCCACCAGTTCGCTGGCGATTCCGGTGATGATCATCAACGAGACATCGCTGTCCTTCCTCGGCTTGGGGATTCGGCCGCCGGCAATCAGTTGGGGCGTGCTGCTGCAGGAGGCGCAGAATATTCAGACGCTGGCGCTGGCACCCTGGCTGCTCATACCAGGGCTGGTCGTGATCGTTGCCGTGCTGGCGTTCAACCTGGTGGGTGACGGTCTCCGAGATGCCTCCGATCCATACAGCCACTAGGGCCGACAGCCGCGGCAGAAATACGGACGAACCGCTGCTGCGTGTCCGTGATCTGCGTGTTTCGTTCAAGTTGGACGAGGGCACGGTTCGCGCCGTCGACGGCGTGAGCTTCGACGTGTTCCCCGGCCAGGTGGTCGGCATCGTCGGCGAGAGCGGATGCGGCAAGAGCGTGACGATGAAGGCGATCCTGCAGTTGATCGAACCGCCAGGGCGCATCACCAGCGGTGAGATCCTCTATCGTCAAGGCGCGGCGCAAGAGACGATCGACCTCGCCCGGCTCCCCCCGCGCGGCCGGATGATGCGCGAGTTGCGCGGCGCGGAGATCGCGCTCATCCCGCAGGAGCCGATGGCAGCCTTCAGCCCCGTGCACACGGTGGGCGAGCAGATCATCGAGGCAATCAGACTGCACGGCCGCCAATGGCGCCCCGATGGCCGATCGATCAGCCGTCGGGATGCACGCGCCATCACCGTCGATCTGTTCCGCGATGTCGGCATCTCCATGCCGGAGCAACGCATCGATGCCTATTCGTGGCAGCTCTCGGGCGGTTTGCGCCAGCGCGCCATGATCGCGATGGCGCTTTCCTGCAAGCCGAGGCTGCTGATTGCCGACGAACCGACGACGGCCATCGACGTGACGACCCAGGCGCAGATCCTCGCCCTGCTGCGCGAGTTGCAGCGCAAGTACGACACCGCGATCATCTTCATCACCCACGACCTTGGCGTCATCGCGCAGATGGCGAACTATGTCGTCGTCATGTATCTCGGGCGCGTCATGGAGGAAGGCCCGGTGGACGACATCTTCCATGCGCCCAGGCATCCCTACACCAAGGCACTGCTGCGATCGATTCCCAGCATGCATGGTGAGACCCGCACCACACTGCCGATCATCAAGGGCACATTGCCGCATCCGTTCAACCGCCCATCGGGGTGTCCGTTCCATCCTCGCTGCGACGACGTCATGCCGGATCGGTGTACCAAGGCCGTTCCGATACTTCACTCGGTCGCGCAGCAACGGGCGGTGAGCTGTTTCCTGCACAGCGACCTGGCCGAACCGGCATGACAAGCCTGTCTGTCGCGGACCCGACCGCGCCACTGCTCGAGGTTCGCGGCCTGCGGAAGTTCTTTCCGATTGCAAAGGGCCTGTTCCGGCGTGTCGCCGGCCATGTGCGTGCGGTCGACGACGTGAGTTTCACCGTGCAGGAAGGCGAAACGCTGGGCCTGGTTGGCGAAAGCGGGTGCGGCAAGACGACGACGGCGCGCTGCATCCTGCGCGCCATCGACCCGACCGACGGACAGGTATTGTACCGCACCCGCAGCAACGAGATTGTCGATCTCGCGCCGATGTCGCGCGCCGAGCTGGCTCCGCTGCGGCGGGATATCCAGATGATCTTCCAGGACCCGTTCGGCTCGCTCAATCCGCGCATGACGCTGTTCGACAATGTCGGCGAGCCGCTTCTGGTCAACGGCGTCAGGCGCCGCAGGGAACGGATGGATCGCGTGGCCGAACTGCTGCGGCTCGTCGGATTGCGTCCGGAATTCATGCACCGCTTCCCGCACGCGTTCAGTGGCGGGCAGCGCCAGCGTATCGGCATCGCCCGCGCCCTGGCGACGAGCCCGCGACTTGTGGTTGCCGATGAACCCGTCTCGGCGCTCGACGTCTCCGTGCAGGCGCAGGTGTTGAACCTGCTGCTGGAACTGCAGTCCTCGCTGCGCCTGACTTTCGTGTTCGTCGCGCACGACCTTTCGGTGGTGCGCCACATATCGGACCGCGTGGCGGTGATGTATGTCGGTCAACTGGTGGAACTGGCGCCGACCGCTTCGATTTTCCAGCGTCCTCGCCATCCCTATACCGCCGCGCTGATGCGCGCCGTTCCGGTGCCGGACCCGCGCGTGTCGGGAGCCGATGCGATCCTCAAAGGCGAGGTTCCCAGCCCTGCGTCGCCGCCGTCCGGCTGCTACTTCCATCCGCGCTGTCAGTTCGCCGAGGAACGCTGCCGGCGGGAGGCTCCGTCGTTGCGCGAGCTGGCCCCCGGTCATTTCGCGCGCTGCCATCTCGCCGAGCAACTGACGCTGGGCGCCGGCGACACACTCGCCGTAGGTCAGAGCGGGTTCAGAGAGACTGGAAACGCGAGCGATCCTCGCGAGTTGTGATGGGTATCGCTGCGCTCAACCCATCCTACGGGCCACGTCGTAGGGCCACGTCGTAGGATGGGTTGAGCGCAGCGATACCCATCATTCCGGCAGGTTTCCAGCAGTGCTGGACGTGCTCGAGCGGCGCACCGCCTCATCGGCGCCGGACCAAAGCGAGTCCGCCGCCGATCACCGCGACAGCCGCAGCGAGCGGCCCGAACCCGGCGAAACCGTACGTCGCGATCATCCAGCCGCCAAGCGTCGCGGCGCCCAGCCAGCCGATGCTGGAGCACGTGACATTCAGCCCCATGACCGTTCCGCGCACGTGCTCCGGCACGTCGGTCAGTGACGCCATCAGCGAAGGTCGCGCGATGGCATTGAAGAAGACATAGCCGAACCCCAGTCCCACCGAGGTCACCAGATCATCCCGCCATCCGAACAGGGCCAGGGCAGCCACCGCAGACGCCAGCATCGCAGCCGCGAAGATGCCCAGACGGTTGGGCAGTCGATCGGCGAGATGGCCGCCAAGCAACGTGCCCAGGATGTTGCCCAAGGCGAACACCGCCAGGGGAAGCGCCACCGCGTTCAGCGACAGGTCGAAGGTCGATTGCAGGAAGGTCGCGTAATACACCGCAACGAGGCCGTAGCAGACGCGTTCGGCGATCCCCATGCTGAGCAGCCGCAAGACCGGCCGGGAGAGCGCCGCGCGCATCGACGGCACCCTTGTGCCGGTCGCAGAGCCGGCGTTCGCTCGCGCGGCGGTCGTTGCCAGCAGGCTTATTGCACTGGCCAGTGCCAGCGCGGCGATGCAGAGATTGACGCCACGCCAACCGATGCGGGAACCGACCCAGGCCGCCACCGGCACACCGACGAGCAGCGTGAGCGACTGGCCGCTCATGACCCAGCCCAGCGCTCTCCCCTGTTGCCCGGTGGAAACGCGTCCGGAGACCTCGGTGAAGATTACACCGGTGAACATGCCGCAGCAGCCGCCGGCAAGCGTTGCCCAGGCGGCGACCGCAAGGAAGCTGTCGGCCGTCGCGACGCCAGAAGAGGCCAGAGCGAGTGCGATCGGACCGCCGATCAGGAACGGTCGTCGCCCCCACCGGTCGGACCCGGCTCCGGCGACCATCGACGCAATCCCCCACGCGACCGAGGTGGCGGCAACCAGATTGGCCACCAGCGGCACGCTGACGGAAAGGTCGCGCGCCATGTCGATCAGGAACGGCGCGCGCGTGGTGCCACTAGCGGCCGCGGTGAACATTCCGAGCGACGCGGCAGTCAGCAATGCCCAGGGCAGTCGCCCGGACAGGGACAATCGCGCCGACATCCGTGGCGGCGCCTTGATCGGGCGGAGCGTGGTCATGCAATGCGACTATAGCAGCGGTTCCAATCTTTGACCCGACATCGGTTCGCTGCACTTCCGCTGATGCAGCCAAGCCGTGATGATGCAATCCGAGTTTCGCAACACGATCGTCCGAGGCTTTCTTGAGCAAAGTTCCTACCGTGCCGGCTGTGCCACGCGAGCGTGTCCGACGTGCATGGTCCGCGGTGGCGGCCGTCACCGTCCTCAATCTGCCGCTCGGATCGATCTACGCGTTCAGCGTGTTCCTCAAGCCGATCGAGCATGACCTCGGGATCACGCGCTCCGCGCTTTCCTTTGTGTTCGGTGTCGCGTCGGTCGGCTTCACCGTTGGCCTGAACCTGGCACCCTCTGCGTTTGGCGTAGCCCCGGCCTGGGTGCTCGTGGCGGTCAGCATGTCGGCCGCCATCATCGGCATCGGACTGGCGGCTTCCGCGAGCGGGCTCTTCGAGCTGTTGATCGGCTACGGCGTGCTGTTCGGTGTCGGCGGCGGTGCGGCTTACCTGGTGCTGCAGCAGGGCGCAAATCTGCTCGTGAAGCGCCGGAAAGGCTTGTTGAACGGCTATATCGTCAGCCTCTATCCGGCTGGCGCGATGATCGCCGCGCCACTGTTCGGTTGGGCCAATGCGGCGTTTGGGTTTCGCGTCACAATGGCCGGCCTTGCGGTTGCGCTTCTGCTGGCCGGCTTGGCTGCGACCGGCTTCGCCGTGCATGCCGGAATTGAACTACCCCGGCGAGCGGCTTCGGCAACGACCGCGCCGGGCACGCGGCACACGGACGTCTTTCTGCGGCTCTGCGCGGTGTTCTTCCTCGCTGCCGCAGCCGGTCTGACGGTACTCAGTCAGGCGGTTGGGATCATCGCCGCCTACGGCGGTGCCACCGCGACGGCGCTGGCCGCGACGACCGCGATCACCGGCAGTATTGCCTGTGCACGGCTCGCGGGCGGATGGCTGGTCGACCGATTTCCCGTTCCCTTCGTGTCCGCCCTTGCACATGGTCTGGCGCTGACAGGCGCAGTGCTGCTGACGCTCTGGCCGGAACCGCTGGTGGCGGCCTTGGCATTGGGCATGATCGGGATGGGCTATGGGTTCGTCTCGGGTTCCACTGCCGGCGCCATCGCCCTCTACTGGCCGCCGGCCGAGTATGGACGGATCGCGAGCCGCCTCTACGTCGCGTGGTGTCTGGCGGCGGTGACCCTGCCGGTCCTGGCTGGCTACCTGTTCGATATCACGCGCAGCTACAGTGCGACGGTGATCATCGCCGGCTGTGGCAACCTGCTCGGCTTGGCTATCGCGCTCGGCCTGCCACGGCAGGCGCCGCGACATGTGCAGCTCGGACCAAACATCGGAGTGGTCAATCGATGACATCGGAAGCATTGCCGGGGGATACCGGAGCACGCTGCTTCTGGGGCCCGGCATGCGCCGGGACAGCAGGTATTCTAACTCGCTTTGCTCATAAGAAAATCTAGGGCGTGTCGTCATTTAGGGGATTCTGGCGCGGCGCAAAGTTCGATTCATAGGGGGTCAGCCAGTTGGGAGCTGACCGATGCGACGCTACGGCCTTCGCGATGATCAATGGGAGCGTATCGGAGACCTGCTGCCAGGGCGGGAGGGTCATGTGGGGGTGACTGCGGCGGACAATCGGCGGTTCGTTGAGGCGGTACTCTATCGCTATCGCACAGGCATGCCGTGGCGCGATCTGCCGGAGCGGTTCGGCGACTGGAAGAACGTGCACCGGCGCTTCAGCCGTTGCGCTGAGTCTGGTGTCTGGGAGCAGGTTTTCCAGCACCTCGCGGCAGACGCCGACAACGAATACGCCATGATCGACAGCAGCTTCATCGTCGGACCGGGGAACACCCCCCCTGCTGATCGCGGGCGGTGGCGGCGGCATCCGTGCCGACGCCGGCCAGAACGGCTGGGACGCCTCGATCACCACGGCGGCCACGTTCGGTTGCGGCTATCGAAGCTCCTGTGCGTTCCCTGGCTACAACACCGCCGGCATCGGCCAGGGGGGCGGCGCCCCGTCCTCTAGCTGGGGATCCGGCGGCGGCGGTTTCAACAGCGACGGGGCGTCAGACGTCAACGGTGAAGGCGGTTTCTGGGGCATCGGTGGCAGCTCCTGGTTCAACGGTCTTGCCGGCGGCGTTGATATTTCATGCAGCGCCGGCGGCAATGGCGGCTTTGGCGGCGGCGGGGCTGGGGCTGGCTGTGATGGCGGTGGCGGCGGTGGCGGCTATTCCGGCGGCGACGGCGGCTACATCGCCGGCGGCGGTGGCTCGTACAACGCT
>JBGPND010000097.1:0-17662 GCA_041487355.1 Acetobacteraceae bacterium | reverse complement strand
CGGGGTAGACTGGCCCCATGCCCGAGACCGATCCCACCCAGCCATTCTTCCTGATCGTCGCCGACCATGACCAGGGCTTCTTCTCCATCGAAGGCCCGATGACCGATGATCGCCCCTGGCATTCCGCCGCCCGGCATGTCCGCGATCATCATCAGCGGCGCGTCGTGTGCGGCCCGGCCGGCCCGGATCGTGACGCACTCGCCGCCGAATACCAGAGAACCAGCAAGCTGGGTGGGGTTCCGCCGGGCAGCATCATGAGGCCACGCGGATGACCGACCAGTACCCCGTCACCACCAGCCCGACCAGGATCACCGCCCGCTTGCGCGCGGCGCATCCCGTGCCGGCGCTGATCGCAGCATCCGGCGAGCGCGCCTCGCTTCGCTTCCTGGAATTCTTCGCCGCCAACATCCGCAACCCGCACACGCGGCGGGCCTACGGCCGCGCCGTGGCGGAGTTTCTGGCCTGGTGCGACGACAACGGCGTGCCGTCGATTACGGTTGTGCAGCCGCTCCACGTCTCCGCCTGGATCGAGTTGCAGCAGCAGGAAAGTGCGGCTCCCTCCGTCAAGCTGCGGCTCGCGGCGATCCGTCACCTGTTCGACTGGCTGGTGACCGGCCAGGTGGTGCCGGCGAACCCGGCCCACTCCGTGCGCGGTCCGTCGCATGTGGTGAAAGCCGGCAAGACGCCGGTGCTGGAGCCGGCGGAGGCGCGCGCGCTGATCGACAGCATCGACGTGACGACGCCGGCGGGCCTGCGCGACCGGGCGCTGATCGGAGTGATGGTCTTCAGCTTCGCGCGGATCGGCGCGGCGCTCGGGATGAAGGTTGAGGACGTGTTCACGCAGAACCGCCGGCTATGGGTGCGGCTGCACGAGAAAGGCGGCAAGCCGCACGCCATGCCGTGCCACCACAACCTCGAAGCCTATCTCACCGCCTACATCGACCAGGCGGGCCTTGCCGAAGATCCCAAGGGGCCGCTGTTCCGTACCATCGGGCGCGGCACCGGCCAGCTCACCCGCACGCCTCTGCCCCAGGCGAACACCTATATGATGATCGGCCGTCGGGCCGCCGCAGCCGGCATCGCGACCAAACTTGGCAATCACAGTTTCCGGGCGACCGGGATTACCGCGTATCTGAAGAACGGCGGCACGCTGGAGAAGGCTGCGCAGATGGCGAACCATGCCTCGACGCGCACGACGCAGCTCTACGATCGCCGGCGCGAGGAACTCAGCCTCGACGAGGTGGAGCGGATCAGGGTGTAGCGTGCAAAATCCGGGGCTTGTGCAGCGTCGCAGGTCGGGGTAACGACACGAAGGTGGCGCAGGTGTCCGGTTCACGAGAACAGAACAGGAAGGCCTGCCCGCGTTCTCGTCGTGCGAGGCCATTCTCGGACACTTTCTGGCTGCCAGACAATTGGAGCACTTTCGTCTCGTGGGCTCCAGGTCGGGCATGAGCGGCAGCGTGCTGACCATCCTGGGCGGCCTCGCCAATTCGAGCGCGAGCTGATCCGCGCGCGGCGTGAAGTTCAGCTAAAGCCCAAGCTGACGCCGCACCAGCAGAAGAAAGCGATCAAGCGCCGCGACCGGGGCGAGGAGAGTGCTGCGGAAGATCGCCAGCAAATAAGGCTGAAATACAAGCTTACGCATCGCGCGGCGCTGCGTCCAGTGGACATGTTTTCCCAAACTACTGCTCGTCAAGCAGCTCAGATGTGAAAATCTTGGTTTCTCGTCGGGTATCTTCGTGAATCCAAGTCAAAAGAGTTGACCGTCATTAAGGTGATTGTGTAGCAATGCAGACACGCTGCGTTGCAGTCGAGCGTCATGATCAGCAGCTACGTTGCTAGCTGCGCTGGGACAGGCTTTGCGCTGTTCTGTGCGATCATGACACTAATGTCACCAGTTCCAGTTGAAGTTCTGTCCCATTCGCCCGCGGGCAATGGCCAGGCTGTTCTGGACAGTAAACTCTAATGCTGTCTTTGTGCATGGACTGATCAGGGGGCCCAAGATGGCGAATACGGTTGAAAACTACTCTTTTGGTGGAAGCAATCTCTCCGCTCACTCCTCGTGGAATGCCGCCGGGTCGGCCGAGGTCCGTATTGCTCCGCCAAACTTTGCGCCTGGCACCACCAACACGCCGATCGACGGACCGAATGCGCGCCTCGTCAGCAACATCGTGGTTGCCGGGAATGGCACGCTTGAAGGCCCGCCATATTCCGGGATGATGTACGCTTGGGGACAGTTCATCGATCATGACCTGGACCTGACCGCCAATGACGGCGTGAACAGTATAGGCATCGCCGTCCCTGCGAACGACCCCACCTTTGTGCCCGGCAGCACAATCTCGCTGACCCGCGCCGTCGTTGATCCAGCGACTGGGACACAGGTGAATTCGGTGACTGGCTGGCTTGATGCATCGATGGTGTATGGCTCCGATGCCACCACAGCGGCCAGCCTTCGGACGCCCGACGGTCACATGCGGATGTCGCCCGGCGACAACCTCCCTGAGGTCAATGGGCAGTACGTGGCCGGTGACGCGCGCGCTGCGGAAAACCCTGATCTTACCGCGCTGCAAACTTTGATGGTACGTGAGCACAACTATTGGGCTGATCAGCTTCAGGAGCAGAACCCGAATTGGAATGGCGACCAAGTCTACAATATGGCCCGGTCTATCGTTACCGCGGAAATTCAGAATATTACCTACAGCGAGTTCCTCCCGCTCCTGCTTGGTTCGGAAGCCCCCGGTCAATATCGAGGGTTCGACCCAACCGTAGACCCGCGCATAACTCAGGAATTTGCGGGTTCTGCCTACCGCTTTGGCCACAGCATCGTATCGGAGGCGATTGCCTATACCGACAATAACGGGAACGAATCTGGCAACCAAAGTCTTGCAAATGCCTTTTTCGAGCCGACAGCTACGTTTCAGGCGAACGGCGGGGCTTCAGGCCTGTTGCGCCATTTGATCGGGGACATCTCCCAGAAGTACGACGTGCACCTCGTCGATTCACTCCGTAATCTGCTCATCGATCCGCCTGCCGGGCAGGATCTGGCCGCGATCAATATCGAGCGCGGCCGCGACCTGGGTATGGGCACGCTCAATCAGACTCGCGTGGCTTTGGGCCTGCCCCCCTTTTCATCCATAAGTCAGTTGACCAGCGACCCATCGGTTGCGGCAAATCTCTCCGCCGTCTACGGGGGGGACGTAAACAAGATCGAACTGTGGATTGGCGGATTGGCGGAAGACCCGGCCGACGGCGCGCTTGTCGGTTCAACGTTTCAGGCAATTATCGCCAGGCAATTTACGGCTCTGAGGGACGGCGACCCGTTGTGGTTCGAGAACCAGGGTTTCGGCCCGGCTATACTTAAGCAGATAAAAAATACTACGTTGTCCGACCTGATCATGCGGGATACCGACACCAAGATCGCGCAGCCGAATGCCTTCCTGTTCAGCGACAGGCATACGAGCGACGTTGCGCCGGAGCATCCTGATTCGCCGCAGTTGGTCATCGGCATTGACGCGGATAACGCTATAGTTGCAGGCGGGCCCGCAGATGATACGATTGTGGCCGGCCTCGGATCCAACCAACAACTGACCGGTAGCGCCGGACACGACAGTTTCGTGTTTCTCGGTTCCGGTCATTCGGTTACGATAACTGATTTTGCCCCCGGCGTCGACACGCTGGACTTTGAGAATACGAGAACGGGGGCGACGTTTCCCGATCTGACCGTTACCTTTGCGCGTGATGGATCGACAGTGGTGCGCTTCGATGGGAATACCATTACCCTGGCTGGCGTGCTCCCGAGGCAACTAGACGCCGGTGATGTGCTGTTCGATCAGCACGATCCCAACGTGTCGGCGCAGCATCAATCTGATCAGCCGCGAGGATTCTCAGGCCGCAACGATCAGTTTTGGACTGACCATCGTGTCGCTGGAACCGACTTTCGGTCGGATGGCCATTCCTGACCATCTGGCCTAACCGCAAGTTGGCCCAGTCCCAACAGTCGTGTCACCAGGGGCCATTTGGGGTCAGTTGAGGTCGAGCCGGGTGTCCATGTCGAGTTCGAAGCGGCCGTAGGGGTTGACGTGACCCCAGATGAGCGGGGTGAGCGCGTGCAGGTCACGCGGCGTCAGCCGGTCCTTCCAGGCAGGCTTGGCGAGGATCTGCTGGACCATGAGGGTGTTCACGTAGACCATGCAGTTCTGCAGCAGGTGCAGCGATAGCATGCTGAGTTCGTGGTCCTCCCGGCGATTGCTCGACAGCTCACCGCGACGTGCGATGAAGACGAAGTCGTTGGCGCCGTTCCACTGCTCGATCACGTTCAGGCCGTCGTTGATCTCGCGCCTGAGCGTTTCGTCATGAAGGTAGCGACACAGGAAGATCGTCTTGACCGCTTTGCCCAGCTCGGCGAGCGCCTTGTAGGTTGGATGCTGGACGTTCTCGCGAGTGAAGCGGCGCAGGATCGCTTCGGTCTCAGCGGTGCCCAGACGGAGCGCGGTCGCGTATTTCACCATCTCGTCGTACTGTCGGCGGATCAGGTCCCAGTCGATCGGCCGCGACAGCACCGGCTGCAGGTTCGGGTAGGCGTCGGGCCGGCCGGTCTCGGGCCGGTAGAGCCGCTGCGAGTGGATCGCCTTGAGTCGCGGCAGCAGTTGGAAACCAAGCAGCCGGGTGAAGGCGAAGGCGACGACGCTTTGGCCATGGCTGTCGACATACTGGCCGGAAGTAACGGAACGCCCCGCTGGTACACATAAGCGGGCCAAGCTAGAACGGCGTGATGTGCTCCTTCAAGGAAATCAGTTGGTTGGACTCTGGCGGCAGCCGAGGCCGGCGCTGGTCGGGTGTCGGGAAACGCCTGATTCCCGACATCCCCGCCGGCACCACGGCGGGCCGCGCGAGACCGCTAATCCGCTGTTTTCTTTGCAAGTCGGGCCCGGCCCGGCCCAACATTGTCCCGGTTATGCGTACCAGCGGGGCGTTCCGTTACTTCCGGCCATAAGCCTCCTGCAGAGCGCCGTTCCTGGCGGCGACGCGCTTCATGGGACGGTCACCCTACAAGCGGGTTGCACGGCCTTATGCGCAGGTTTGTAATCACCGCATGGCAACCCTGGTGACCGGCGCAGCGGGATTCGTGGCGCTCAATATCGTGGAGCATCTCCTGGCCGCCGGGCGGGAGGTGGTCGGGCTCGACCGCATCGCATTGCCCGATCGCGCCCGCAGCGACTTCGCCCGCTTGCCCGGACGGTTCACGCTGATCGGCGGCTCGATCCTCTCGTCAGCGGATCTCCGGCGCGCGCTGACCATCGCTCCGGTGGACGCCGTGATCCACTGCGCCGTGATCACGGCTGGTGCGGCACGCGAGAGGGCTGATCCGGAAACCATCATCGCGGTCAACGTGCAGGGCGCGGTGGCCGCGCTGATGGCGGCGGCACGGCTTGGCGTGAAGAAGTTCGTCTATCCGAGCTCGGGCGCGATCTATGGTTCGGCTGCCGCCGGCGTGCCGCTGATCGACGAGGACACGCTGCGCCCCACGCCGGTCAATCTCTACGGCCTGACCAAGCGCGCGGCGGAGACGATCCTGCCGCGCGTGGCGGAGACACAGGGAATGCGCTTCGCCGCGGCGCGGCTCGGCAGCGTCTACGGTCCCTGGGAATACGCGACCGGCGTGCGCGACACGCTGTCGCCGATGCTGCAGGTCCTGCGGCAGGCGTTGCGCGGTGACGAAGCGGTGCTCGGCCCGCCGTGGCGCGGCGACTTCATCTACTCGCGCGACGTGGCGGACGGCATCGTGCGGCTGGCGGATGCGGACACGCTGACGCGCACGGTCTACAACCTCGGCAGTGGCCGCGCCGGTTCCGCTCAACTGTGGTGCGAGGAACTCGCGCGCTGCATGGGCTTCCGCTGGCGTCTCGCAGCGGTGGGCGAGGCAGGCAATGTCGACAGCCACACCGGCTTCGATCGCGGACCGATGGATATCGCCAAGATCGCCCGCGATACCGGCTTTGCACCCCGCTTCGATTTCGCCGGCGCGGCCGAGGACTGGCTGGCGTGGCAGGCGCCGTCAGGTCGCGCGATAGCGGGTTCAGGGTGACCAGAAGCGCGCGCCAGCCTCCGGCCCATCGTGATGGGTATCGCTGCGCTCAACCCATCCTACGGGCTGCGGCGTTGCGGCGTTGCGGCGTTGCGGCATAGGCGTAGGATGGGTTGAGCGCAGCGATACCCATCATTCCGGCGAGATTCCAGCTATGCTGAACACGCGCGAGCTGCTGACAACCGGCGCCGCCGCTGCCCGGCCATCAACAGCACCGACCACCCGAGTGAAGCCGCCAGTGCGGCGAGCAGCGCACCCGTCACGCCGAACGGCACAACGGCCAGGTGCAGCGTCAGCAGCGCGAGCGCAAACCCCGGCATGGCACGCAGCGCACTGGCCATGATCGCCGCCGAAGCCGGCCCGCCCAGGCGCGGCAGCACCAGGAGGGCGAAGCTGGTGAAGGCGACGGGGAACACCGCGGCCATCCCGGTCAACTCCGGCCCCAGCGCACGGCTCAGGGTCACGACGGTGCCGATCACCAGCCCGACCATGCCCGCGCGCGCGGGCAGCTCGAACCAGCGCCGCCGGACGGAACCGCGTGCGCCGAAGCCTTCCCGCGCCACCGACTGCGTCGCCTTCAGCGAAACCAGCAGCGTCGCGAGATTGAGCAGGATCGCCGTCGTCACGTCCCACGCGATCCGCTGGATGAGCAGTACGGTGAGCAGCCAGGCGGCCAACCCGCCTGCGAGGGCCAGCCACCAGCGAGCGCGCCGGGCCAACAGGGCCAGCGCGGCGAGAAACACGAACGTCGCCGCGTTCACCGCGAAGCTGCCGAGGGCACTCGATGCGATGAACGCGGCGTCATGCTGCATGGCCAGCATGACGTAGGCGGGTCCCGCGCCGATCGGCAGGCTGACGATCAGGCCTCCCCAGAACGGGCCGGCGGCCTCGGCGGCAACCGTCGCGGCGACGACCACGCAGGCGCTGACGGCGGCGCGGGCAAGCAAGGCGAACCAGAACGCGGAGAGCATGCCCGTCTCATAGCAATAGCCCGGTGCATTGACACGTTGGCAACACGAGCGGGACCCGATGTCGTTTCAGTGTCATTGCGAGAAGCGAAGCGACGAAGCAATCTCGGGGATAGTGCCCCCCTACCACGAGATTGCTTCCCACCGCCTTCGCGGTGGTCGCAATGACAGTCGGACGATGAGTCATCGTGTCCGCACGGCGGCATAATTTGTCAGCTATCAGCGTAGGGGTTCTTGGTCCCTCGCAACTGCACGCGGATCGGCGTGCCCGGCAGGTCGAACGCCTCGCGCAGGCTGTTCACCAGATAGCGCTGGTAGTCCTCCGGCAGGCGTTCGGCGCGCGTGCCGAACACGATGAAGGTTGGCGGCCGTGCCTTCGCCTGGGTGATATAGCGCAGCTTCAGCCGCCGCCCGTTCACCAGCGGCGGCGGATGGCGGGCCAGCGCCTGCTCGAACCAGCGGTTCAGCGTGGCGGTCGGCAGCCTTGTGTTCCACACTTCGTGGGCGCGGCGCACCGCGGGAAGCAGCTTGTCCAGCCCCGCACCGGTCAGTGCCGAGAACGTAACGACCGGGATGCCCTTCATCTGCGCGAGGCTCGCTTCCAGCCGCTCGGTGATCGCCCGGCGCGTCGCCGATCGATCGGCGACGGCGTCCCACTTGTTCAGCGCGAGCACGCAGGCGCGGCCTTCGCGCTCAATCAACTGGGCGATCTGCAGGTCCTGGTCGTGCAGGCCATCCGTGGCGTCCACCACCAGGACGACGATCTCCGCCAGCTTCAAGGCGCCGATCGCGGCACCGACGGCAAGCTGCTCCAGAGGTGCCTCGATGCGGGCCCGGCGGCGCAGACCGGCGGTATCGACCAGCTCGATCGGCCCCCCCTTGTCATCCAGCAGCACCGTGATCGCGTCGCGCGTCAGGCCCGGTTCCGGACCGGTCAGCATCCGCTCCTCGCCGACCAGGCGGTTCAGCAGGGTGGACTTGCCCACGTTCGGCCGCCCGACGATGGCGAGCTTCAGCCTGCGCTCGCCGCCTTCCGCGGCAGGCGCTCCGACATCCTCTTCCGGCAGGCGGTCGGCGATCTCCGTCATCAGCTCGGAGATCCCCTCGCCATGCTCGGCGGAGACGGCGATCGGTTCGCCCAGCCCGAGCTCGAACGCGTCGAGCACCGAGGACTGTGTCGAGCGGCCTTCGGCCTTGTTGGCGACCAGCAGCACCTGGCGTCCCTGGCGGCGCAGCCACTGGGCGAAGTGCCGGTCTGCGGCCGTCACGCCGGCGCGCGCATCCACCACGAACAGCACGACATCGGCCGTGGCTGTCGCCGCGGCGGCGCCGGAGCGCAGTCGCCCGGCCAGCGTTTCCGGCGGCGCCTCCTCCAGGCCGGCGGTATCCACCAGACGAACGCGCCGACCGCGCAGCAGCGCCTCCGCCTCCTTGCGGTCGCGCGTGACCCCGGGCGTGTCGTGGACCAGAGCCATACGCCGGCCGGCCAGCCGGTTGAACAGCGTGCTCTTGCCGACATTCGGCCGCCCGGCAATGACCACCACAGGCAACATGTGCTTCAGCCCCGCCGTCAGCGGAGCGCCAACAGCCTGCCGTCGTCGGACACCACGAACACCGTGCCGGCGGCGACCACCGGCGCCAGCGAGGCGGCGCCGGAAAGCGTCTGCCGCCCGAGGATCTCGCCGGTATAGGGGCTCACGGCCAGAGCCTCGCGGTTGGTCCCGGCGACCACCAGCCGGTCGCCGACCAGCAGCGGGCCGAACCAGGTGATGGCGTCGCGTTCCTTCTCCGGGTTCTCCCAGCGCGGCAGCTCGGTCACCCAGGCCACTCGGCCATCGTCGCGATTGACCGCCGCAATCTTCTGATCGAGCGAGACGACGAACAGCCAGGGGCCGGCGGCCCATGGACTGTCTTCGCCGGCGACCTCGCGCTCCCACAGGCGCCGGCCGGTCGGCAGATCGACGGCCACCATCAGGCCACCCATGCTGATCGCATAGACCCGTCCGTCGCCCACCGCCGGCAGGCCGCGGATCGCCGAGAAATCCGCCAGGCTGCCGCTGCGCACCGAGGCGGCAAGATTGTCCGTCCACACCACGTTGCCGGTCTCGGCACGCATGGTCGCCAGCTCGCCCGAACCGAAGCCCGCCACCACCAGCCCGCTCGCATAGGCCGGCGCCGGACGCCCCAGGACGCTCGTCGTGGCATTCGCTGCTTGGTGAGCCCAGAGCTGGCGGCCGTCCTCGGTTGCCAGCGCCAGCAGCTTGTCCTCGATCGTGGTGACGAAGATGCGCCCCTCGACCACCGTCGGTGCCGAACGCGTGGGCGCTCCAATGCCGACCCGCCAGTGGACCGAGCCCTTCGCGGCATCCAGGGCCACCAACTCGGCCAGCCCGTTCACCGCATACAGAGTGCCCTGGTCGAGGGTGAGACCGCCGCCCACGTTGGTGCTGTCGTCATCCTCCTGCTTCGTGTCGAACCGCCATGCCCGCCCGCCGCTCGCGATGTCGAAGGCGGACACGACCGCGTCCGAATCCATCACATAGACCATGCCGTCGGCCGTCACCGGCTGGGCGAGGATCTTGCGCCGGTAGCCGCCGCCCTCGCCGATGCCGGCTGTCCAGGCCTCCGCGAGGCGCTCGCCCGCCGCCAGATGCCCCATGAAATGCGCCGGATTGCCGCCGGCCTGCGGCCAGGCCGCATTCCTTACCTCCGGCGGCAGCACGATCTTCGGCACGCCCTCGTCAACCGCCAGGGTACGCCGTCCGACCAGTATCGGTTCGCGCTTGCCGGTCAACGGTATCTTGCGCGTGCCGAACCAGTCATCGAACAGGCTGCAGCCGCCGAGGGCCAGCGGTGCGAGCAATGCGCCGCGGCGGGTGATGGATGCCGCCCGGGCCTGTCCGCGCGGGACCTGGCCAGCCTTCCGCGTCATGCCGGTCACCCGCCCAGCCGGTTCAGCAGGCCGTTGGCTCGCCCGCGCACGCCGGTCGGCGCCGTCGTGTCCTGCGCCAGACGCCGCAGAGTGGCCTTCGCCTCATCCGCCTTCCCAAGGCGCATGTCCAGCAGCGCGAGCTGCTCCTCGGCGAGCGTGTGCCAGGCATTCTCGGGCGCCGTCAGTGCCCTGAGCCGCGCCCGCAGCAGCGCAGGATCGCCACCGTCCATCTGATGTTGGGCCCACATCAGGCTGGCCAGATCACGCAGCAGCGGATCGGCTGACGTGTCGGCCGCCACCTGGTCCCACAGCGCCAGCGCGCCCGGCAGGTCGGCCGCGGTTGCCATCAGCGCCGCCTCGCGCAACCGCGCCAGCGTGCGATAACCCTCGGGTGCGGTGCCCGCGAGCTTGTCGAAGACAGCGATGGCGGCGGCATTGCGGGCGGCGTCGCTCGCCCCGGCGGGGGCGTCGGCCAGGGTCATCGCCGACAAATATTCCGCCGCAGCGGCCTGGTCCTGCCTTGCCTGATACCAGCGCCAGCCTTGCCAGCCGGCCGCCGCCCCCACGATGAGCAGGGCGGCCGCTATGATGACGCCAGCGTAGCGCGCGAGCAGCTTCTGGGCGCGCTCGGCGCGAAGTTCCTCATCGACCTCGTCAAAAATGTCGACCACTTGGTCTCTCGCTCTCTGCTGACGCGGAATCGGCCCCCCGCGGCGCGCCGGACCATAGCGGCGCGCACGCCGCCGGGCAAACGGCGGCAACACTCGGTTTACCAAACCGGCCCAGACTGCCGACATGGCACGTCTTCTGATGCTGTTGCTGCTGGCAGGGTGCGGGGCGACGCCGGAGCAGGCGCTGACCGGTGTCGCGGCACTCGGGGTCGGCAGCATCGCCGTGATCCAGAGGAGTCCGTTCGACGCCGCCTATTCGGTGATCACCGGCAAGGATTGCTCGGTGGTTCGGCTCGATCAGGGCAAGAGCTATTGCCGCCCGGTCGAGCCGCCACCGGAGACGCCGCCCTATTGCACGCGCAGCCTCGGGGTCGCCGACTGCTGGCAGGACCCCGCAAGCCTGCCGGACCATCCGTCCGCGTTGGGCGACGGGCCCAGCACACTGACCCCAGCCCAGGAAGCCGACCGCACCCGCCGGTGGCCGCCGTTGTGACCGCGTGTCAACGCGTCGCTGCCGCCATGTCCCCCTCGGTCTGCCGCAGCACCTCGACAAGCGCCGCCTTCAACGAATCCACCATCGCAGGCGGCTCGGTGCCGGTCAGCTTCACCTCGGCGCTCTCGGTCTTCTGCAGCAACACCTTGATCGGAAAGGGCCGCTGGTCCAGCAGCACCAGCGCCAGCGAGGCGCGTGCGACACCGGCGTTGAGATCCGCGGAGAACGCGTTCAGCTCACCCTCGAGCACCAGATCGGCGGTCAGCCGGCTGCCCGGCGCCAGCACGGCACTGAACAAGCCCGCACCGGCGAGCCATTGCCGCAGGTCATCCTCCACCGCCTGCGCCGGCGGCACCGCCCATTGTTCGTAGAAATCGACATGCACGCTACCGTCGCGCTGCAGCCATTGCAGCCCGCGCGCCTCCAGTCCCGGCGCCGCACGCACCGCGCGCACCAGCAGCACCCGCCCGCGCGGCCGTGGCGGCAGGGCCGGAGTACGCCGCACGTCGAGCGGCCAGTCGCGCCGCTGCACATACGGCTGTTGCGGCAGCACCGAACATCCGGCGAGGGCAGCTCCACCGGCCAGCAACCACCTTCGCCTCATCGTGCCGGCTCCGCTGAGCGTGGCGGCGGCGGACCGAGGACCTGCGCCGGGTAGCGCCGCAGCGACTCGGTCATTTCCCGCAGGTTCTGCACGGCCGCCCGCGTATCGCGCAGCAGCGGGACCAGGCTTTGCTCCACATCGGCGGTGCCGTTGCCCGCGCGCTGCGTCAATCCCTGCAACGAGGTGACCAGCGCCGGCAATTTCGCCGCCACATTGGCCAGCCGTTCGGCGGCCAGCGCGGTATTGGTCAGCAACTTCTGCATCTGCTCTCCCTGCGCCACGTCGCGCAGCGAAGCCGAGGTGCGCTTCACGTCGGCGCTCAGGCCCGGCAGGTCCGCCGTTCGTACCGCATCGTTGGTTGTCCGCAGCAGCACAGACGCCGCGGTCAGCGTTTTATGCAGATCGCCGCTCGCCAGTTCGGTGCGAAGATCGGTCAGCAATCCGGTCAATTGCGTGGACAGGACGTCGATGTCCACGCGGTTGAGTTTGGCCAGCACCTGCTGCGCCGCGTCCTGCACCTGGCTGAAGGTGCTCGGCATCGACGGAATGTATTCGGCCTTCGGCGTCCACGGCACATCCAGCGCCGGGTAGCGCGCGGGATCGACGAAATCGAGTTCGAGATAGCTGAGGCCGGTGATCCCCTGTGACGCCAGCCTGGACCGGAACCCAAGCTCGACCGCCGTCCGCGCGTCGGGCATCCTGCCGATCTTCGCGGTATCGACCACGTAGCGCACGAAGACTAGGCGGTAGGTCTGGCGCCTGTTGTCGATCTCCTGATCCTGGCCGTATTCGGCACTGACCAGGCCGAGCTCCGACACCCGGCCGATCGTCACGCCCCGGTACTTCACCGCCGCACCCACCTCCAATCCCTGCACCGATTCGCTGAAGTAGGATTCGAACAGCGTGCCGCGGCTGATCTGGGCGCCGCCCAGGAACCAGATCAGGGCAACGCCAAGGCCGAGCCCGCCGATGATGAGCAGCCCGACCCGCAGATAGATGCCGCTGCCGCCCATCACGCCTGTGCCATCGCCAGGACCTCACGGCGGAAGAAGGCGCGCACGGTCGGATGCGTGCTGGCATCGCGCAGCACACGCGGATCGCCCTCGGCAATCATCCCGCCGGCGTCCCGATATGCGGCGCGATCCAGCATGATGCAGCGATCGGCAATCGCCAGGATCGAGGCAAGCTCGTGCGTCACCACGACGAACGTCGCGCCGAGATCGTGCCGGAGATCCAGGATCAGCCGGTCCAGGCCGGCCGACGTGATCGGATCGAGCCCGGCCGACGGTTCGTCGAGGAACAGCAGCGGCGGATCGAGCGCCATCGCCCGGGCGATCCCCGCGCGGCGCGCCATGCCGCCGGAGATCTCAGCCGGCATCAGCGAAGCGGCGTCGCCGAGACCGACCAGGCCGAGCTTCACCCGCGCCACTGCTTCACGGCCCTCCGGCGGCAGGTCGGTGAACATCTCGAGCGGCAGCATGACGTTTTCCAGCAGCGTCATCGAGCCGAACAGCGCGCCGGACTGGAACATCACGCCGATCCTGCGTTGCATTTTCCGCAGCGCCGCAGCGCCATCGGAACCGGTGATCGCGCAGCCGAATATCTCGATGCGTCCCGCGCTCGGCACGAGCAGGCCGATCAGTTGCTTCATCAGGGTCGATTTGCCACAGCCCGAGCCGCCGAGGATGACGAATACCTCGCCGGGGAACACGCTGAACGAGACGTCGCGGAAGATTATGCGCGGTCCGAAGCGCTGCGCCACGCCAACCACACTGATGACCGGCTCAGTCGTCACAGGCGCAGCCGATAGAAGATCAGCGCGAAGACGCCATCCAGCGCGATGGTGGCGACGATGCCGCCAACCACCGCCGCGGTGGCCGAAAGGCCGACGGCACGCGGGCCGACGCCGGTGCCCAGCCCCGCCCGGCAGCCGATGGCTGCGACCGCGACGCCGAAGCACACCGCCTTGAACAGCCCACCATAAAGGTCCGGCGCGGTCACCCAGTTCTGCACCTGGCGCGCGATTGTCGCCAGCGGAAAGCCAAAGCCACGCATCACTGTCGTCATGCCAAGCAGGCCGGCCACATCGAGCGCGAGAGTCATCGCCGGCATCACCAGCATGGCGGCGATGATGCGGGGCAGCACTAGCATGGTCATCGGATCGATCCCCATCGTCACCAGCGCGTCGACCTCCTCGTTCACCTTCATGGTGCCGATCTCGGCGGCGAAGGCGGAACCGGTCCGGCCGGCCAGAATCACCGACGCGAGCAGCGGTCCGAGTTCGCGCAGCAGGCTGATCGCGACCAGATTGGCGACGAAGATGTCGGCGCCGAAACGGCGCATCGGCACCGCCGATTGGAACGCCAGGATCAGTCCGATCAGATAGCCCAGCAGCAGCACCAGCGGCAGCGAGCGCACGCCGGCCTGGTCCACATAGCGCAGCAGATCGGGCAGGCGCAGCATGCGCTGATGCTGTGGCAGCCGGGCGAGTGCCACCGCCGCCTCGCCGAGGAAAGCGATACTGGCCGCGAGCAGCCGCAGTGCCGCGACGGCAATCTGGCCCAGCGTTCGCGGCGGACCGGCCTGCGGCTGCGCGCCGCCCGCGAGCGCGGCACGGGCTCGCTGCAACAGCCCCGCCACCTGCTCCTGCGCGCCAGCCAGCTCCGCGGCCTCGCCGTGCGCCGCCTCGGTCTCTGCCAGGAATGCCGCGCCGCTGACGTCGCAGAACGACACGCCACCCAGATCGAACACCAGTCTTCTGCCGCTCGCCCGCTGCGCCGCGCGCATCGCCCGCCGCCACAGCGGGCCGATTGCCATCGCATCGAGCCGGCCGGCGAACACCAGCACCACGCGCCCTTCGCGCTCCTCGATCGACAGGCTGGCAGCCGAGGTCAACGCGCCAGCCAGGCGTCGAAGCGCTGGCGCAACTTGCCCAGGTTGTCGTGCCAGAACGGGACGTCCATCCGCACCGCGGCATTCAGGTTGGCGGGCCAGGTCGGCGAAGTCTGTGCGACCTCCGGCGCCAATCCGTCATTGGCACCCTTGGCCAGTCCGCCTTCGCCGAACAGACCGACGAGCCGCGCCTCGATCGCCGGTGTGCCGACGAAATACAGGAACTGCGTTGCCTGGCGCAGGTTCTGGCTGCCCTTCAGGATCACCCAGCTCTGCACCTCGTACAGGCTGGCGTTCCACTGCATGCCGAAATTCCGGTGCTCGGTGCGGTTGACGGCGGCGATCCGCGCCGAAGGCGCACTGGTCATCAGCACATCACCCGAGGCGAGGATGCGCGCCGCCTCGGCACCATCCTGCCACCACACGATGTAGGGCTTGAGCTGGTCGAGCTTGCGGAAGGCGCGATCCACACCTTCGGAAGTGGCCAGCACCTTGTAGACCTCGCCCGGCGACACGCCATCGGCGATCAGCGCAAACTCCAGATTGCCACGCACGCCGTGATTGAGGCCGCGCTTGCCGGGATACTTCGCCACATCCCAGAAATCCGCCCAGCTCGGCGTGCCGGGAAACTTGTCGCGATCCCACGCGAGGACGAGGTTGGCGACGCCGGCACCGACGCCACAATCACCGACAGTCTGCGAAAGGTAGTGGTCCTTGCCGCCTATCGCCGACCAGTCGAGCTTCTCGAACAGGTTCTCGGAGCAACCGGTGGCAAGCTCGTCGCCGTCGACCAGAACGAGGTCCCAGTTATTGTCCGGTGCCTTGGCCTGGGTCCGCAGAGCATCGATGCCGCCCTCCCAGCTTTCCTGCTGCACCGCGATGGTGGTGGCGGTCGCGAAGGGCCGGGCGAACAGGTCCTTGGTTGCCTCCTGCATGAGCCCGCCGCGTGTCACAATGGTGATGTCGCGCGCGGCGGCGAAGCCGAACGACATGGCGAGGATCACCGCGGCGACCACTGGCGTGCGGACGTGCATCGATATCGGGCTCCGGGTTCCTGCCGTGCAGAGGGCCGCTACAATCCGCGATATCGGCAGGAAACGAAAGCCGGGGGGAGCGCTTCGCGTGGCCGAAGGATGGACCTGGGGCACCCTGGCGCGACCGGCAGGGTCACGTTAGAGCATTGCCGAACTGACTGAGGGTCGATCCCAGCACCCCATCCTCGTCACTTCCGCGGAAGCGGGGCCCAGTGGCTGGACCCCCGCTTCCGCGAGGGTGACGAACGAAACTGTGGAGAGGGTTTGCATGCAGAGCGAGGACACAGTGGTCGCCCGGCGCGACGGGCGCGTGGGGCGGATCCTGCTGAACCGCCCGAAGGCACTCAACGCGATCGACCTGCCGATGATCCGCGCCTGCTCGCGCGCGCTCGAAGCGTGGCGCGAAGACCCGCACGTGCACGCGGTCGTGACCGAGGGCGCCGGCGACCGCGCCTTCTGCGCCGGCGGCGACATCCGCGCGCTGCGTCAGTACGAGCTGGATGGCGAGCATCACCGCGCCGAGGAGTTCTTCCGCGAGGAGTACGAACTGAACCTGATGATCGCCACCTATCCGAAGCCCTATGTCGCGCTGATCGACGGCATCTGCATGGGCGGCGGCATCGGCGTTTCGGTGCATGCGCCGTATCGCGTGGCGACGGAGCATGCGGCCTTCGCCATGCCGGAGACGGCGATCGGCTTCTTCCCCGATATCGGCGCGACGTTCTTCCTGCCGCGCCTGCCCGGCCAGCTCGGCGCCTATCTCGGCCTGACCGGTGCCCGCATGCAGGGCGCGGACGCCGTGCATGCCGGGCTGGCCACGCATTTCACCCGGCGCGAGGACCTGCCCGTGCTGTCGCGCGCGCTGGCCGAGGATGGGCCGGCGGCTCTCGGCCTCCATGTCGCGCCGTTGCCCGCGTTCTCCCTGGCACCGCATCGCGCTGCTATCGACCATTGCTTCGGCGCCGACAGCGTTCCCGGGATCGTGCGCCGGCTCGAAGCCGTCGGCGACGAGTGGGCGGCGACGACCCTGGCCACACTCAGGGCGATGTCGCCCTCGGCACTGTGCTGGACGCTTGCCGCACTCCGCCGTGGCGCGGACCTGACCTTGCCGCAATGCCAGGCGGCGGAGCTGGCGCTGACCAGGACAACCATGCGGCATCCGGATTTCGCCGAGGGTGTGCGTGCCATGGTGATCGACAAGGACCGCAAGCCGCGCTGGCGACCGGCGCGGATCGAGGAGGTCGACCCGGCTGCCATCGCCGCCATGCTCGGCTAAGCTGACACAAGAAGAACCGAGGAAGCGCATCCGATGGACGGCAGCGGCGCGTACGCGAGGAGCGTGGAGACGCGGACATCCTGGGTCGTCGCCCTGGCCGCCATGGTTGTGCTGAGCGTGTCGTATGGCGCACCGCTGACCACCGTGGTGGCGCTGAAGCCGATCGCGGCCGAATTCGGCGCGTCGCGTTCGGCTCCCGCGCTGGCGGTGGCGCTGACCTTCATCGGCGCCGGCTGCGGCGGCATCGCGATGGGCTGGCTGGCCGAGCGGATCGGCGTCCGCTGGGTGGTGATCTTCGGCGGCACGATGATCGGCGCGGGACTGACGATTGCCTCGCTGGGTGGTCTCACGCAGCTCTATATCAGCAGCTTCCTGTTGGTCGGTCTGCTCGGCGCCGCCGGCATGTTCGCACCCCTGATGACCTATGTCAGCCGCTGGTTCGACCGACGCCGCGGCACGGCGATCGCCCTGATCTCCGCCGGTCAGTACATCGCGGGGGCATTATGGCCGGCGCTGTTCCAGTACGGCATCGACCAGATCGGCTGGCGCCACACCATGCTGGCCTACGCTGCCCTGGTCATCGTGGTGATCCTGCCGCTGGCGGCGATCTATCTGCGGCGCCCGCCTGACGCGGCGGCGCTCGGCGGCTTCCATGCGGGACCACGCGTCGGTGAGCCCGTGCTTGGCCTGCCGCCCAATCTGGTGCT